>DASXXS010000094.1:0-1997 GCA_036502925.1 Xanthobacteraceae bacterium
GTTCTGTCACCTTGAGCCTCTGCGACTGTTCGACGACTAACCCTTACCCGACCAGGGCAATTCTTCGGCTGATACGGCCCGATTTGGGAGCAAGGCGTCACGGGGCTCCTCGGGTTAGAAAAGTAAGTTGGACGGAGAACGATCGCCCAGCGCATCGTGCGCGCGAAGCGGACCCTTTCGGAATCGGGGCTGGCCTACGAGACCCCGCGCGGCGAGGAGCTCTCGAAGCGGCTCTCCTCAGTGCTGGAGGTCATCTACCTCATCTTCAACGAAGGCTACACCGCGGCGCGCGGCGAGGACTGGTTGCGCCCCCAGCTCTGCAATGAAGCGCTTCGCATGGGCCGCGTGCTCACCGCCATTGCCCCGCACGAGCCCGAAGCCCATGGATTGCTCGCCCTGATGGAGCTAAACTCCTCGCGCGCGGCGGCCCGTACCGACGCAGCGGGCGAGCCAATCCTCATGCTGGACCAGAACCGCACACTCTGGGACCAGCTCCAAATCCGGCGCGGAATGCAGGCGCTCGGGCGGGCGCGCGAGCTGGGCGGAGCGGGCAACTTTTACGCCCTCCAGGCGGCCATCGTCGCCTGTCACGCCCGGGCGAGGACGGCGGGCGATACCGACTGGTCGCACATCGCCGGACTTTATGCGGAGCTGGCGGCGGTCGTGCGCTCGCCAATCATCGACCTCAACCGTGCGGTTGCCGTCGGCATGGCCGAGGGCCCAGAAGTGGCGCTTGCGATTGTGGACCGCCTTGTGCGCGAGCCGGCGCTCAAGGGCTATCACCTGCTGCCGAGCGTTCGAGGCGACCTACTCCACAAGCTCGGCCGCTACGAGGAGGCGCGCGCCGCGTTCGAAGCGGCCGCGGCGCTAGCGGGCAACAGGCGCGAACATGACCTGCTGACGCGGCGCGCCGCCGAAGCGGCCGACGCAGCGATGTCTCCATAATCCGGTGTGCGCCCAGACAAGGACATGGTCGACCGCGCCTGGATCGGCCGCTTTCGGGGCTTTTGTCATTTCCATCTGTGTCGCCGAATAACCCGAAATCCACCTTGGCTAACCCCGAGGACGGACCGCCGGTCAAGGCCGGCCCGGCGGTCGTCGATTTCCTCTCCGGCATCCATCTCTATGCCGTCACCCTCACAGCGCTGTTCGAGCGCGAGCGTACCGGCCGGGGCCGACTCGTCGAGGTGGCGATGCAGGAGGCCGCCTACGCGACCCTGACCTCGCAACTGCACGCCTATTTCGAGACCGGCAAGGCGCCGCCGCGGACCGGCAACGCCAGCCACGGCCGCGTGCCGTTGAACGTCTATCCGACCAAGGACGGCTACGTCGCGATGAACATCGCGGTCGAAGAGCATTGGCACAATCTGCTCAGGGCAAATGGGGTGCGAGGACCTGCGCGACGACCCGCGCTACGTGGATAACGCGGTGCGCGTCGGCCCACAAAGGCAGCGGCCGGCTCGTCGTCGATCTCCAGCCCGACGGCGACTTGATGTACGACGCCGGCGCGCTGTGGATCGCGGCGAAATACCAGATCCCGCTGCTGATCGTCATGTACAACAACCGCGCCTATTGCAACGACCACCATCAGATCGTCGTCGCGCGCACCCGCGGCACCGATCCGAACCGCGCCCATATCGGCATGGATCTGTTTGGACCGGCGCCCGACTTCGCCGGCCTCGCCCGCTCGATGGGCTGGTGGGCCGAAGGTCCGATCGAGAACGCCGACGATCTGCAACCGGCGCTTCAGCGGGCGGTGGCGCAGGTCAAGACGGGCAAGCCGGCGTTGGTCGACGCGGTGACCCAGCATCGATGAGGCCGAAATCCTGCTCCCGAAAAAGCCGGGAATCGGGCGAAATGTCGGTTGAGTTCCTATGCTCGTGCCGCCAAGCTGCCGCGGCGGGCGCCGCCTCGGCGCGCCGCGGGCAGATCCCAGGCAGGAGGAAACGGGCATGGCCATGCAACTCGGGCACGTCCACATCAAGACTAGAGAGGAT
>DASXXS010000095.1:0-3815 GCA_036502925.1 Xanthobacteraceae bacterium
CGTGACCAGCGGGCCGTTCTCGGTGCGGATCGTGGTCGGCTCGTCGTCATGGACCCAATCGCCGATATATTTGATGCCGGCGGCGGCGAGCAGGTCGGGCGTCTCCAGGGTCTGGGTGAGGCCCGGCCCGAGCCAGCCCAGGGGACGCCGGCCGCAGCAGCGTTGCAGAATTTCGAGGCAGCGGGCGATCATCGCGGCTTGATCCTTGTGTCCGTGGATCGGCACCTGGTCATAGCCGTGGCCCATGAATTCCCAACCGTCCCGCTTGGCCTGTTCGGCGACGCGTGGATAGTCCTCGCAGACGCGGGCGTTGATGGCGAGCGTCGGCCGGATTCCGCGCCGGCCGAACAGATCGAAGAAACGCCAGGCGCCCACGCGCATCCCGTATTCGTGCCAGCTCCAATTGGGAACGTCCGGCAGCAGCACCTGCCCGGTCGGCGCCGGCAGGACCTGGCGCGGCATGGGCCGGGCGATGTCCCACACTTCGTAATTGACGATCGTCCAGACGATCAGGCGCGCACCGCCCGGCAGCTTGCGGACCGGCCGGTCGACGATCGCGGAAAAATCGCAGCGCTCGCGCGGCAGCATCGGCCCCATTTCCTTCGAAGTGTCCGCGACCGTCATTCAGGCTTGATATGGGCAGCGCGGATCACCTGCGCCCAGGTGGCGATCTCGGTCTTGATGCGGGCGCCGAATTCATCGGGCGTGCTCGCGACCGGGTCGTAGCCGAGCTCCGCCAATCGGGCCTGCATGTCGGGCACCGCGATGATCTTGGCGATCTCGCGCTGGAGCAGGCTGATGATGTCCTTGGCTGTTCCAGCCGAAACCAGGACGCCGACCCAGCTGTCGCCCACGATCTCCGGATAGCCGGCCTCGGCCATGGTCGGCACATCGGGCAAAATCTGCGAGCGCTTGTTGCCGGTGACCGCAAGCGCGCGCACATTGCCTTGCTTGATCTGCGCAATCGACGCCGCCGGCGAGCTGAAGCCGATCGGGGTGTGGCCGCCGACGACCGCAAGGATCGCCGGAGCGCCGCCGTTATACGGCACATGCACGAGGTCGAGGCCCAGCAAGAGACGAAACTGCTCGCCCGTCAGATGCGCTTGCGTGCCGGCCCCGGCGGTCGAGTAGCTGTACTTGCGCGGATCGGCTTTGATGAGGGCGACCAGCTCCTTGACCGTGGTGGCCGGCACCATCGGATTGACGGTGAGCACGGTGGTCGAGGTGACGGCCAGCGTGACCGGATCGAAGTCCTTGTCGGGGTTGTAGGGAATCCTGTCGAACAGCGTTGGGTTCACCACGTAGGAGCTGAACGCGAACAGCAAGGTATAGCCGTCGGGCGCCGCCTTGGCGGCTTGCGCGGTGCCGGTATTGCCGGTCGCGCCCGGCAAATTGTCCACATAGAACTGCTGGCCGAGATTCTCGCTCAGCTTCTGCGCCATGAGCCGCGCGAACGTGTCGGTCACGCCGCCCGGCGCGAAGGCCACGATCGCGCGCACCGAATGCGTCGGATAGGTCTGCGCGGTGGCCGCGCGAGGGCCGAGGAGTCCGAGGGCGGCGGCCGCAAAGCCGGCAATGATGCGTTTCATCATGATTTCGCTTCCATTCCGCTCGGCGATCAAATCTCTGACGCGGCTGCGATCTCCGGCTTGGTCTCGCCGCGCCGGCGCAGGAGATTGCCGGCCACATCGGCGAGCGTGGGGGACGGCAATGCCGCGAACGGCAACGGCCGCGTCACCTCGATGGCGGCGAGCCCGAGCCGGGCGGTGAGCAGGCCGTTGAGCACGCCCTCACCCAGGCGCACCGAAACTCGCGCCGCAATGCCATGGCCGAGAACCTGCTGGATCAAGCTGTCGCCGGCCGCCATGCCGCCGGTCAGCACCAGGTGTGTAATGACCTCGCGCATGAGCCGGATCACCCCGAGCGTGCCGGGCCGGCCGCCATAAAGATAGGCCAGCCGGCGCACGACCGCGAGCGCGGTCACCAGCACGAACAGCATATCGACGGCGGCGCGCGGGCTGACCGCGGTGACCAGCGAGACCCGCTTGGCCGCGTCGCTGACGATGCGCCTGGCGTCGCGGTCGAGCGGCTCCATCAGCTCCCGTTCGGCCAGCCGCACCAGATCGGCGCCGTCGATGATATCCTCAAGATGGCCCTCGAGCCTCGCCCGCGCGCGCGCCAGGCGCGGCATGTGGCGCGAGAGCGCCAGCACATCGCGCACCACCGCACGGCCGGCGGTCCGGTCGTCGCTGGCGAGCGTTTCGGCACCGCGTTGGCGCAGCTTCTCGATGCCGGCGAGGCGCCACAGTCCCCATGCTTCGCGCAGCACGATCGCCACGAATGCGAGCCCGGCAATGGCGGCAAGCGTCGTCCCGAGCCAGCCGAGCGCTTCATTGAGGCCGAACAGGTCTTCGATCAGGCGCGTCACGCCCATCCCGATGCCGAGCGCGGTGAGCCCGCCGAGCGCGGACCAGAACAGCATGCTCCAGGCAAACCCGCGGCGCGGCACCGGATCCGGTTCGGCGACCACCGGCAGCGACGGCTCCGGCTCGACCATGACCTGCACGGTACCGCGGGCGGCACGCCCCGCTTCGGCCGTGACGACGACATTTGGATCGTCGAGCCGGAACGCGGCCGGCCGGCGGTGATGCTCGTTCATGGCATCCGGTCTCCGATCAGGAATTGCAGCGCACGGTCAAGGCGAATGTGGGGCAGCATCGGCATACCGCCGGCCTGCTCCAGCTGCGGAGGGCGCAGACGCAGAAAGCGGAAATCCGCATCCTGCGGCGCCGCGGTGGCGAGACCGCGGAACGCCGGCAGCACGTCGAACAGTTGGTTCGGATCGGCGGGCAGATCGCCGGGAAACATCGCGGCCGGGGTCTCACCGTCGAAGACCTCGCCACCCGCGACCTCACCGGCGACCGGCACCCCGATGATGCACGGCAGCTCTTCGCGTCCGCGCCGCACTTTCGCTTCGTGGGTTGCCCGTACCGCCGACAGCGCGACCACATCGACGGGGGCTCCGGCGGCGCTCGCCCGCTCGGCGGCGCGCTCGATCATCCGCGCCAGGATCGCCTCCAGCCGCTCGTGGCTGGCATGATGCAGATGGTCGGCCTTGGTGGCGGCGAACAGGACGCGATCGACGCGCGGGCGAAACAACGCGTTCGCCCAGGTCCTCCGCCCCATCCGGAAGCATTCCAGCACGGCGGCGAGCGCGCCTTCGAGATCGCGCACCGCGTCCGGACCCGCATTGAAGGCGGCAAGCGCATCCACCAGGATGATCTGCCGGTCGAGGCGCGCGAAATGGTCCTGGAAGAACGGACGCACGACCACATTCTTATAGGCCTCAAACCGCCGCCGCATCATGGCGGCAAGGGAGCCTGCGGGCGGCTCCGGCGGCGGCCCTTGCTGTGACCCCTTCTGTGATCCTTGCTTGGGCCATTGCAGCGGCGAAAACGTCAGCGCGGGCGAGCCGGCGAGATCGCCCGGCATCAGAAAGCGCCCGGGCGGCAGCAGGCTCATGGCATAACGCTCGTCCCGGCAGGCCTTGAGATATTTGGTGAACAGCGCCGCCGCCCGCAGCGCCGCCTGCTCGTCCTCGGGTCCGAGCGGATCGAGCGTCGCCAGATAATCGCGCCACGGGGCGGCGATCTGCGCGCGCGGCGCGCGCGCGGACAGCGCGAGGCTCTCGGCGGACCATTGCTGGTAGCTCCTGGTCAGGAGCGGCAGATCGAGCAGCCACTCGCACGGGTAGTCGACAATATCGATGGTCAGGCTCCGCGCGACGCTGCGCTGCGACTGATAGTCGATGACGA
>DASXXS010000096.1:0-1597 GCA_036502925.1 Xanthobacteraceae bacterium
CCGATGGTGTATCTGCTGCCGCTCTACCATCCGCTGCGGCTGATCGACGAGATCTGCATGCTCGACCAGATGAGCGGCGGGAGGTTTCTTTATGGCGTCGGCCGCGGCATCTCGCCGATTGAGGTCGGGTTTTACGGCGTCGATTTTGATACCGGGATGCAGCAGTTCCGCGAAGCCTTCGACGCCATCCGCATCGGCCTGACCGAGGATGAGCTCACCTACCACGGCAAGTTCTACGATTTCGACCATGTGCCGATGGTCATGAAGCCGGTTCAGAAGCCCTACCCCGAGTTGTGGTACGGCACCAGCCGGCCGGACAGCATTCCCTGGGCGGCTGAGCACGGCGCGCATATCGTCACGTTGCGCGACACCGCACAGGCGCGCGCGATCATCGAACTCTACAAGGCGGAATGGCGCAAGCACAGCCGGCCCGAAGTTGAACTGCCGTTGATGGGCATCAACCGGCACATCGCCCTCGCGGAGACCGAGGCCGCGGCGCGCGACATCGCCCGCCGCGCTTACCGCCCGTGGCGCCAGCACATGGAGCTGCTGTGGGCGAAATACGACGTGCCGTTCCCGTTGAAAGACGGGCTGCCCGAGGAATGGGATCCGCTGCAGGCGCATGGGCACGCCATCGCCGGCACGCCCGCCCAGGTGCGCGACTATATCGCCGGCCAGGCTGAGGCCGCCGGCGCAACCTACTTCGTGTGCGATTTCGCCTTCGGCACGATTTCGCACGAGGAGGTGATGAAATCGGTTGAGCTGTTTGCGCGCGCGGTGATGCCGGCCTTTGCCGATGCCTGAGAGGAAGGACCGCCAATGGGCACAATGATCGAGTTTGCACGCCCCGACGGGGGCAAGACCAAGGGGTATCTGGCGACAGCCGGCCAAAGGCGGCCGGGGGTTGTGGTGATCCAGGAGTGGTGGGGTCTCAACGACCAGATCTGCGGGGTGGCCGACCGCTTCGCCCGCGCCGGCTACAACGCACTGGCGCCCGATCTCTACAAGGGCCGCCTGACCACCCAGCCGGACGAAGCGAATCACCTGATGACCGGCCTCGATTTCGCCGATGCCACGCACCAGGACCTGCGCGGCGCCGCGCAGCACCTGCAAGCGCAGAGCGGCAAGGTAGCGGTGATGGGCTACTGCATGGGCGGGGCCTTGACCATCGCTGCCGCCGTGCATGTCACGGAATTCGCAGCCGGGGTATGCTTTTACGGGATCCCGCCGAAGGCGTTCGCCGACCCGGCCAAGATCCGTATGCCGCTGCATGGACATTTCGCCAACAAGGACGACTGGTGCACGCCCGCAGCGGTCGATGATCTCGAAACGACACTGAAAGCGGCCGGCGTCCGCCACGAGCTCTACCGCTATGACGCGGCCCATGCCTTCGCCAACGAGCGCAGCGCGGCTTACGACGTCGCCTGCGCCAAGCAGGCATGGGAGCGCATGGCGGCATTCCTGGGGGCGCAAATCGCCTAGGGTCGAGGAGGAAGCGGGCGCGTTTTTGACGATTGCGGTCGCGTAATGGCACGGGGAGGGCGCCGATCGGTTGCAGCCGACCCGGGATGATGCGCGGAGGTCTTTGATGAGGCTA
>DASXXS010000097.1:0-1791 GCA_036502925.1 Xanthobacteraceae bacterium
GCCGCACTTCCATCAGGCCGACCAATTCCAGGTGGTCGTTGCCGGTCGCGGCCTGCTTGGCGACCATGAATTCAGCGACGGCGTGGTGCATTACACCGATGCGTATTCGGCCTATGGGCCGATCGTCGCCGGGAAGTCGGGCATCTGGTGGTTCACCCTGCGCAACCGCTGGGACCCCGGCGCCCGGTATATGCCGGCCGAGCGGGAGGTGCTAAATGCGGCCCGCGACCGCCACCAGCACTGGGAACTCACCACCGAGGCGATGCCGGCGGCGCTTCTCGGTGTGTAAAGCGACGACCATTTCTTGCCGCCCGGTTCTCGAAGCGGAAGATGGGCTGGCGGGCTGGCGCTACCGGATACCGCCTGGCACCGCGATTGCCGGGCGCGCGCCGAGCGCCGGCGGTGGCCAATTCTGGCTGGTGCTGGCGGGCGACGTCGCGGTCGAAGGCGGCGATCCGTTACCGGCCAATTCCTGCATCTTCGTCGGCCCGGAGGATCCCGCCTTTTCCGGCGTCTCAGGCCGTGTCGGCGCCGAGTTGCTGTGCCTGCAATTCCGCCGCCGCGCGCGGGATTGAATACCGCCTGCTACGCCCGCGTCCACATCGGCGGAAGTGGGGTGATCAGGCCGCGGGCCGGGTTGAATAGGAGACGTTTCGGCCGTACACATTCGTCCAAACAGTGGGAGGCCGGAACAATGACCGCAAGCCTAGAGGTGCGCCCAGCGCGAGGCAGCGAGACGCCTGCTACCCCGGTCTTTCCCACGCCGATCCGGCATCCGAGCGCCTGGACGGTCGCCGATTTCCGCTCGCCGGCGGATTACTCGATCGACCTTGACGCGGTCAGCTGCGCGACATCGCGGATGCTATGCGGCACATCAAAGCGGCTGGGATCGGCCTCGACGGGTTGCAGCGCGAGCATTTTGAGGTGCTTTCGCTGCGCCCGGTAGTCGAGGAAATCCTCCGGCAGATCAAGGACGGGCGCGGCTTCGTGCTGCTGCGCGGGCTGCCGGTCGAGGATTACTCGAAAGACGAACTCGGCTTGATTTTCTGGGGCATCGGCACGCATCTCGGACGCGGCCTGTCGCAGAGCGTCTTGGGCGACCGGCTCGGACACGTCAAAGATTTCAGCCGAGAGGACCCGGGGGCACGCGCCTATCGCAACAAGCAGGAATTGTCGCCGCACACGGATTCGTGCGACCTGGTTGGTCTCTTGTGCCTGAGGAACGCGCAGGCGGGCGGGGGCGTGTCACGGCTGACCAGCGCCATTTCGGTGCACAATACGCTGCTGGCGGAGCACCCGGACGTGCTCGCGGCGCTCTACCGCGGCTATGTCCGCCACCGGCGCGGCGAGGAGCAGCCGGGTGAATTGCCTTACACGCCTTATCGCATCCCGGTCTATTCGAATGTCGAAGGCAAGGTGTCGGCGCGCTATGTGCGCTCCTACATCGAGGCTGGTGAAGCAGCAGCCGGTCGGCCGATGGGCGCGGCGGAACGCGCCATCATTGACACGTTCGAGGCGGTGACGAAGCGGCCGGAACTCGTGCTGGAATTCACGCTGCAGCCGGGCGAAGCGTATTTCATCAACAACTACACGATCCTGCATGCGCGCACCGCGTTCGACGATGGCGACGCCCCGGAGGACGCGCGTCGTCACTTGTTGCGGCTGTGGCTCGATGCCCCAATCCGGCCCGTGCATCCCTACATCCGTAGCCGCGGCATCCTGCCGGTAGCGGGCCGCACGCCGTCTTTCGACTGGAGCAGCATCACGGCCGTCCGTCACTGAGCCAGCAAT
>DASXXS010000098.1:0-3458 GCA_036502925.1 Xanthobacteraceae bacterium
GACGACTCCAAGAGCCCGGGCACGCTGTGGGTCGGCAACAATCACGGGGCTTCGATCGTGAAGGTCGAACCGCTCGATTGATCCAATAAAAACGGCGCCTCGACCGGGCGCCGGCAACATGGAGCGCGGTCCCGTCCGGGGCCGCGCCTTTTTTCAGCCGCCGGAATCAGCGGCGCGATCTGATCACCGGCGTGACGGCAACCGGCGTCATATCCCGTTGCCATATGGTGCCGCGATCGAACTGAATGACCATCCCGTCGGGCGAAAAGATCGCGCCTTGGTTCCAGCCTTCGGCCCAAATGTGGCCTGACCAGTCGATCCAGGCCCGTGACGGCTCGCCGGCTTCATTCAGCAGATTGAGATTCCAGCCGTTCTGCGTGACGAAGGCCGGCTGGCCGACGAGTCCGTCCCGGCACAAGGTCACGCATCGATACGCTCCGGTCAGATTAATTCCTTCCGCCGAGGCGTCAGTGGCCAGGAGGGCCGTGCCCAATGCCAGCAAGGTCGCTCCGAATTTCATCACGCCTGTCCTTCAGCAATCATAGGGCATGAACTTCGACGACGGCTGGTTGGTTCCGGGCCTGCGATCCCGCAACCCGGCTCGGCTTTGTCACCGCCCTTGCGGCCAGGACCGCCCAGGCGAAGCCGCGAGGCTGCCTGGCGGCGCGATGGAGCGGAAGGGGTCGCCGTACGGGGGGAAGGACCTCGGCGCAGATGCATAAGCACTCGTCATGGTGGCATCGACCGCGGGGGCAGGCGCCGCAAGCGCCATCGAAGCGGTCGTCTTGGGCTTCAGCTTTTTGGGGGGCGCCGTCCGCTCGAGCGCGGCCACGTTGGCCTGTTTCTCCGCATTCCCACCACCGGCCTGTGGCGGTCCGGAACCGGCGACGGGCGCAGGGGTTGCGGCGGCCGGCGTCGGCAATACCTCCGTGCGGCCGATAATGACGGTCGCGACGTGATTGGCGGCCCGCGCACCGTGCCTGGCATGCGGCTTGTTCGATCTGCAAGCGGGATTGAGAAAGAACGCCGCCAGATCCTGGGCTGCGTCCCCTTTGCAGGATTCGTGCGCGCGGGTCGCGTCAGCGGCGGGCACCGCCGCTTCCGCCGGCGGCGGTTCATCGATCGGCGGGGCCATGGTTGCCGGCCGGGTGACATCGGGATGATATGCGACCGCCAAACCCATGGTGGCGCCGATCGCCAGCGCGGTCACGACGATCGCCGTGGCGAGCCGGACACCGCGGCGTTTGCGCGCGGACGGGCACAAGAAGCCGAATTCGGGATGAAAATCCGGCGCCGCAGACCCGTCCGACCGAGAGCTCGACATTGCAACTCCTTCCGACGCCGCCCCTTCTCCGCGCAGGCGGAGGGCCGAAATACAGCATGCCTCCGCCGGTTAGACGGGATCTGCGGCCAGAAGGTTCATCGGGCCACGCCCTGAAGGCGCGCCGCTAATCACGCCGGCCCAGCGAGCAAAAAAACGTGATAATCGAACAAAATCCGTTACCCCGATCACATGCAGAGACCACGATGAAGTCACAGCGCTCGATACGGCGGTTTCATTGGTTCCGGCCGACCTTGCTGGCGTTTCTGGCCGTCAGGGCGGCAACGCTTCCGGCCTGCGCGGAGGACGATTTTGCCGTTGGCCGTCGGATCTTTCTCGAAAAGGCCGATTGCCAATACTGTCACGGCTGGGCCGGCGACGGCGCCGGCCAGGGGCAGTCGCCCGGCGGCGCTGCTAATTTGCGGCGGAGCCAATTGAATCGGGACTCCCTGATCATGGTAATTTCGTGCGGAATTCCGGGCCGCGCGATGCCGCATTTCGACGACCAGGCCTACACGGACAAGCGCTGCTACGGCATGACCGAGGCGGAGCTCGGCGACAAGGTGCCGCCGTTCCCGCCGAGCACCGCGCTGCCGCGGCGCGACATCGAGAGCGTCGCCGATTACCTGCTCGGGAAGGTCATCGGCCGTGGACCGATCACGCGCGAGGAATGCGTGGAGACGCTCGGACCCCGGGTGCGATCCTGCGGCGAATATCCCGCCGGGCCTTAAAGGCCGGAGATCAAGCCGCCGGCGGCGAGGCGATCATACGCTAGGTATCATCTTGAGCACCGGGAACCAGTCGCCAAGCAGAGTCGGCGGCCATGGAATGGCGAGCAACTGGTCGAACACCACATAGATCAGCGTCAGCATGATCGCCGCCATCATCAAGGCATGGCGATATTTCTCCCCGCCTTCCAGCCGCATATAGGCGATGATGAAGACCGGCACCGTCGGAATGAGCCCGATCACGGCCATGCTGCCGAGAAATGCCACCATCCAGCCAAAGAAGATGAAGCCGCGGATCAGGATGACATCGCCGGGCAGGTGAGCGGTCTTGGACGCGATATCCATGTGGATCTTTTCCGAGATCACCGCCTTCGCCTTGTCGGCGAGGCCGCCTTCCCCCGCCGCGCGCCTGAACATGTCGTTCGCCAGGCTCAAGCCGCCGAACAGGACCGCGCCGGTGCCCACGATGGTGGGGATGATCCTGGCCTCGAAGCTCCATCCGATCGACTGGTAGAGCATGACCGCAAACAGGCTCAGCAATGCGGCCGGAAACAGATTGTCGGTGGTGATGCGCGGGCGACCGAAATCCGTCAACATTGCCTTGATCCCATGGTGGGCGCGGATGTCCTGCAGCAGCGGCCCCATCAGGCTGAGTGCGGCCATGGTGAACATGACCATCACCACCGGATGCAGCATCCAGGAAATGCCGTAGCGTTCGATCGAGATGAACATGTAGCGCTCGAGGATCCCGCCCAGAATGAATCCCAGCACCAGCGGCGGGCGCGGCCAGCCGAAATGCTTCATGGCCCAGCCGAGCATGCCGAAGAACAGAAGGGCGTACAGGTCGCCCCAATTCCGTGATGCCTCGAAGGCGCCGATGTAGATCAGGCTCAAGACGCAGGGCATGATCAGCGTGTAGCGTAGCGTCGCCAGCTTCGCGAGCTGGCCGCTGAACAGGAAGCAAAGTCCGGAGCCCAGAATATTGGCGATCGCGATGCTCCACACCATCGAATAGGTGATGTCGAGATGCTTGGTGAGCATGTCCGGTCCCGGGACCAGCCCATGAATCAGGAAGGCGCCGAGCAGGATCGCCATGCCGGCGCTGCTGGGCACCCCGAAGGCCACGGTCGGCACCAGCGCGCCGCCTTCGCGGGAATTGGTCGCGCTTTCGGCCGCGATCACGCCCCGCACGTCGCCCTTGCCGAAGGTCTGCGCCGCGCCCTTCTCGGTCTTGAGGGCATGCCCATAGGAGATCCAATCGATGACCGAGGCCCCGATTCCGGGAATGGCGCCCATGGCGGAGCCGATCCAGGCACAGCGCAGGATCAGGAACCAATGCTTCATGCAGTCCTTGACCCCGAGCAGCATGCCGGTCTTGGTGTCGACCAATTGCCCCTGGCCCACGACCG
>DASXXS010000099.1:0-30491 GCA_036502925.1 Xanthobacteraceae bacterium
TCGCACCCGGGCTGTTGCGGAAGTTCTTCGATTTTCCCAACGGAAACGGTCAGATTCCGACCAGCAGCAACAGTCAATTTCCCAACGGCGACACCCAATACTCCACCGGCAGCGTCCCGCAGATCTACGGCGATCCGGTCCGCTGAAATAGGCGACAGAGATTTGCCGATGGCGGCGAGAGCGCCTGCGGGATCTTTGTGCCTTCGCCCGTCGTCACATCGGCCGCAGCAGCACGTGCCGCTTTCGGCCGAGCGAAAGCTTGATGACGCCTTCCGGCGTCATGTCACGCCCGGTGAGCACCATCTTTTCGTCGGTGACCGGGCTGTCGTTGACCTTGAGGCCGCCACCCTTGATCTGGCGCCTCGCCTCGCCGTTGGATGCGACCAGGCCGGCCTTGACGAAGGCCACCAGCACGCCCAGCCCGCGCTCCAGTTCGGCTCCGACGATCTCGATGGTCGGCAGCGATTCCGACAGAGCGCCTTCCTCGAATGTTCGCCGCGCGGTCTCGGCGGCGTCCTGCGCGGCGGTGCGGCCGTGCAGCAGCGCAGTCGCCTCGGTTGCCAGCACCTTCTTGGTCTCGTTGAGCTCATGGCCCTTGAGGGCACCCAGCCGGCCGATCTCCTCGAGCGGCAGCTCGGTGAAGAGCTTCAGCAGGCGGACGACATCGCCGTCCTCGGTGTTGCGCCAGAACTGCCAGTAGTCATAGGGCCGCATCATCTCGGCATTGAGCCAGACCGCGCCGCTTTCGGTCTTGCCCATCTTCACCCCGGACGATGTCGTGAGCAGCGGCGTGGTCAGCGCAAACAGCTCGGCATCGAGCAGGCGACGTCCGAGCTCGATGCCGTTGACGATATTGCCCCACTGATCCGATCCGCCCATCTGCAAGATGCAGCCGTGGCGCTTGTACAGCTCGACGAAATCGTAGGCCTGCAGGATCATGTAGTTGAATTCGAGGAATGTCAGGGGCTGCTCGCGCTCCAGGCGCAGCTTCACCGAATCGAAGGTCAGCATCCGGTTGACGGTGAAATGGCGGCCGACCTCGCGCAGCAGCGGGATGTAGCGGAGCTGGTCCAGCCAATCCGCGTTATTGGCCATGATGGTGCCGGCGTCGAAGTCGAGGAAGCGCGCGAACACGCTGCGGATCTTGCCGATGTTGGCCTCGATCTGCGCATCCGTGAGCAGCGAGCGGGTGGCGTCCTTGCCGGAGGGATCGCCGATCTTGCTGGTGCCGCCGCCCATCAGCACGATCGGCCGGTGACCGGTCTTCTGCAGCCAACGCAGCATCATGATCGACAACAGGTTGCCGATATGCAGGCTCGGCGCCGTGGCATCGAAGCCGACATAGGCCGTGATCGCGCCTCGGCCGGCGCGCGCATCGAGCTCCGCCGCGTCCGAAAGCTGATGAATGAAGCCTCGGCTCGCCAGCACCTTGAGGAAATCGGATTTGTAGTCGCTCATGGATTATCGTCTTGGATTATCGTTTTGGATTATCGCCTTGGCTTATCGCCTCTGTCGGGCCGGTGGTGTATCAGGTTGGGCCCGGGATTCAACCGCAGGACGGCCGCATGTCGTGGCTTTCTTCCATCGGTCTCATGAGCGGCACGTCGTACGACGGGGTCGATGTGGCGCTCATCAATACCGATGGAGAGGAGATCGGTCGCATCGGTCCGACCCTCTATCGGCCCTACAGCGAGGAAGAGCGGGTGTTGCTGCGGCACGCGATGGCGTCGGCCGCCAATCTCGGCGATCGCGCCGAGCGTCCCGGCCCGCTGGCCGATGCCGAAGCCCTGGTGACGCGGTCGCATGCCGAAGCGGTCGAGGCTTTCCTGGCCGCGAACGGCATGGCGGCAAGCGATATTGCGGTCGTGGGCTTCCACGGCCAGACCGTCCTGCACGATCCGGGCCGGCACCTGACGGTTCAGCTCGGCCGCGGCGATGCGCTCGCCGGCCGGCTCGGGATTCCGGTTGTGTACGACTTTCGCGCCGCCGATGTCGCGGCCGGCGGGCAAGGCGCGCCATTCGTGCCGGTATTTCACCGCGCCATGGTACGCTTGCTCGGCCAACCGGGTCCGCTCGCCGTGCTCAATATCGGAGGCGTTGCCAACCTGACCTATATCGACGGCGAGGACGAGCTGATCGCTTGCGATATCGGTCCGGGCAACGCCCTGATCGATGATTTCCTTCGGCTGCGAACCGGCAGTTCCCATGATAGTGATGGACGCGCCGCCGCGGCCGGGCGGGTGGACGAGGACGCGGTCGAGAGCATTCTCGCCCATCCGTTCTTCGCCAAGCCGCCGCCGAAGTCGCTGGACCGCAACGCATTTCACCGTTGGATCGCCGCCGACGCGAAGATGGCCGGCAAGAGCCTGCAGGATGGCGCGGCCACGCTCACCGCCCTGACAGCCGCCGCCATCGCCCGCTCCATCCGGTTGCTGCCGCGCGCGCCCAAGAGCTTCATCGTGGCCGGCGGCGGCATTCGCAATCCGGTCCTGATGCGAATGCTGACGCAACGCGTCGCGCCCGCGAGCGTCAAGACCGCCGATGCGGTCGGCTGGTCGGCGGACTCGCTGGAGGCCCAGGGCTTCGCCTATCTGGCGGTGCGCAGCCTCAATGGCCTGCCGCTTTCGTTTCCGAGCACGACCGGCGTGCCGCGACCGATGACGGGCGGCGTCGTGGCGCGGCCGTAAGGCGCAGCCCCTTCACCTCTCCGCACCGGGGACGGGTGAGCACGCGTGCGGGTCAAATTTCGTCGACCGCTCTATGCCGCGCTCGGCTTGCGCTCGGTCTTCAGGCGCTTGTCGAGATAGGCGCCGACCGCCGACATCAGCGGCTCGATCTTGCCGTCGAAGAAATGATTGGCGCCCGGGACGACCTTCTGGTCGATGACAATACCCTTTTGGGTCTTGAGCTTGTCCACCAGCCCGGTCACATCCTTGTGCGGCACGACCGCATCCTTGTCGCCGTGGATGATGAGGCCGGAGGAGGGGCAGGGGGCCAGGAACGAGAAGTCATAGAGATTTGCCGGCGGCGCGATCGAGATGAATCCCTCGATCTCGGGCCGCCGCATCAAAAGCTGCATGCCGATCCAGGCTCCGAACGAGAAGCCGGCGATCCAGCAGCTTCTGGCTTCCGGATTGATCGACTGCGCCCAGTCGAGCGAGGCCGCCGCATCCGACAATTCGCCCTGCCCATGGTCGAACATGCCTTGGCTGCGCCCGACGCCGCGGAAGTTGAAGCGCAGCACGGAAAAGTTCCGGTGCACGAAGGCGTAGTAGAGCTGATAGATGATCTGGTGGTTCATCGTGCCGCCGAATTGCGGATGCGGGTGCAGCACGATGCCGATGGGCGCGTTCTTCTGCCGTGCCGGATGATACCGGCCCTCGATCCGCCCGGCGGGGCCGGTGAAGATGATCTCGGGCATTTAAAAACCTCGAAGCTCGATTGGCACTCGGTGCCGCGGGACGTTGCCGCTCACCCTCTATGGCGTGCTTGACGAAACCGGCGAAAGCGCCTAACTATTTGGAAATATTCCAATTTTGGCACCGACGCGGTTTTGGCGCGGCTTTTGGCGTTGACGCGGCAATGACCGCCGCCAATGGGGCCACTGGGCGATGCCCAGCCGTGGCGGCAGGCGGTTTCTAGCACGACATCGGGGCCAAGGAGCAAGCCTTTTCAAAGGGTGTTGGGCGCGCAAGCGGATTTGGAGTAGAAGACCGCCCAAACGTGGTCGCAAATCATGGCTGAGCGGATTTATCTCGATTGGAATGCGACGGCGCCGCTACGCCCGCAAGCGCGCGCGGCCGCCGCCGAGACGCTTGGGATCTGCGGCAATCCGTCCTCGGTTCACGCCGAAGGCCGCGCAGTGCGGCGCCTGATCGAAGAGGCGCGCGAAAGCGTGGCCGCGCTGGTGGGGGCGGAGCCCCGCAATGTCGTGTTCACCTCGGGGGGCACCGAGGCCAATATGATGGCCCTTTCCCCTTTTATGGGGAGCGGGCCGGAGTCGGTGCCGCGCGATTGCCTGGTCATTTCCGCCATCGAGCATCCCTCCGTGCTGGCGGGGGGCGGGTTTCCTCGCAACGCCATCGAAACCGTGCCCGTGACACCCGACGGCAGGCTCGATCTTTCGGCCCTGGGGCGGCTTCTTTCGGCGCTGGCGCAAAAGGGTGTGCGACGGCCGCTGGTCTCGCTCATGCTCGCCAACAACGAGACCGGAGTTGTTCAACCGGTATCCCAGGCTGCCGCGCTGGCGCGCGCTGCGGGCGCCCTCATGCATGTCGACGCGGTCCAGGGCGCCGGTCGCATTGCCTGCAATATCAATGAGCTGGGAGCTGATCTTTTGACCCTGTCGGGCCACAAGATCGGTGGCCCCAAGGGGATCGGCGCCGTGATCCGGCGCGACCAGGCGCTGCATTTTGCCGATCCTCTGATCAAGGGCGGCGGGCAGGAGCGTGGCGCCCGTGCCGGGACCGAGAACGTCGCCGGCATCGTCGGCTTCGGGGCCGCGGCGGCGGTCGTGCGGCACGCCGTCGGCGAGGAGAGCGCCCGCATGGCTGCGCTCCGCGATCGCCTGGAGGCAGGCCTCAAGGCGCGCATGCCGGCCGCGATCGTGTTCGGCGCGCAAGCCGGGCGGCTTCCCAATACGACGCTATTCGCGGTCCCCGGGATCAGGGCCGAGACCGCTGTGATCGCGCTTGATCTCGAGGGGATAGCGGTATCCTCAGGCGCGGCGTGCTCGTCCGGCAAGGTTCAGCCCTCCCATGTCCTGGCTGCGATGGGGGTGGCGGCACCGCTTGCGCAAGGCGCCATTCGGGTCAGCCTTGGCCCGACCACGACGGAATCTGAGGTTGATCGCTTCCAGGATGCTTGGATAAGACTGTCGAAGGGACTACTTAAGCGGGGAGAGGGCATCGCGGCATAGGCCAGCGGCCCCGGTCGTTCCACCCGGAACAGAACCAAAGAACGAGGCAAACCAGGGACCAAGGTCCGACCATAACACCGACCAATCCAACCCGCGGTCCTTGAAACCGCAGCGGAGGGAAGAATGCCGGCACTACAGGAAACCGTCGATCGGGTTCGCCGCATCGACGTCGATCAGTATAAGTACGGGTTCGAGACGCTGATCGAGTCCGACAAGGCCCCCAAGGGCCTGTCCGAGGACACCGTCCGCTTCATCTCGGCCAAGAAGGGCGAGCCCGAATGGATGCTCGCCTGGCGGCTCGATGCCTATCGCCGCTGGCTCACCATGAGCGAGCCGACCTGGGCGCGCGTGAAGTTCGGGCCGATCGATTACCAGGACCTCTACTACTACTCGGCGCCGAAGAAGAAGGACGGACCGAAGTCGCTCGACGAGATCGATCCCGAGATCCTCAGGACCTACGAGAAGCTCGGCATTCCGCTGCGCGAGCGCGAAGCTCTGCTCGGCATCGAAGGCGCGGACGGCACGCGCTCGCGCGTCGCGGTCGACGCAGTGTTCGATTCGGTTTCAGTCGCCACCACCTTCCAGGAAGAGCTCGCCAAGGCCGGCGTGCTGTTCATGCCGATTTCCGAGGCGCTGCGGAAGCATCCGGATCTGGTCAAGAAATACCTCGGCACCGTGGTGCCGATCTCCGACAATTTCTTCGCGACGCTGAACTCGGCGGTATTTTCCGACGGCTCGTTTGTCTACGTGCCGGAGGGCGTGCGCTGTCCGATGGAGCTGTCGACCTATTTCCGCATCAATGAGCGCAATACCGGCCAGTTCGAGCGCACGCTGATCATCGCCGACAAGGGCTCCTACGTGAGCTATCTGGAAGGCTGCACGGCGCCCACCCGCGACGAGAACCAGCTGCACGCCGCCGTGGTCGAGCTGATCGCGCTCGACGACGCCGAGATCAAGTATTCCACCATCCAGAATTGGTATCCGGGCGACAAGAACGGCCGCGGCGGGGTCTACAATTTCGTCACCAAGCGCGGCGATTGCCGCGGCAAGGACTCGAAGATTTCCTGGACGCAGCTGGAGACCGGCTCGGCCATCACCTGGAAATATCCGAGCTGCATCCTGCGCGGCGACCGCTCGCGCGGCGAGTTCTATTCGATCGCCATCTCGAATGGCTACCAGCAGGTCGATTCGGGCACCAAGATGCTGCACCTCGGCAAGGACACGACCAGCCGTATCATCTCCAAGGGGATCGCGGCCGGGCATTCCAACAATACCTATCGCGGCCTCGTCACCGCGCATCGCCGCGCCACCGGGGCGCGCAACTTCACCAATTGCGACTCGCTCCTGATCGGCGACCAGTGCGGGGCGCATACGGTGCCGTATATCGAGGCGAAGAATTCCTCGGCGGTGTTCGAGCACGAGGCGACGACATCGAAAATCTCCGAAGAGACGCTGTTCTACTGCATGCAGCGCGGGCTCTCCGCCGAGGAGGCGGTGGCGCTGGTGGTCAATGGATTCGTCAAGGACGTGCTGCAGCAGCTTCCGATGGAATTCGCGGTCGAGGGCCAGAAGCTCATTTCGATCAGCCTCGAGGGCAGCGTGGGATGACGGTACCGCCATCCCAGAAGCCGGTGATGAATATCGCCGACGTGCCGCTCGCCGACCGCGGCAACGGCAAGAGTTTCGTCCTCAAGTGGGGACGGGTCGGGCCGCTTTTGGGGCTCGACCGGCTAGGCTGCGCGGTCCATGTCGTGCCGCCCGGCAAGCGGGCGTTTCCGTTCCACCGGCATCATGTAATGGACGAGTTGTTTTTCATCGTTTCCGGCGCGGGCGAGTATCGCTTCGGCGAGGAGACCTTCCCGCTGCGCGCCGGCGACATCGTCGGTGCGCCGGCCGGCTCGAAGGCGCACCAGATCATCAATACCGGCTCGGAAGACCTTCGCTATCTCGGCATCTCCAGCATGTCGAGCGTCGACGTGGTCGAATATCCGGATTCCAAGAAGGTGGCCATTGGCGCCGGCATCAAGAACTCCGACTTCAAGACCGCGACCTATGTCGGCATGGGTCGCCTTGCACCGGCCGACTACTACGACGGCGAGGACGCCTGATCTCAACGGGAAAAAAGAATGCCTCTATTGGAAATCGAGAATCTGCATGTCGAGGTCGACGGCAAGAAAATCCTGAATGGTCTCGACCTTGTGGTCGAGAAGGGCAGCGTGCATGCCATCATGGGCCCGAACGGCTCGGGCAAATCGACGCTCGCCCATGTGCTTGCCGGCAAGCCCAACTATACGGTCACGCAGGGGCAGGTTCGGTTCGAGGGCGAGGATGTGCTCGCGTTGAAGCCGCATGAGCGCGCCGGCAAAGGCATTTTTCTCGCCTTTCAGTACCCGATGGAGATTCCCGGCGTCGTCACCTTCAACTTCCTGAAAACGGCGCTCAACGCGCAGCGGAAGTATCGCGGCGAGCCGGAACTGCTGGCGCCCGATTTCCTCAAGCGCGTGCGCGAGGTCGCCGCCAAGCTCGGCATCGAGCCGGATATGTTGCGCCGCCCGGTCAATATGGGCTTCTCCGGCGGCGAGAAGAAGCGCAACGAGATCATGCAGATGGCGCTGCTGGCGCCACGGCTGTGCGTGCTCGATGAGACCGATTCCGGCCTCGACATCGATGCCCTCAAGATCGTCGCCGAAGGCGTCAATCATCTGCGTTCGCCCGAGCGCGGCTTCATCGTGATCACGCATTATCAGCGTCTGCTCAACTACATCGTTCCGGACGTGGTGCATGTGCTGGCGCGCGGCCGCATCGTGCGGACCGGCGGCAAGGAGATCGCGCTCGAGCTCGAGGCGCAGGGCTACGCGCAGTACCAGGAAGACGCCGCGTAAAGGCCGTCGGTCTCCTCCCGGAATTGGAATGCATAGGGGTTTGCACGCAACATGAACGCCGAAGTCCGCCCGATCAAGACTGCGGCCGAGAGCGCGCTGGCGGCGAGCTTCGCCGTGGCGAAAAGCGCGCTGCCGGGGGCGGCTGGCGTTGCGGCCATGCGCGAGGAGGCCTTCCATCGCTTCGAGGGGCGCGGCCTGCCCAACCGGCGGGTGGAGGAATGGAAGTACACCGACTTGCGCGCCGCGATGCGCGACGTGCTGCCGCTGGCGGCGGCGCCCGATGCGGCCGCCCGGGCATGCATCGAGCGAACGGGCGCGTTGGCCGAGCTCGAGGCGCGCCGCATCGTCTTTGTCGACGGCGCCTTCGTGGCCGAGCTGTCCGATCTGGCGGATCTGGAGCCGGGGCTGACGATCGGCTCCATGGCGGCCGCGCTGGCGGCGGGCGAGCCGCTCGTCGCCGCCCATCTCGGCAAGGTGGTGCCGAGCGACGACGTCGCGGTCGCGCTCAACACCGCCTTCATGGGTGACGGGGCGGTGATCTCCATCGCGGCGCGCGCGACGCTGGCGCGTCCGATCCATCTCGTATTCGGGAATTCGGGCCTGCGTCCGGCGGCGATCTTCCCGCGCTCGCTGATCGTGGTCGAGGACGGCGCGCGCGCCATGGTGGTGGAAAGCCACCACGGGCCGGCCGGCTGTCGCGACCAGGTCAATGCGGCGCTGGAGCTTGTGGTCGGCGACGGGGCCCATGTCGACCACGTCAAGCTGACCGGCGCCGGCGCCGGCGCTCTGCACGTTTGGACCCTGATGGCGAGCGTGGGGGCGCGCGCGCGGTTCAACGAGTTCCTCTTCACCACCGGCGGAGCCGTGGTGCGCAACCAGCTGTTCGTGCGTTTCGCGGGTGAGGATACGGTTGCCGGCATCCGCGGCGCGACGCTGCTCAAGGGCTCCCAGCACGCCGACGTGACGCTGGTTGCCGATCATGCGACACCCGGCTGCACCAGCCGCGAAATGTTCAAGTCGGTGCTCGACGACAGCGGGCGCAGCATCTTCCAGGGCAAGATCATCGTGCGGCCGGGCGCGCAGAAGACCGATGCGCGCATGGCCACCCACGCCCTGCTGCTGACCGACACCGCCGAGGCCGACAACAAGCCGGAGCTTGAAATCTATGCCGACGACGTGCAGTGCGGCCACGGGGCGACCGCAGGCTCGCTCGACCAGGACCTTTTGTTCTACCTCAAGGCCCGCGGCATTCCCGAGAAGGAGGCCGAGACGCTCCTGATCCAGGCCTTTGTCGGGGAGGCGGTGGACGGCATCGAGCATGCCGGCCTGCGCGATGCCCTGATGGAGCATGTGGCCGCCTGGCTGCAGGCGCGCGCGTGAACACGGGAGCCGGCACCATGCATCCTCCCGCAGCCCATCCCGCGGTTAGAAATGGAAGCTACGACGTCGGCCGCATCCGCGAGGATTTTCCGATTCTCGCCCTGCAGGTCTACGGCAAGCCGCTCATCTATCTCGACAACGCGGCTTCGGCGCAGAAGCCCCGCGCGGTGCTCGATCGCCTCGAGCACGCCTATACGGCCGAGTACGCCAACGTGCATCGCGGCCTGCACTATCTCGCCAATGCGGCGACCGAAGCCTATGAGGATGCGCGCGTGAAGGTCGCGGCGTTTCTCAACGCGCCGCGCAAGGAGGAGATCGTCTTCACCCGCAATGCCACCGAGGCGATCAACCTCGTCGCCTATACGTTCGGCCATGAGCAGATCCAGGCCGGCGACGAAATCGTGCTCTCGATCATGGAGCATCATTCCAATGTCGTGCCCTGGCATTTCCTGCGCGAGCGCCGGGGTGCGGTGATCAAATGGGCGCCGATCGACGATGACGGCAATTTTCTCATCGACGCGTTCGAGGAATTGCTCACGCCGCGCACCAAGATGGTCGCCATCACGCATATGTCGAACATGCTCGGCTCCGTGGTGCCGGTGAAGCAGGTGGTCGCGCTCGCCCACGCGCGCGGCATTCCGGTCCTGATCGACGGCAGCCAGGCGGCCGTGCATCTCGACGTGGACGTGGCCGACATCGACTGCGACTTTTACGTCTTCACCGGCCACAAGCTGTACGGGCCGACCGGCATCGGGGTGCTTTACGGCAAGCACCGGCATCTCCTGGCCATGCGCCCCTTCAATGGCGGCGGCGAGATGATCCGTGATGTCTTCGAGGACCGCGTCACCTACGGCGAGCCGCCGCACAAGTTCGAGGCCGGAACGCCGCCGATCGTGCAGGCGATCGGGCTCGGCGCGGCCATCGACTATGTCGCCTCGATCGGCAAGCCGCGCATCCGCGCGCACGAGACCGAGCTGATCAAATATGCCCATGAACGGCTGCGCGAGATCAATTCGCTGCGCATCTTCGGGACTGCCCGGGAGAAGGGCGCCATCATCTCCTTCGACATGAAGGGGGCGCATCCGCACGATGTGGCCACCATCATCGACCGTTCCGGCGTGGCGGTGCGTGCCGGCACCCATTGCGTGATGCCGCTGCTGGCGCGCTTCGGCGTCTCGGCGACTTGCCGGGCTTCGTTCGCCATGTACAATACGAGACCCGAGGTGGACCGCCTGGCCGAGGCCTTGATCAAGGCGCAACAGTTTTTTTCCTGAGCATGTCCGTCACGCGCACTCTCGTGCAGCATCTCGCTACACTGCGGGCGGTCGCGCCGATCCTCTGCGCGCTGTTGCCTATGTCGGCCGTGCCGGCGGTCGCGCAGGCGCCGGACCGAGTGCGGCTCCAGCTCATGTGGTACCATCAGGCGCAATTCGCCGGCATCTATGTCGCGATTCACAAAGGCTTCTACGAGCGCGAGCGTATCGCGGCAGAGCTGATCGAGGGCGGGCCGGGCATCAGCCCAGCCGAGGTCCTGGCGAAAGGCGAGGCGGACGTGGCCCTTGCCTGGCTCCCTGCGGCGATCGACGCGCGCGTACGCGGTCGCGAGGTGGTCAACATCGCGCAGATCTTCCAGCGGCCGGGCATGGCCATCGCGTGCCGGCGCGACGCCGGCGTGCAAAGCGTCGACGATGTCCCGGGTAAGGCTATCGGGGTGTGGAACGTCGGCGACGAGCTCGACGTTCGCTACTGGCTCAGGACGATCAACGTTCCCAACGAGCGCGTTACCATCATCGAGCAGAAACCGGACGGCCAGGACCTGATCGACAAGCGCACGGCATGCGCCACGGTGATGATGTACAACGAATACTGGTCGATCCTGCGCGCGGGACTGACGCCCAGCGATCTACTCGACATTCGGCTGGCCGACCACGGGATCGGCTTCCTTGAAGACGGGCTCTACGCCACGGCATCATCATTGCAGGACGCACGCCGACGCGACGTGCTGGCGCGCTTTCTCCGCGCGACACTGTCCGGGTGGCGCTACGCCAAGGACAATGTCGAGGAGACCTTTGCCATCACCATGGCCCAGGCGCCGCGCGCTGAGCCGAGCCACCAGCGGCGAATGCTGGAATCGGTCCTCCAACTCGTCGGCGACACGCGGATCGGGCTGCTGGAGATTCCCGCCTACCAGCACAGCGTCGATGTGATCGCGAGCCAGACCGGCACCGGCGCCGCGGTGCGGGCCGCCGCCGCTACCGGCTGGACTCACCTGTTGTGGCGCGAGGTCCAACCGAACGGGCGAGGGCTGTTCGCATTGTCGGAGGCGACGCGCTATTACCTGTCCGAGACCGTCAGGAGCCCCTGGTTCTATGCGCTTGACCTCATCGGCACCGCGGCGTTCGGGTTCGCGGGCTTCATGCGGGCGCAGCAGCGCCGCTATGACCTGTGGGGAGCACTGATCCTCACGCTGCTGCCGGCGGTCGGCGGCGGCACCTTGCGTGACCTGCTGGTGGGGGGCGATCGTTACCCGCCGTTCATTTTCAACGACCCGGCCTACATTTACGTCGTGCTTGCGACTTTGATATTCGGCACGTTGTTGTCGCGCTTCACCGCCAAAACCGTCGGCTCGCGCAATTTCGATCGCGCCCTCGCCATTTTCGATACAATCGGCATGGCGACGTTCACCGTGATCGGCGCCCAGGTCGCACTCATGGCGGGGCTCAACTGGCCCTGGATTCCATTCTGCGCCGCGTTGACCTGTGCCGGCGGCGGCATGCTGCTTGATGTGGTGACCGGACGCGAGCCGCGAACGTTTCAGGGGGAGCCCTACGAGGAGATCGCCGTTCTTGGCGGCCTGCTGATGCTGGCGGGACTGGCGGTTGCCGACCGGTTCGAGCATGAGCCGCAATTGGTCACCGGGACGATCCTGGTGACGCTCGTGAGCGTGTTCGCGCTGCGGATGCTCGTCGTTACCTATGGGCTGCGATCGTTTCGCCTGGGATGGAGCCCCGGGTACAAGCTCTAGGACGTGACGAGCAGCTCCGCTGACATTTCCATGAACGCATCGGTCATTCCCCCGAAACTGCCGACGACCGGCATTGCCTGCTGTATGTCGGCGGTTATGGTTACGGCTACGGACACGGCGGCGTCGGCATCATCGGCGTCATCCTGATCGTGCTCGTCGTCAGGCTTCTCATGGGCCGGCTGTGACCTGACTCCGGAACGAATGACATGCTGGGGAGTTGTTCACTATCGCAATGCCGTCACGCCGAACGTGGTGGCGTCGGACTAACAACATTTGGAGAATTTGCTATGACCATATCCTCTAAAATTCTTGCGGCCGCGCTGATGGCAGCCAGCGCGTCGTGGCTCATCGCGCCTGCCGCCGCGGCTCCATTGTCGTCCCCGCTCGGGCTGCGGAACACAGTGGCGCCATCGGTCGAGACCGTGCAATACCGGCGCGGGTGGCGCGGCGGCTACTATCGTCATGGCGGATTTGTCGGCGAGGGTCTCGGCCTTGCGGGCGCGGGGCTTGGTCTTGCCGGCGCGATCGTCGGCGGGGCGGTTGTCGGCGCTACGTACCCCTACGGCTACGATCGTTACGACTCCAGCTATGACTACGCGCCTGGCTACGTCGCGCCTTACGCGGGCGGCAACGAAGTCGATTATTGTCAGCAGCGCTTCAGGTCCTACGACCCGGCCTCAGGCACCTATCTTGGCTTCGACGGCCTGCGCCATCCCTGCCCGTGACAGCGGCCAACAGGTCGCCGGAAGGGAAGAACCGCCCACTGGGGCGGTTCTTTTGCTTATAGGCGGCGGCCCGCCTCGACCATCAACCCCATCAGCGCGGCGCCCGGGAGTCGTCGTGATGCTCGATCTCGCGGACCGGGAGCGATCAGTCGAGTTATTGCCTGCTGCCCGCCTACGTCGTCTTGATCTCGGGCTTGTCGTACAAGACCACGTTCAACAGCGAGTTATGGATTTCAAGCTTTCCATTGTATTCGACATAGCCCAATTTGCGGAACTTGTTCATGAAGAAGCTCACCCGCGATCGGGTCGTGCCGATCATCTCCGCGAGGGTTTCCTGGCTGAATTTTCCGACAATCGGCTGCGGCGTGCCTTCCTTGCCGAAATTTGCAAGGAGAAGAAGCACGCGGGCGAGGCGCTTTTCGCTCGAATTGAACAATTGGTCGATCAGATCCTCTTCAATTCGGCTGTTCCGGGTCAAAAGATACGCCATGAACATTTCAGAAAAGTCCGGCTCATCATGCATGGTGGCGATCATGGCCGCCTTGGCGATACGCGTAATCAGGGATTCATCAACCGCCACCGCCGTTGTGACCCGCAGCGGATGTCCGTTGAGGCATCCTTCGCCAAAAAAGTGGCCGGGGCCCAGGATCCCGACGACCGCCTCCTTGCCCTGCTCAGAAGTGACGGTGAGCTTGATTCCGCCCTTCTGGATGTAAAAGACCGCGTCGCTGGCGTCCCCCTGTGAAAAGACACTCTGATCCTGCCGATATTCAGATATCGTTTTTCCTTCTCCCACTTTGGCGAGAAATAGCTTGGGATCAAACGAGGCTTTAGCTCTCTTCCCTCTAACGTCTCGTCTTTTCTTGATCGTCAAGGTTCCCTCCCGGATGAAGGCGCGCGCTGGGGCGACTATAGCGTTTCGCTGCCGAAGATCGATTTTCAAGCTGACGGAGGTGAGCTGACCCCGCAGCATCGATACCCTGCGCGGCGAGGACCGGGAGCCCAACAAAGCACGCCGCCGCAGGATTGCTACGGGCATCGTAGCCGATCTGCGATGCCGGCGGCCAGCCGCCAAAATGTCGCGCGCGTTCCCTGAAATTCGGTCTCGTCACCAGATCTCGATTAAGGCCGCGCCGGTGGTCGGCCTACCTGGCTGATCTTTGCAACTGCCTGCTCACGCCATCTGGACGGCTTTAACAGCCTTCGCCGGGAAAGTGGCGTGAGTGATCGATACGGTCGTGCCCTGCGGCCCGGCCACAGTTGCCACCTGAGCCTCGAGCTGATGTGACAGGGCTTTGACGATGCCGGTGCCGAGTCCTGATTTTCCTTGAGCGAAGCCGCCGTGCGGCTTGCCGATCCCATTGTCGGAGACCGAAAGCTTCCAATTCGTTCCGGCCATATCATAGGCGACAGTGATCTGCCCTGCGGCCTTCTCATCCGGAAACGCATGCTTGAGAGCATTCATGACCAGCTCGGTCACGATCAGGCCCAGGCTCTCGGCCTGACGCGATGTAGCGAGGCCCGCTGCGCCAACCACCTTCAACGAGATCGGCCGGCTGTCACCGATCATCGAGACCGCAAGGGTCTCGCACAACCTTGCGAGATAAGGCCTGATCTCGATCGAGCTGTTGGCCCCATGCCCGGCCCCATGAGCGGCGCAGACTTGGCGCGCCAGGTTGCCGGGCGATGGCCGGGAGTCGGCATCATCTTGGCGTCCGGCCGGCCACGACCCGACAAGCTTCCGCCGAGCATGCGCTTTCATGACAAGCCTTATGAACCGACAGCCATCCTGGGGCACGCGAGAGAAATGATGCTTCCACACGCGTGAGGCGGAATCGCCTGCCGAGGCAGCGCGCGCGCCGGAGGCGGGACGGTGCTTCTCCGGTCAACGGCTTTAAACCGCGAAATGGGCAGCAAAAAATAAATATTATTATCAGAAGTCAATGGCTTAGCTGAATTGCCGGCGAATAACCGACGGCGAATTGGCAGTCTCACTTGAATAGTGCCAAAAGCACACCAGTTGGGGAGTGAGGGGCCTTCTGAGTGCGACTCACTGAGCCCCACTGTCTTCCCGACAATCTGTGGACTTAGGAGGAGCGCATGAAATTTCGCCCGCTTCACGACCGCGTCGTTGTCGAACGTATTGATGCCGAAGCCAAGAGCGCCGGCGGCATCATTATCCCCGACACCGCCAAGGAGAAGCCCCAGCAGGGCAAGATCGTCGGCGTCGGTCCCGGTGGCCGCGACGATCACGGCAAGTTGATCCCGATCGACCTCAAGGTTGGCGACCGCGTGCTGTTCGGCAAGTGGTCGGGCACGGAGGTCAAGATCGAGGGTGTCGAATACCTGATCATGAAGGAAAGCGACATCATGGGCGTGCTCGACGGCGGCGCCGAAGCGCCGGCCAGGAGGAAAGCCGCCTGACGCCTGTCGCCTTTCACCCGGCTCGCGCGCACCTTGCGCTGAGGAACAAAGAACGGAGTTATCCAAATGACTGCCAAGGATGTTAAATTTTCCGTCGATGCACGCGACAGGATGATGCGCGGCGTGGACATTCTCGCCAATGCGGTGCGCGTGACGCTCGGTCCCAAGGGCCGTAACGTCGTGCTCGACAAGTCGTATGGCGCGCCCCGCATCACCAAGGACGGCGTCACCGTCGCCAAGGAGATCGAGCTTGAGGACAAGTTTGAGAATATGGGCGCGCAGATGGTGCGCGAAGTCGCTTCGAAGTCATCCGACTTCGCCGGTGACGGCACCACGACCGCCACGGTTCTCGCGCACGCGATCGTACGGGAAGGCGTCAAGTCGGTAGCCGCCGGCATGAACCCGATGGATCTCAAGCGCGGCATCGATCTTGCGGTCGAAGCGGTGGTCGAGGATCTGAAGAAGAATTCGAAGAAGGTCACCTCGAATGAGGAAATCGCCCAGGTCGGGACGATTTCGGCCAACGGCGATGCCGAAATCGGCAAGTTCCTTGCCGACGCCATGAAGAAGGTCGGCAACGAGGGCGTAATCACGGTCGAAGAGGCCAAAAGCCTGGAAACCGAGCTCGACGTTGTCGAAGGAATGCAGTTCGACCGCGGCTACATCTCGCCCTATTTCGTCACCAACGCCGAGAAGATGCGCGTCGACATGGATGACGCTTACATCCTGATCTATGAAAAGAAGCTGGCGAACCTGCAGGAGCTGCTGCCGCTGCTCGAGGCGGTGGTGCAGGCCGCCAAGCCGCTCGTGATCGTCGCGGAAGATGTCGAGGGCGAGGCGCTTGCCACGCTCGTGGTCAACAAGCTGCGCGGCGGCCTCAAGGTCGCGGCGGTCAAGGCGCCGGGCTTCGGCGATCGCCGCAAGGCCATGCTGCAGGACATCGCGGTCCTGACCGGGGGCCAGGCGATCAGCGAGGACCTCGGCATCAAGCTCGAGAACGTCACGCTCGCCATGCTCGGCCGCGCCAAGAAGGTGATCATCGAGAAGGAGAACACCACGATCGTCAATGGGGCCGGCAAGAAGTCCGACATCGAAGCTCGCATCAGCCAGATCAAGGCGCAGATCGAGGAGACCACCTCGGACTATGACCGCGAGAAGCTGCAGGAGCGGCTCGCCAAGCTCGCAGGCGGCGTCGCGGTGATCCGCGTCGGCGGCGCGACCGAGGTCGAGGTGAGGGAGCGCAAGGATCGCGTCGACGACGCCATGCACGCGACCCGCGCGGCGGTTGAGGAAGGCATCCTGCCGGGTGGCGGTGTTGCTCTGTTGCGGGCCGGCGAGGCGCTCAAGCGGCTGCGCACGCACAACGACGACCAGAAGACCGGCGTGGAGATCGTCCGCAAGGCGCTCTCGGCCCCGGCCCGCCAGATCGCGACCAATGCGGGTGAAGACGGGTCCCTCATCGTCGGCAGGATTCTCGAAAAGGATCAATACGCCTACGGCTTCGACGCCCAGAACGGCGAGTATGTAAACCTGGTCGCAAAGGGCATCATCGACCCGACCAAGGTCGTGCGGGCGGCCCTGCAGAATGCAGCGTCGATCGCCGGGCTTCTGATCACCACGGAAGCCATGGTCGCAGAAAGGCCCAAGAAGGATAGCGGGGCCGCGGCTATGCCGGGCGGCGGTGGCATGGGCGGCATGGGTGGCATGGGTGGCATGGACTATTGAGCCTCGCAACCAACCGAATATGACCAAGGCCCGGGATTTCTGCCCGGGCCTTTTTTCTTGGGCCGCAGCTAACGGCAGATGGCCGGTGCCGGCAGAACGAGCGCTTTCCCGTCGGGGTTATTCTCACCGCAGGCTCACCAATGTGCTATCCTGCTTGCCGGTAGGCTTGCGGTGCGAACCGTGCACGGGAGAGTCTCAGGGCCGCGCTTCGGGCTCATTTCCAGGCCCGGCGCGGGTCTTTCACCGGCAGCCGGGCAGGCTTACATAGGGAAAAGCGCAAATGGCTCGGGGCAGTTACCAAGAGCCAGGAGGAGCCAGCGATTAGGATTTATTGTCTTGAGGCGCAGGAATTCCTCGCATGAGCGACGACACCACCGAGCGCAACCCGATCACGAGTGCCGCCGCGCAGGCGGAGGCAACGCTGGCGCCGCAGCCGGGCGCAGCCTCGGCGCTGCCCGAGGCCGAGATCGCGCGCATGACCGACGATATCATCGCGGCGCTCAAGACCGTTTATGACCCGGAAATTCCGGCCGACATCTACGAGCTCGGCCTCATCTACAAGATCGACATCGCCGACGATCGCGCCGTTTCCATCGAAATGACTCTGACCACGCCGAACTGCCCCTCGGCGCAGGAATTGCCCGTGATGGTCGAGAACGCGGTGGCGAGCGTGGCCGGCGTCGGCGAGGTCAAGGTCGCGATCGTCTGGGATCCGCCCTGGGAGCAGAGCCGGATGTCCGACGAGGCCCGTGCCGTGCTCAATATGTGGTGAGTCGAACGCAAGCTGACCAAACCCGCGACCGGCAGGTGGCAAGTTGCGTTTGCCGCAATTCCATCCCACATAGAGGCAAGAGATCAACGGAGAGAAGCGATGGCCAGTCCCCGGCCGAGACCGCAGGTGATCCGGCTGACGGACGCCGCCGCCGAGCGCATCAAGTACGTGATGGCGAACGCGGCCAAGCCGATCATCGGCGTGCGCGTCGGCGTCAAGAACGGCGGCTGTGCCGGCATGACCTATACGATGGAATATGCCGAGAAGGTCGAGCCCGCCGACGAGCTGGTCGAGGACAAGGGCGTGCGCGTGCTGATCGACCCCAAGGCGATCCTGTTCCTGTTGGGCACCGAGATGGACTACAAGGTCGAGAAGCTCGCGACCCAATTCGTGTTCAACAATCCCAACCAGACGTCGGCCTGCGGGTGCGGGGAATCCGTGCAGCTCAAGCCGGCGGCCGAGGCACAGCCGTAGGCGGCTCGGCCGCGGTCTTGGCCCCCGAGGACATCCGCGAATTGTTCGCCGCCTTCGGGACGGTCACGGTCCGGCGCATGTTCGGTGGCGCCGGCATCTATGCCGAGGAGACGATGTTCGCCCTCGTCCATGACGGCGTCATCTATCTCAAGGCCGACGGCCACAATGCTCCCGCCTTCGTGCGCGAGGGTCTCGCCCCCTTCACTTACACGACCCGACACGGCAAGCGCGCCGTGATGTCCTATCGGCGGATGCCGGACCGCCTCTATGATGATCCCGATGAGCTCGCCGCCTGGGCGCGCGACGCCCTGGCAGCCGCGCGCCGGCGGGCCGCGCCCAAACGCCCGTCAGCTGGGAAAAGCAAAGCGCGAAAGCCCTGAAGCGGCCGGCCAAGCCAAGCCGGCCAGCGCAATCAGCTTTGGCGAGAGCCGGTTTTGCGAAGGCAATTCAGGCCGCGGGGCTGAGTTCAGGCCTTCACCCGCACGGGCCGCAGCAGAAATGCCGGGAGATGAGAGAGCGCCTGCTCCTGGCCCTGGACCGGTTCATGGCGGGGCCGCTCGCGCTCGATTGGCTTGCGCGCCTGGCGCGGGCGCGCCTCGTCGATTCGGGTCACCGACGCGGGTGGTTGCTCGCGGCGCGGGGCGTTGCGGCCATGCCGGCCGCCGCGCGCCTCGGGCCGCCTGGTGAGCGGCGCCGCGGCATCGGCGGCGGGGGGCGGCTCGCCCATCCAGGGAATGCTCTGGCCGATGAGCTTCTCGATCGCAGCGACCGCCTTGCCGTCGGCCGGTGCCACCAGGGTGATGGCGGCGCCGGCGCGGCCGGCGCGCCCGGTGCGTCCGATGCGATGGACATAATCGTCCGGGTGGTGCGGAACGTCGAAATTGATCACGTGGCTGACATCGGGAATGTCGAGCCCGCGCGCCGCCACGTCGGACGCGATGAGCAGCGTCACCTCGCCGCGGCGGAATTGCTCGAGCGCCGCGGTCCGCGACGGCTGGTCCATGTCGCCATGCAGCGCTATCGCCGAGAATCCGTGCCGCACCAGGGAGCGGTGAAGCTGCGCGACCTCTCGCTTGCGGTTGCAGAACACGATGGCGTTCTTGAACCCTGCGGTCGAGCGGATCAGGCGCCGCAACGTGTCGCGCTTGTCATGGGGCTCGCGCCCGGTCTTGACCAGCAGTTGCGTGGTGGTCGCGACCGTGGAAGCGGCGCGGGTGACTTCCACCCGCACCGGATTGTGCAGGAACTGCTCGGTGATGCGCCGGATCTCCGGCGGCATGGTGGCGGTGAAGAACAGCGTCTGGCGCGTGAACGGCACCAGCTTGCAGATGCGCTCGATGTCGGGGATGAAGCCCATGTCGAGCATACGGTCGGCCTCGTCGATCACCAGGAGCTCGACCCCGGTCAGCAACAGCCGCCCGCGCTCGAAATGGTCGAGCAGGCGGCCGGGCGTCGCGATCAGCACGTCGACACCGCGCATCAGCTTGGTGTCCTGATCGTCAAACGACACGCCGCCGATCAGGAGCGCGACATTGAGCTTATGATTGATCCCGTATTTGACGAAGCTCTCCTCGACCTGCGCCGCGAGCTCGCGGGTCGGTTCGACGATCAGCGTGCGGGCGATGCGGGCGCGGGCGCGGCCGTGCTCGAGCATGGTCAGCATCGGCAGCGTGAAGGCTGCCGTCTTGCCAGTCCCGGTCTGCGCGATGCCCAGCACGTCGCGCCGGGCCAGCACGTGGGGTATCGCCTGTTCCTGGATGGGGGTGGGGGTCGTGTAGCCGGCCGCTTTGACGGCGGCGAGAACCTTGTCGGACAAGCCAAGCTTGGAAAAAGGCATAGAACCTCGAATCGGGACCTTCCGGAGCTTACCCGCGCCGGACGACGGTATAACGACTGAGGCTGCGCGGGGGGAGGGTCGAAAGTTTCAATCGAACCGTTTCGGGCGGAACATAGGGAGGCCGGGTCGAAAGTCAATCCTTTTGCGGCCCAATAGGTTAAATTAGTCGATGAATATCAGGCGGGTTGGAACCGCGAGGAGAGCTGCCGGTTTGGTCGGCGGCACGTCATATGGCATCTATTCTCGACCTCATCGGCGAAACCCCCCTGATCGAAGTGACACGCATCGATCGGGGGCTCTGCCGCCTGTTTCTCAAGCTCGAAAGCGCCAATCCGTCGGGCTCGCTCAAGGATCGGCCGGCCCGCGCCATGATCGAGGCGGCCGAAGCCGATGGCCGGCTGGCACCCGGCGGTACCATCGTGGAGGCGACCGCGGGCAATACCGGGCTCGGCCTTGCTTTGGTCGGCGGGCGCAAAGGCTATCGCATCCTGCTGGTCGTTCCCGACAAGATGGCGCGCGAAAAGGTGCTGCATGCGAGGGCGCTCGGCGCCGAGGTGGTGACCGCGCGGTCCGACGTGGGCAAGGGCCACCCTGATTATTACCAGGATATGGCCGAGGCGATCGCGCGACGCACGCCCGGCGCCTTCTTCATCAATCAATTCGCGAACCCGGCCAATCCGCAGGCGCATGCCGCCACTACCGGGCCGGAAATTCTGCGGCAAATGGACCACGACGTTGATGCCGTGGTGGTCGGCGTCGGTTCGGGCGGCATGCTGACCGGGATCGGGCGGTTCATGCGCGAGATGTCGCCCAGGACCGCGATGATTCTCGCCGATCCGGCCGGCTCGGTGCTGGCCCCCTATGTGCGGACCGGAACAATGCCGGAAGCCGGCAGCTGGGCGGTCGAAGGCATCGGCGAAGACTTCATTCCGCCGAACTGCGACCTCGCTCTTGTGTCGCAAGCCTATTCGATCTCGGATGCGGACAGCTTCGCGGCGGCTCGCGACCTGTTGCGCATGGAGGGCGTGCTCGGCGGCTCTTCCTCCGGCACCTTGCTGGCGGCGGCGCTGCAATATTGCCGGGCGCAGACCGTGCCGAAACGCGTGGTCAGCCTGGTGTGCGATTCGGGCGCCAAATACCTGTCCAAGGTGTTCAATCCCACATTCCTGGCGCAAGAGGGCTTTACCCATCCCGACCGTCACGGCACCGTCGGGGACATCGTGGTGAGCCGCGCCAGCGAGGGGAGCGCGGTCACGGTGCGGCCGGATGATCCGCTGCGCACGGTGTTCGCGCGCATGCGCTCGGCCGATGTCTCGCAGCTTCCGGTGATCGATGCGCGCGGCCACGTGGTCGGGCTGGTCGACGAAAGCGACATGCTCGCCGCCATGCTGACCGATGAAGCCGGCGCCAACCGGGCCTTCGCGCGTCCGGTCAAGGACGTCATGGTGACCAGGCTCGATACCATTTCCGCCGCGGCGCCGATCGCCGAGCTGGTGCCGCTGTTCCGCAAGGACTACATCGCCATCGTGATGGACGGCGATCAGTTTCTCGGCGTTGCGACGCGCCTCGACCTCATCAATTATTTCCGGCTCGCGCCCTGATCAGCAACCGGGCTGCCGTACCGCGCGCCGACAACCAAGAGCTTTCCAATGACCAGATCGAACCAACTTCACTTCGCGACGCGCTGCGTGCATGCGGGGCAGGAGCCCGATCCCACGACCGGCGCGGTGATGATGCCGATCTATGCCACCTCGACCTATGTCCAGGCGAGCCCGGGCGTGCACAAAGGCTACGACTATGCGCGGACCAAGAATCCGACCCGCATGGCATTCGAGCGCTGCGCCGCCGATCTTGAAGGCGGCAGCGCCGGCTTCGCCTTCGCCTCCGGGCTCGCCGCCATCGCGACCACGCTGGAATGCCTCGACCAGGGTTCGCACATGATCGCGGTCGATGATCTCTACGGAGGCTCGCGCCGGCTGTTCGAGCGGGTGCGCGCCCGCTCCGCCGGGCTCGAGGTGAGCTATGTCGACTTGACCGATGCCGCTGCGCTGGAACGCGCGATTCGGCCGAGCACGCGACTGATATGGATCGAGTCGCCGACCAACCCGCTGTTGAAGCTGATCGACCTCGAGCGCGTCGCCGCCATCGCCCGCAAACGCGGCATCTGGGCCGCCGCCGACAACACTTTCGCCAGCCCCTATGTCCAGCGCCCGCTCGAGCATGGCTTCGATCTGGTGGTCCATTCGACCACGAAATACCTCAATGGCCATTCCGACATGGTGGGCGGCGTCGTCGTGGTCGGCGAGAATGCCGCGCTGCGCGAGCGGCTGACGTTCCTGCAGAATGCCGTCGGCGCGATCCAGGGTCCGTTTGATTCCTTCCTGGCGCTGCGCGGGCTCAAGACCCTGGCCTTGCGCATGGAGCGCCACTGCGGATCGGCCTTGAAGATCGCGCAATGGCTGGAGGCTCACCCCAAGGTCCGCCGTGTGTTCTATCCGGGCTTGGAAAGCCACCCGCAGCATGCGCTGGCGAAACGGCAGATGCGCGCCTTCGGCGGCATGATCTCGATCGAGCTCGACGGCGGCCTCGAGGAGGCCAAGCGGTTTCTCGAGCGCTGCCATCTGTTCGCGTTGGCGGAGAGCCTGGGCGGCGTCGAGAGCCTCATCGAGCATCCGGCGCTGATGACGCATGGCTCGGTGCCGAAGGAGGTGCGCGCGGCGCTTGGCATCGGCGACAGCCTGGTGCGGCTCTCGGTCGGCATCGAGGAGGCCGACGATCTCATCGCCGACCTCGCCGCCGCGCTCGGCTAGAGCGGCCCCAATTGTTCGGTGTCATCGCCGGACTTGTTCCGGCGATCTCGACAAGGGGCGCACTTTGCCATCCTCATCGAGATGGCCGGAACAAGTCTCCGGCCATGACATGGAGAGGCTGTGCCTCAGCCCCCCAAGACGCTTCGCAGCGGCCGGTTGAAAGCGAAGATGACGATGCCGGCAAGCGCCGCGAGGCCAGCGAGCATCAGAAAGAAGCTCACCTTGTCCATGGCGCTCCAGAAGCTGCCGAGCCAGCCGGCGATGAGATTGCCGGCGAAGGTCGTCGTCAGCCATAGGCCCATCATCAGCGAGAGCATGCGCGCCGGTGCGACTTTCGACACGAGCGACAGGCTGATCGGCGAAAGATAGAGCTCGCCGACCGTGAGGACGACGAAGTATGCAAGCAGCCACCACCAGCTCGCCGCGTCGCCGCGCGCCAACCACGCCGCCGCCCCCATGATGAGATAGGCGAGCGCTACCGCGAGGCAGCCGAGCGCCATCTTGGTGATGGTCGAAGGTTCGCGGCCGCGGCCCGCCTGCCGTGCCCACAGCCCGACGATCAAGGGCGTGAAGGCAAAGATCATCAGCGGATTGAAGGCCTGGAACCAGGTCACCGGGATTTCGCCGTGCCAAACGAGAAGATCGATGGTGCGATCCGTATAGTCGTCCGCCCAGAGCACGATCGTATTGCCCTGCTGCTCGTAGGTCGCAAAGAACAGCGTGGCCGGAACGAACAGCACCGCCAGCGCCAGGACGGCGCGCCATCCGGAGCGATCGAGCGGCTTGTGGTCGACGCCGGCGGCCTTCAGCTTGTGCATCTCGTCGGGCGGCAGCAGGGGCAGGGCGTAGAGATAGACCGCAAGCCCGATCGTCATGCCGACGCCGGCGGCGAGAAAGCCGTAGTGCCAGCCCAATTGCTCTGCAAGCGTGCCGCAGACCAGCGGCGCCAGGAAGGCGCCGACATTGATGCCCACATAAAAGATCGAGTAGGCACGGTCGCGCCGATGATCGCCGGGCGCGTAGAGGCCGCCGACCTGGGTCACGATATTGGGTTTGAAGGCGCCGTTGGCGAGGATGAGCGTGGTGAGCGCGAGCAGGAACAAGGGCTCGAAAGCCATCATGAAATGGCCGGCCGCCATCAGGGTAGCGCCGATGATGACCATGCGGCGCTGGCCGAGCACCCGGTCGGCGAAGAAGCCGCCGATCAGAGGGGTGAGGTAAACAAGGCCGGTATAGAGGCCGTAGATTTGCGAGGCGAAGGGCTGCACCGCGAGCGGCCCGAATATGGCTTCGAGCATGATGCGCAGCCCGTCGAGCCCGATGACGCCTTCGGCGCGGCCCGGGTCGAGCAGGTATTTCGTCATATAGAGGACGAGCAGCGCGCGCATGCCGTAATAGGAGAAGCGCTCCCACATTTCGGTGGCGAACAGGAACGTCAGGCCGCGCGGATGACCGAATAAATCCCCGAACGGCTTCGCATGGCGGATTTGGTCGGCGCCTAATGAAGCCATTTTAACCCAGTGCCGGGCCCGGCGAGAGCGAAGGGGTCCAGTAAACTCCGGGACTACGGCGAATTCAATGCTGGCGGCCGGCGGGAGCGCCGCTATCGCGGAATGATCCACGCGCTGTTAAGATCGGGCTGCCGGTTGGCCACAGTGACTGGCGATAAAGCAACGCGGCCGAGATGCAAAAGTCGAATGGGAGGCCTGCATGATGTGGATGAGCTCCTATCGCAGCGCGGTGATCGGCGCGCTCGCGCTGCCGGGCCTGCTCGCGACCGCGACCCTTCCGGCACCGGCACAGACCGACCCGGCGGCGAATTATCCGAGCCGGCCGATTCGCCTGATCGTCGGTTTCGCCGCCGGCGGCGGCAACGACATTTTCGCCCGCCTGGTCGGGCAGAAATTGTCGGAGCTGCTCGGTCAGTCGGTCGTGATCGAGAACCGGCCGGCCGCGGGCGGGCGATCCTCCGCCGAATATGTCGCCAACCAGCCGGCCGACGGCTACACGCTCCTGGTCGGCGCCAGCGGCATGATGTCGATCGCGGCGGCGGTCTATCCAAATCTTCGCTACCATCCGACCAGGAGCTTCATCCCGCTCTCGATGATCGCGAACTTTCCTTTGATCATGTCGGTGCCGGTGAGCAATCCGTCGAAGTCGGTGGGCGAGCTGGTGACCTGGGCGAAGCAGCATCCCGAGAAGGCGAATTACGCGACGACGTCTCCGGCATTCACGATCGCGACCGAACTGTTGAAGCTGAAGACCGGAATGCCGGGTGTGGCCATCCCGTGGAAGAGCAGCACCGAGATGCTGCTTTGCGTGGTGACCGAGGAGTGCCTGGTCGCCATCGCGGACGGACCTCCGAGCGTCCCGATGGTCAAGGCCGGCAAGGTTCACGCCTTGGCGGTCACCGGTTCGGAGCGTTCCCCGGAGCTTCCCGATGTGCCGAGCATGGCGGAGGAGGGGTTGCCGGAGGTCAATGTGCATTTGTGGAGCGGCGTGTTCGCGCCCGCCGCCACGCCGCCGGCGATCGCCAAGAAGCTCGAAGCCATGTTGCGGCAAGCCATTCTGGCGCCCGAGGTCAGTCAGAAGCTCAAGGCCATGGCGGCGAACCCGGGGGGCACGTCTTCGGACGAATTCCGGCACATGATCGACGCCGACATCAAGGTCTACGAAGGCGTCGTCAAAGCCGCGAATCTGACGTTCGAGGATTGAGGCCAGCCCGGCGCGCTTCACCCTCCGGAGAGAGGCGAAACCTCAGAAGCCTTGCAATCCTGCGTTTCAACCTGTACATGTATGGGATCGACATTTGGCCGGACCACTGGGCCGCTTCGCCTCGCACTGTGCGGCGCACGTTTCAGAACTCTCCCCAAATTCGACGACCGGGAAGACAGACGCGATCTCGCGCCTGATCCCACGCGCACAACCGTCAGTGAAGGGAAAATTCATGACCACGGGTACGGTAAAGTTCTACAACGACCAGAAGGGCTTCGGCTTCATTCAGCCGGACGATGGCGGCAAGGATGTGTTCGTCCATGCCACCGCACTCGAGCGCGCCGGCATTCGCGGCTTGCGCGAGGGCCAGAAGGTGACCTTCGAGGCGCAAACCGATCCGCGCTCCGGCAAGATCGCCGCCGACAAGCTCGAGGCTATGTGAGGCGTTTTCGGCCGGGAAGGCCCGCGTGAGGGCTCTCCCGTTCGATCCGCTGCCAATCGGATCATTGCGGCCTTTGCCCTCGTGCTCGGGCCGGGGCACGATTTTGTGAGGCGACCCTTAAGCGGGCGCGGCCAAACCTGGCCTCAAGACGTCGATGATGTCTCCAGCTCGCTTTCGGGAACCACCCGCTCGTGTCGCTCGGCATCGCTTTTGATGCGGTAGTGAGGTTCAGCCGCATTATCCGGCATCAGCCGGGTGATCGCGTAAGTCCCAGGGGCTGCTTGACGAATGGACCGCGGAATCAGCGCGACAGATTGGCCCACGCGGAATTTATGGATCATCGGATTTCCCTCGGTAGATTTGGCCGCCCCCCTTATAGCGGAAGTAAACCCAGTTTTTGCTCTCCGAACGACGAAATTGGGACGATTCAGCATAAACACCGGCAATGGCGCGGCTAAATGGCGCTCCTGGAGGATTTTGGTCTCTCGTGCTACGATCGGATCGCCCTCATTGTGCTAAGCTAGCACAATGAACAGCTAAAGCACACCAAACCACGCGTCGATGTTGATCTATTCGTTCAACGAAAGGACATTTTGATGCAAATCTACATGTTCACGTCGGAATCCACCCCCAACCTGCATGCATTTGCCGGGGATCCATCGGGAAGCAAGCTCCCTCAGAAGCATGGTCCTTGGAATGTAGACGGTTCACTGAGGTCGGGCGAGCACCCCCCGCACCGCTTTTCCCGGGCGAAAATCGAGCAGGCGATCAAATTTGATGGTTTCCAGCTCTGGCGCATGAAGCCAGACGCGACGAAGTCTGGCGACGAGACCCGCACTCAAGCCGCTTGACCCTCGGCTTGGCCGGGCAGTGCCGTCAACGCTGCGTGCAGCGAGCGCGATTCTGCAACAATGCCGGCAAAGGGTGCTAAATAGCGTCCCGGAGTCTTTTGCGATTGTAGCGTCTTGGCGCCGGCCAGGTGCGACGCATGGCGCCGCGGTCGAGCGAGGAGGCAGCCGATGAAGTGGAACGACCAGGACCGCGGACCGTGGGGAGCGGGGGGCAAGGGCCCGAAGCCGCCCGATCTCGAGGAGTTCCTGCGCCGCAGCCAGGACCGGCTGCGTTCGGCATTGCCGGGCGGCGGTTTCGGCAGCCGGGGGATCGCCCTGATCGTCCTCGTTGCGCTCGCCGTCTGGGGTTTTTCCGGATTCTTCCGCGTCGATCCCGACGAGCTCGGCATCGTGCTGCGCTTCGGCAAATATGTGCGCGACGCCCAACCCGGCCTCAACTTCCATTTGCCCTACCCGATCGAGTCCGCGCTCACGCCCAAAGTGACGCGCGTCAACCGCGTCGATATCGGCATGCGCGCGGTCGAGGCCTCGCGCCGTGGCACCCCCAATCTCAATGTGCCGGAAGAAAGCCTGATGCTCACCGGCGACGAGAACATCGTGGATGTCGATTTCTCGGTGTTTTGGCTGATCAAGCCCAATGGCGCCGGCGACTATCTGTTCAATATCCAGCGGCCTGAAGGCACCGTGAAGGCGGTCGCTGAAAGCGCGATGCGCGAGGTGGTCGGCCATTCCGAGATCCAGCCCATACTCACCGGCGCGCGCCAGACCGTGGAGACGGCGGTCCAGGATCTGATGCAACGGACCCTCGACCACTATGGGGCCGGCGTCCAGGTGACCCAGGTGCAGCTGCAAAAGGTCGACCCGCCGGCGCAGGTGCTCGACTCCTTCCGCGACGTGCAGGCGGCGCGCTCGGATGCCGAGCGAGCCCAGAACGAAGCGCAGACCTATGCCAACCGCGTGGTGCCGGAAGCGCGCGGCCGCGCCGCGCAGGTCACCCAGGCGGCGGAAGCCTATCGCGAGCAGACCGTCGCCGAGGCCACCGGCCAGTCGGCGCGCTTTCTCAAGATTTACGATGAGTTCAAGAAGGCGCCGGATGTGACCCGCGAACGCATGTATCTCGAGGCCATGGAACGGGTGTTCGGGGGTACCGACAAGATCATTATCGATTCCGGCACGCAATCCGGCGCTCAAAACGGCGTCGTGCCTTATCTGCCGCTCAACGAGCTCACGCGGCGGCCGCCGCCGCAACCGCAGAATCCGCCGCAGAATCCACCGCAGGCCGGAGGTAACCGATGAGGCTCAATCTCGCCGGCGGCGTCCTGGCCGCGCTCGTGCTGGTGGCGTTGCTGATCCTTTACGGCACCCTGTTTACCGTCTACCAGACCGACCAGGTGCTGGTGGTTCGGCTCGGCGACCCGATCCGCGCGGTCACCGAGCCGGGGCTGAACTTCAAGCTCCCGCTTCTCGACAGCGTCATCTACGTCGACAAACGAATTCTCGATCTTGAAAACCCCTCGCAGGAGGTCATCGCTTCCGACCAGAAGCGGCTGGTGGTCGACGCATTCGCGCGCTACCGCGTCAACGATCCGTTGAAATTCTATCAGACCATCGGCGTCATCGAGGGTGCCAATGCACGGTTGTCGACGCTCCTCAACTCGGCGCTGCGGCGCGTGCTGGGCGAGGCGACCACGACGGACATCGTGCGCGACAAGCGCGCCCAGCTCATGGCACTGGTACGTGATCAGCTGCAGAACGAGGCGCAGTCGTTCGGCATCTCGGTGGTGGACGTGCGCATCAGGCGCGCCAACCTGCCGGAGCAGAACAGCCAGGCGGTCTATCAGCGCATGCAGACCGAGCGGCAGCGGGAAGCCGCCGAATTCCGCGCCCAGGGCAGTCAGCACTCCCAGGAGATCCGCGCCAAGGCGGATCGCGACGTGACCGTGTTGATCGCGGAGGCGCAGTCGAAGGGCGAGCAGACGCGCGGCGAGGGCGATGCCGAGCGCAACCGGATCTATGCCGACGCCTATGGACGCGATCCCGATTTCTTCACGTTCTATCGGTCCATGCAGGCCTATGAGAACGGCTTGCACGCCAACGATACGCGTATGCTGCTGACGCCCGATTCGAGTTTTTTCCGCTATTTCGGCAACCCGTCCGGAAAGGCGCGCGAGGGTTCCCCGAAATAGCGACGCGTGCGCACGTTCCCGGTCCGCTCACAGGGCAAGCGGCCGGCTCCCACAGCCGGACTGAAATACTCGTCGAATTCGCAAGCTTCTAACCGAGGAAGAGGCGCATGAAGTTGGACAGGGAGGTTCCGGGCTGTTTCGGGCGCAAGGATCTCGTCTTTGCCGGCAATCCGGAGGACGAAGGACGCGCGTTCGGCTGGCTGAACTCCCTGCGGAAGCGCGAAATCAGCTGGGAAGCCGCCAGCGCGCAAATCGCCGACTATCTCAAGTCGAGAAATGCAAGCGACGCGCGCATTCAGGAGCAGGTGGAGCGCGCGTCCAAATTCCTCAAGCCGTGGCTTCGAGATTGATTCACATCTCGGCTGCACAGGCGAAAATGGCAACTCGACAGGCGCGGCTGGACGCGTTTCCCAGCGATGCTGAAAGACCGGAAGACCAGGTCTTCGAGATCCTGTGCGAGGATCATGTCGGCACCTATGCGCTTCCGTTTCTTTGCCATTGGCGGGATGACGACTGGTGGAGCGCCGAGTCGGGCGAGCGCATCGACGCCAAGGTCGTCGGCTGGCGAAGGCCGCCTGGTTCATGAAAGCAACAGTTTATGATCCGGCGCGGGCTCGGCGCCGGTCGCGGAGAGAGTCATGGCAAGCAAGTTGAAGTCGCCCGCCAAGGCGGACAATGGAGCGGCGCGCGCCGGCGCGGATGCCGAGACCCTGCCGGACCGCCCGTTGCTCGACCTGTCGGACGCCGCCGTCAAGAAGCTCATCCGCAACGCCAAGAAGCGCGGCTACGTCACCCACGACCAGATCAATTCGGTACTGCCCTCCGAGGAGGTCAATTCCGAGCAGATCGAGGGCGTTCTCGCCCTGTTCAACGAGATGGGCATCAACCTGATCGAGACCGAAGAGGCCGAGCCGGAGGAGGACGAGCAGCGCGACGAATCCGAGGAGGAGGAAGAGGCGAGCGGCGCCGGCGAGATCGTCGAGGTGACGCGCTCGGCGCTCGCCAAGGTCGAGAAGGCGCCGCCGGCCGAGCGCACCGATGATCCGGTGCGGATGTATCTGCGCGAGATGGGCTCGGTGGAGCTGTTGTCGCGCGAGGGCGAGATCGCCATCGCCAAGCGCATCGAGGCCGGCCGCGAGGCGATGATCGCGGGCCTGTGCGAGAGCCCGCTGACCTTCCAGGCCATCATCATCTGGCGCGACGAGCTCAACGAAGGCAAGGTGTTCCTGCGCGACATCATCGACCTGGAGGCGACCTATGCGGGCCCCGACGCCAAGGTCATGGCGGCGCCGGTGGTGATCGGGCCCGACGGCCAGCCGATCGCC
>DASXXS010000100.1:0-37785 GCA_036502925.1 Xanthobacteraceae bacterium
GCAGCGTCAAGTTCACGGACGTCTGTACCAAGGAAACCGCCATCGCGAGCCCCGACGACCAGCGGGCGCAGCGGTAAGGAGGCCGCCGTCGTTGCGAGGCCCCATCAGGGAGTTTACGCCCGTCTTCGGCGGGCTATGGCGCCGTGCCCACCATGGGCGCTGCGGTGGGCACGGCAAGTGGCGCCTTTGCACACCCTACGAGACTTGGCCTAAGCGCTACTCTTGCGGCTCGAGCTTGATCAGCGCGGCGCCGTGGTTGTTGCCGACCCAGAAGGTGGGCGGCGTCGTATTGTTGTCGACGAAGACGCGACGCACATTGGTGTAGCGCGGCAGCGGATATTCCACGAACTGGCCGGTCTTGATGTCCATCCGCAGCACGCGGTCGGCGTTCATTCCTGCGGTCCAGACCTGGCCGTTGCGGTCCGCCATGGCGTCATAAGGCGCGAAGAACCGGCCCGGCACCTCCCACTCCTGGAATTTTTCCGTCTTGGTGTCGAACATGCCGATGCGCTCGCCGGCGAACTCGCCGAACCAGATGCGGCCCTGGTCGTCGATGCGGCCGCGGCGCGGGCGCGAATGCTTGGTAGGCGTCGGATAGAGCGTGACCGCACCGGTCTTGGCGTCGATCTTGCCGATATTCTCCACCCCGAAATCGAGGAACCAGATGTTGTTCTCCTTGTCGGAGAAGATGCTGTAGGGGGCGACGCCCTTCATGGTGTCATAGGTCTTGTACAGCTCGGTCTGGCCGGTGGTCATGTTCATCCGGTAGATGCCCGGGACGCTGGGGTCCTGCAGCCACACCTTGTTGTCGACTGTCCAGTTCTGCACCCCCACCATGGCCTGCTGGGAATCCGCCTTGAGCAGCGGCGCCGGCAGCTGCAGCATTTCGAATTTCTCGGTCTTGCGGTCGAACTTGGCGGCGCCGGCCTGGAACATCAGGCCGAGCCAGAGATCGCCTTTCGGATCGACCTCCAGATCGAGCGCGCCGGTCGGCCAGCCTTCGCGCTGCATCGGCACCGCGAACGACTTGTACGCAAGGGTCTTGGGGTCGAACCGCCCCAGGATCTGGCCGCTGAAATCGCTGTGCCAGACCACGCCGTCGGCATCGACCATCACGTCGTGGGGCTGGATGGTGGGGTCCGGCAGGTCGTATTCGGTGATGACCACGTGGGTGCCGGCGCCGGTCACGCGCGGCATGGTCTTGAGGTCCCATTTGCGCTCGCCGGTGGAGCGATTGATGCTGGCGAAGTAGGCCGCGACCTTGTCGGCATTGGGAACGAAGCGATCGAGCTCGCGCGCGGCCTGTCGGATCTGCGGCTTCTTGAAGAAGCTGTTGTTGGAATAGGTCGCCATGCGCTTCATGGTTTCGACCAGCTGGTCGGCGGTATAGGTCGAGTTGAGGATGCGCTCGACGCTGTGACAGTTGGTGCACCCGGTCAGCGCCCGCTTCTGGTCGTCATTGCCGGGCGCGCTCAGCATCCATTCGAGATTGGTGAGCTGCGCCGCGAGATTCTTGGTCTTGACGAGCTTGATGTCGACCTCGGCCGGCTTATCGGCCGCGACCGTAACTGACTTGGGGCGATCAAGGTCATAGTCGGCGGCGCGAATGCTCAGCGCATAGTCGCCGGCGTCGAGCTTGCTCGCCGGGAAGCTGAATTGGCCCTTGTCGTCGCTGACCACGCTGACGGTGACGATGCCTTTCTTGGCGCTCACCACCACGCCCTCCATGGCGCCTTCCTCGGCGGAGGAGACCTTGCCGATAAGGGCAGGCGGCGCTTTGGGCTCCGCCTGCGCGGAAGGCAGACCAGCGAGGCCGATCAACACGAAGGCCGAGGCGAAGAGAGCGAGCAGTCGCGAGCGCATGCAGGTCTCCCGGTAGGGTGGGTTAGGCACAAGGAAGGCGTTACCGCCAGTTCTCTGCGGGTTATTGGCGGGTTATTGCGCCGTAACCCACCGGCTGAGTCTTATTTGCACCGTGGGTGGTGGGTTACGGCGCGAAGAGCGCCTAACCCACCCTGCCCGGGCGCCGCGGATGCCGCTCAGTCGAGCGGCTCGAGCTTGACGATCGCGGCGCGATGATTGTTGCCGACCCAGAAGGTCGGCGGCGTGGTCGAATTGTCGACGAAGACCCGGCGCATGTTGGTCTCGCGCGGGAGCAGATATTCGGTGACCTGTCCGGTCTTCGGATCAAGCCGCTGGACCATGTCATTGAGCATGGAGCCGGTCCAGGCATCGCCGTTCTTGTCGACCGTGACGTCATAGGGCGCCGACCACGGCGTCGGCATGGTCCATTCCTGGAACTTCTCCGACTTGGTGTCGAACATGCCGATCTTGTTGCCGCGGAACTCGCCGAACCAGACGCGGTCCTGGGAGTCCATCATGCCGCGGCGGGGTCCGGCCGGCTTGGTCGGCATCGGATAGAGCTTGACTTCGGAGGTCTTGGCGTCGATCCGCCCGATATAGTCGGCCGCGATATCAGTAAAGTAGGCGTTGTTCTTGGAGTCGGGAATGACGTCGTAGATGTTGTGGTTCTCGCCGACACCGGCGTTCTTGAACGGCGCGATGGTCTCGATCGCGCCGGTGGCGAGATCGAGGCGGTGCACGGCCGCGAAGCCGTTGTTCTGCGACCAGATCTTGCCGTCGACCCCGACCGATTCGACCCGCACCATGTTGACCTGGGTCATGTCCTTGTTCATTTCAGGCGGCAGGTTGAAAATCTGGAACTTGTCGGTCTTGGTGTCGAACTTCGCGATGGCGCCCTGATACATCATGCCGAGCCACATATTGTCTTGGCTGTCGGCGCGCAGCCCCAGCATCCCGGTCGGCCAGCCCTTCTTGAGCTCCGGCACCGCGTACTCGGTCACCTGGCCGCTCTTGGGGTCGAGCTTGCCGAAGGTCTGCTCGCCGAAATTCGAGTACCAGGCGTTACCTTTGCTATCGACGATGACGTCGTGCGGCTCCGCGGTCGCACGCGGCAGGTCGTATTCGGTGATGACGACGTGGGTGGCGCGCCCCTTGGGCCGCGGCAGGGTCTTGAAATCGTAATTCCAGCTGTCGCTTTCGCTCAGATTGATGCTGGCGAGGAATTTGGCCATCGCGAGCTGGGCCTGCTTGCGCTGGTCGCCGCGCTCCTCCAGCAGGCGCTCGGCCTGCCGGACCTGCGGATGGATCGGCATGCTCTGGTTGGCGTACTTCGCCATGCGCGGCAGCACCAGGTTGGCGAACTCGTCCGCGTCATGGGTCGAGCGCACGATGCGCTCCAGCATGTGGCAGCTCACGCAGTTGGTGAGGGTCATCTTCTGCTGGTCGGATCCCGGCACGCTCGCCATCCACTCGCCGTTCGAAAGCTCGGAGGCGAGCTTCTTCTTGTCGTTGATCTTCTGCAGCTTGATGTCGGCGCTGGCGGCCTTGTCGGCGCTCACATCGGCCGCGAGCGCGCCGGCGGGCTCGTAGCCGGCCGCGCGGGTGGTCAGCGAATAATGGCCGGGCGCGAGCCGCGCCGCCGGAAAGCCGTAGTGGCCCTTGTCGTCGGTCACCACCGTGACGGTGAAGCTCGATCCGTCCTTGCGGGCGGTGACCAGCACGCCTTCCATGGCGCCTTCCTCCTGCGAGGAGACCTGGCCGGCGAGCGCGACGCTTGCCTGGGCGTGCAGCGCTGGGGGCTGCGACAGAGCAAATCCGACCGTCAGTACCGCCGTCGTGGCGAGCCACTTGCCGTGTATGCGCATTGAGTTTCTCCTTGGGAGCGTTTCGTTGTGATTTGAAGGGCGAGCCCTGGATCGAGGCTCTTTGGAGCTCGCGATTCCTGAATTCGGTCGACTGGTTCCATTGATCGGTTCGAATGACTGAACTGGCTGATCCCTGACCGCCCGCCCGGGTTTTTGATGCCCGGACATTCGCACGCAGGATACCCGGTTTGCGGGCCCTGTGCAGTGGCTTTTTTGTTGTTTCTGGTGTGAGCCCTCCGCCGGGAGGGGGCGCGTCCAGGGCACGCCGGCTGCCCGCCTGCGGCCCAGCGCCAGCAAGACGAATCGGTCACCTCGGCATCGGGCCTGCCCGACACAGTCATCAGGCATCCTGCCGCCCGTGTCCCCCTGGGACCGGCCGCGTCGCTACCACGCGGCTCCGCCACCGACCTATTTGCCGATCGTGTACTCAGTGTTGGTCTCGATCTCATTGAATCCCGTCTTTGGATCGAAGTTGACGGAGACTCGGGCGATCCCGTGCAGTCCAGCCAACTTTCCCGTCGCGCTTGTAATGCGCCCGACTTGCGTGGCGCTGAGACGCCCGGACGCGCGCTGCGTGACAAAAACAGATCGAGCGAAGAACCTGTCGCCATTCTCCATCACATACTCGTCGTAGACATAGGCGTCGCCGTTGCCGTCGACGTAGTCGGCGGCGTCTCGGCCCCATTCCTCGACGAGCTTCAACCCACCGATGACGGGCGCATTGATGGGATAGACGCGGTGAACCTCGAAGCTTGCATCCGGGGACAAGACCAAAGATACCCCGGAGGTGAACCGTGCCGCGGTGCTCGGGAGCAACGCGCATTTCGGCAGGTATGCGGTCAATTCCGCCGATGGCGCGATCATCTTTCGGATCGAGCACGCGTCGTTCCCGAACTGGGATGGGACGGAGCAGCAGCGCGCGTTCACGATCTCGGGCGACGAATTGACCTACACGGTCCAGACTCCAACGAGCGGCGGAACGGCGATCGGCGAGGTCAAGTGGAAGCGGCCCCATAGTCGGGCCGGTGCGCCTTGGTCCTGTGGTAGCTTGCCGCGCACTAGCGAGCATCCCGAGATGACCGTTTTTACAGTGACGTCCGAACCGCTCCCAGAGATCGAATTCTGGTTTGAATTCGGCAGCAACTACAGTTACCTGAGCGTCATGCGGATTGAGGACGCGGCGCGCCGATGGGGCGTGCTTTGGAAGCCGTTTTTGCTGGGCCCATATTCCGGGAGTTGGGCATGGAAACATCCCCCTTCGGGCTGCAGAAGGAGAAGGGGGCCTATGTGTGGCAGGACATGGTGCGCCAGTGCCGCAAGCATGGGCTGCGCTGGGTGCGCCCGAGCGTGTTCCCACGACCCGGGTGCTTCCCGCGCGCGTCGCGTTGCTGGGCGTCAAGGCGCCTTGGATCGGCGCCTTCTGCCGTCAGGTCATGGAGCTCAACTTTGCCCTGGACCAGGACATCAACCAACCTGAGCGCTTGGCCCGGATTTTGACCGAGCTGGGTCTTCCGGCCTCGAACATTCTGCAAGAGGCTCAGGCGGAGCCGACGAAGACCCTGCTGCGGCAACAAATCGAACAGACGCGCGTCAGAGGGATATTTGGCGCGCCCACCTTCTTGGTGGGGAGCGCGATGTTCTGGGGCAACGATCGCCTGGACGACGCTCTTGAATTTGCTTCGGAACGGAAGCCGTGAGGGAGGAAGCGGCGGGCCTGCTTGAAATGGATTACCTCGGCGGTGGCCGATCCGAACCGGTGGACCAGCCTCAGATGTCCAGCTCTTCCGTGCTGGCGAATTCGGCGCGCTCCTGGATGAAGTCGAAGCGCGCCTCGGCTTTGGTGCCCATCAGGCGCTCGACCGAGCTGGCGGTCTCCTCGCGGTCCTCCGTCACCAGCATGACCCGCAGCAGGGTGCGCTTCGTCGGATCCATGGTGGTCTCCTTGAGCTGGGCGGCCATCATCTCGCCCAGTCCCTTGAAGCGCCCGATCTCGACCTTGGCATTGGCGTTGAACTCCTTTTTCAGGAGCTCGTTCTTGTGCTCATCGTCACGCGCGTAAACGGTCTTGGCCCCATGGGTGAGCCGGTAGAGCGGCGGCACCGCCAGATAGAGGTGGCCGTTCTCGATCAGCTTGGGCATCTGCCGGTAGAAATAAGTAATGAGCAGCGACGCGATATGGGCGCCGTCGACGTCGGCGTCGGTCATCACGATGACTTTCTCGTAGCGCAGATCCTCGTCGCGGTAATGCGGCCCGGCGCCCGCGCCGAGCGCCTGCGCGAGATCGGAGAGCTGCTGGTTCTGCGCCAGCTTGTCGCGCCCGGCGGAGGCGACGTTGAGGATCTTTCCGCGCAGCGGCAGGATCGCCTGCGAGGCGCGATCGCGCGCCTGCTTGGCGGAGCCGCCGGCCGAGTCGCCCTCGACGATGAACAGCTCGGAGCCTTGCGCCGCCGTGTTGGTGCAATCGGCGAGCTTGCCTGGCAGGCGCAGCTTGCGCACGGCGCTCTTGCGCGAAATCTCCTTTTCCTGGCGCCGGCGGATGCGCTCCTCGGCGCCGTTGATCACGAATTCGAGCAGCTTGTTGGCCTGGCTAGGATTGCCGGCGAGCCAGTGGTCGAACGGATCCTTGATCGCCTGCTCGACGATGCGGGCGGCTTCCGCGGTCGCCAGCCGGTCCTTGGTCTGGCCCTGGAACTCGGGCTCGCGGATGAAGACCGAGAGCATGCAGGCCGCTCCCGCCATGACGTCGTCGCTGCTCACCGGGGCCGCGCGCTTGCCCTGATTGGTGCGCTCGGCGTGGTCCTTGATGCCGCGCAGCAGCGCGCTGCGCAGCCCCGATTCGTGGGTCCCGCCGTCGGCGGTCGGGATGGTGTTGCAATAGGACGACAGGAAACCGTCGGCGTCGGCCACGAAGGCGAGCGCCCATTCGACCGTGCCGTGGCCGCCGGCTTTCTCGGATTTGCCGAAGAAGATGTCGGGATGCACCAGGGTCTGGCCCCCGATGGTGGCCGCCAGATAGTCCTTGAGCCCTTCGACGAAGTGGAACGTCGCCTGCGCGGGCACGTCCTCGCCGGCATGGATGAGCTCGGGGGCGCAACTCCAGCGGATCTCGACCCCGGCGAACAGATAGGCCTTGGCGCGGGTCATCTTGAACAGCCGCAGCACGTTGAACTTGGCCTTGGCGCCGAAAATCTCGAGATCGGGCTTGAACCGCACCTTGGTGCCGCGGCGGTTGGCGACCTTGCCGAGCTTCTCGAGGCCCGACTTGGGCTTGCCGCGCTCGAACACCTGCCGGTAGAGCTGCCCGCCGCGTGCGACCTCGACCTCCAGGCGCTCCGACAGCGCGTTGACGACCGACACGCCGACCCCGTGCAGGCCGCCCGAGGTGGAATAGACGTCGGAGCCGAACTTTCCGCCGGCGTGCAAGGTGCACATGATCACTTCGAGGGCGGATTTCTTCGGGAATTTCGGATGTGGATCGACCGGGACGCCGCGGCCATTGTCGGTGACGGCGAGAAAGCCGTCGGCGCCGACCTCGACCTCGATGAAATGGGCATGGCCGGCCAGCGCCTCGTCCATGGCATTGTCGATCACCTCGGCGAACAGGTGATGCATCGCCTTCTCGTCGGTACCGCCGATATACATGCCGGGCCGGCGGCGCACCGGCTCGAGCCCCTCCAGCACCTCGATGTCGCGGGCGGTATAGCGCTCCTCCCCGCCGGCTCGCGCCGGCGCGTTGCGGGCGGGCTTGCCGCGACCCGCTGCCCGGCGGGCGGCGGCTTCGGGCAGGTCGAACAGGTCGCGGCTGCTGCCGGAGGAGGGCTTCTTGGCGATCTTGGCCATGGTTTTGGCTCGTTGGCGGTCGGGTTCGTTGTTTTCTAAGGACTCTTGGCTTCGCCGCGGCGCGGCATTGCGAGGCCAATCGCTTCGAATCAAGGTTCGAATCAGTCCGGCTGACTATGCCACGGGCATGGCCGGAAAGTGATCATCCGTTGCCGCCGGGACAAGGGCCTCGGCGCGGGCGCAGGGGCGTCAGGTCGGCGCGGTTTGGGAAAACGACCCACGCGGACAAGCCCGTCGCGGCAAGCACGATCAGGGGAACCGAGGTTTACTCCCTGAGCTGGCGGATGACCGCACCGACGATGTTGGAATAATCGTCGGTCCAAACCCACTGGTTCGGGTCGCGCTGCTCTAGCGGCCAAAACGCCGAATCGGCAAGCGCGCCGAAATCCTGGTCGTTGCGGGCGACCGCCGTAACCGTGCCGACAAACAGGTATTCGCTCGCGTTCTCGACGAAGTCGGAGCCATCGTTCACCCGCGTGATCGCTCCGTTCGCCGCCGCAATGCCGCCGACCACCGAGGCGAGCTCGAGATGGCGGTTCGAGACATGGATCACCACGATGCCGTGCGGCGCGAGCTTGCGGAGATAGATCGCCATCGCCTCGCGCGTCAGCAGATGGATCGGGATCGCATCGGAGGTGAAGGCATCGACAAAGATGATGTCGTAGGCGCCGTCGGGAGCGTCGGCCAGCGTCAGGCGCGCGTCGCCCAGCATGATCGGCACGTCCGGCCGGCAGGCGGACAGGAAATGGAGCAGCCCGGAGTCGCGGGCGATGTGAATGATGGCGGGATCGATTTCGTAATAATGCACGGTATCCGCGGGCTGCGCCCGGCAGGCGAGGCTGCCGGTGCCGAGCCCGATGACCGCATAGCGGATCGGCCCGGCATTGCGGGCGCGCACCGCGTCCATCACCTGCGCCATGGCGGAGCCATCGAAATAGTATGTCAGCGGAACGGGCCGGCCGCTGACCGGTTCGCCGTTGGCATCGCGAATGCGCTCGGCGCCGTGGATCGTGGTGCCGTGGCTCAGGATGCGGAACCTGCCGTCCTCGGAATCCGCGATCTTGTGGACACCGAAGAAGCTGCGCACCGAGGTGGCGCCGTTCACCTCGAGATAGGTGCGATTGATGTAGAGAACCACCGCGACGGTGGCGGCAAACGGCAACGGGGCGCGCCAGAACACGACGGCGACAGCCAGGAAGGAGCCGATGATCCAATTGAACCTGGCCTCCTCGAAGTCCGGATGAAATTGATTGAACGCGATCATGGCGAGCACGGTCACGGCCAGCGCCCCGAATACGAGATAGCGGCCCTGCCGATTGCTCGGCAGCGCCAGCCCAGGCCGGCAGAGCGCCGCCAGCACGATCAGGATCGGATATTCCGCGACCCAGTTGAACACATAGGGCGCGACGAGACCGGCCGCGATGCCGCCGATCATCCCGCCAGCCGCTATCCAGAGATAGAAAACGGTGAGATAGCGCGCGGCCGGCCGTCGACGCGCGAGCTCTCCATGGCAGACCAGCGCGTTGACGAAAAAGACCGCGCAATGAAGCGCGATGATCCCGACAATGGTCTTGATCGGATCAAAGATCAGGACGGCCACGAGCGCGAGGATGAAGAGCGGCTGCACGTCGACCGCGAGCCAGTGCGGTATGAGCGGCCAGCGCTGGAACGCGATGGCGAAGGTCAACAGATAGAGCGCGAGCGGCAGCACCCAGAGGAGCGGCACCGCCGCCACGTCGGTCGAGATGTGGGCAGTCACGGCAATCAACAGGCCCGCCGGCACGGCTGCCAGCACGCACCATTTGAGCCCGTCGCGCCAGCTCGGAGCGTCCGTCGCCGCCGCGTCCGCTGTCGAAGCACCCGCTGTCGAAGCGTCCGCTGCTTGATCGGCCGCCGCGCCGACCGGCGAGCTGCCGCGGACACGCCACGACAGGGCGCCGCATCCGGCGATCAATACGATCAGAACGTAGAAGAAGATCGACCAGAGCCTTGTCTGGCCGCTCAGCGGGATCAGAGGCTCGACGACCGTAGGATAGGAGAGGAGAGCGAGAAAGCTGCCGACATTGCTCGCCGCATACAGAAAATAGGGATCACCGGCAGCCGGATGATGCGTGCGCGCGAACCAGGCTTGCAGCAGCGGCCCATTGGCGGCGAGCGCGAAGAACGGCAGCCCGATCGATGTCGTGAACAGGCCAAGCAGCCAGAAGGTCTCGCCGCCCGCCGGCGGCCGGGCGGCCCCGATGGCGAACGGTAAAGTGAATGCCGCCAAGGCCATCACGGCGAGGTGGACGAGAACCGACATCCGGCCAGGGGCGTAGCGGGTCAACACATGCGCGTAGGCATAGCCGGCAACCAGCATGGTCTGGAAGAACACCATCGCCACCGACCACACCGACGGCGAGCCGCCGAGCCTCGGCAGCACCATCTTGGTGAACATCGGCTCGACCAGGAACAACAACGCCGCGCTCAGGAAGATGGCGGCGATGAACGTTGCCAATAGCGCGTGCGGGGATTGCGCGGCGCGTCTGATCGCATCGGCGGCGGGAGGCTCGGCCATGGTGCGCCTTCTAATCCCTTCTCGCCGGCGGCGCGACCTTCGGGGCCACAGAGCGTTCGCCCACCCAGCGCTCGAGATCCCGCAAATGCTGATGCACTTGCTCGAGCGCAAAGCCGAGCGTGAAAAGATGCTCCAGCGCATCGCTGGGCAAGGCGCGCGTAAGACCTTCGCGGCGGATCGCGGCAATCTCGGCGGCGTAGTCGTCGAACGCCGCGTCGGCGGCATCGAGAGGCGGGGCCGCGGCGCGCGCGACGAGCGCGGCGGCGCAGGCCCGCAGATAATCCGACGCGGCCGCGACCAGGCGCCCGAGCGGCGGCCCGAGACGCGGCTGTAAATCTTCCGGCAACGGGACCACCGCAGCGCGACCGATGATCACGAGGTCATGGCGCAGCCGCAGCAGCGTGCGCAGGAGCGGGCCCGGATCCGGCTCATAGGCGAGCTGGCTCATCCGCTCGCGCTTGGCCTCGGCATAAATCAGGTCAAGCCGGGCGATGGATTTGCCGATGCGCTCCTGGATAGGCTGGATCGCGGTCGCGTCGAGGGCACCGGTGAAACCGGCGAATATGTCCTGGAGCGCCTGCGCCACCTGCTCGAGCATGCGGGCGGCGGCCTCGATCGCCAGCTCATGGGCGCGCGCGGGAAACACGGTCAATGAGACCAGGAGGCCGGTGGTCGCACCGAGACCAACTTCCAGGAGGCGGTAGAACGCCGATTCAATCGGGGTCGAATGGGTGAGGCCGGGAGCCAGCACCACGATGACCGCGGTGAACGGCGCGACGTTGAAGCTCGGATTGATCGAGGCCAGCACCACCAGCGGCGCGACCGCGAGGGCCAGAACCCCGAGCAGGGCTAATTCACCGGAATGCGGGATCAGCGCCGCCACGGTGCCGGCATAGACGGCCCCGCCCAGCGTGCCGATGAAATAATCGATCGTCGCCTTCAGCGACTGGCCGACGCTGGTCTGGGTGACGATGACGGCGGTCAAGACCGCCCACAGCACGAGCGGCACGTTGAGCCATTGCCCGAGCACCAGGGTGAGCAGGGCCGAAACCGTCACCCGGACGCTGAGCCGGAGCTCCGCCTTGTGGTCCTGGACAAGGCCGCGCAGCCATGTCCAGGCGGTTGCGATGGGGCTCATGCGGATTCCCAGTGCAGCGACATCCGAAAGAATTGATGGGTCGGGACAGGCGCATCGGGCCGGCTTGTCGAGTCGCCCATCGCGGCAATATTGACGCAACATTGACGATCGCGCGCGGGGCGTCTATAGGGCGCCCATGATGACCATCGCGCAGGAGACTTTGCTCCGCCGCCGCCGTGCCGAGGCACCGGCGCGCGCGTGATCGTCTGCGTGCCGCCGGGCAGGGTCCGCGGCGCTTCCCCCCAGGTTTCTCCGCGGTAACTGTCCTCCGGCTGCGCAAGGCGTGTAGGTGGCAAAATCGCCTGCGACGGCGAAAAGGACTGGGTGGGCTTCGCCGGCGATTTTTGCCCACGCGGCAAGACGGAGAGATCGTACGCGTGGGCGTCGCGCTGGTGCTCCCGCAAATCCTTCATAGGCTGAGCGGGCGCGATGCCCACCCTACAGCCGTTCGACCGCGCAAAGGATCGACCTATGGCGGAATCCATCAAGGCAAAGATCGGCGTGCTTGGCGCCTCGGGCTATACGGGCGCGGAGCTGGTGCGGCTGTTGCTCCGCCATCCGCGCGTCGAGATCGCGCTGCTGACCGCCGATCGGCGGGCCGGCCACGAGATGCGCGACGTCTTCGCGCAATTTGCCCCGTTCGAACTGCCGAAACTGGTCTCGATCGAGGGCCTCGACTGGGCCGGCACGGCGCTCGATCTCATCTTCTGCGCGCTGCCGCACGGGACCACCCAGAAGGTGATCAAGGACGTGCTGGCCAAGGCGCGGAGCGTCAAGGTGGTCGATCTGTCCGCCGATTTCCGCCTTGCCGATCCCGCCGCCTACGCGCACTGGTACGGCCATGCGCATGAGGCTGCGCAGCTGCAGCAGGAGGCGGTCTACGGCCTGGTCGAGGTCAATCGGGCAAGGATCATGGGAGCGCGGCTGGTGGCCAATCCAGGCTGCTATACGAGCTGCGCGCAGCTTGCGCTCATTCCGCTGCTGAGCGCCAAGGCGATCGATGCCGACGAGATCGTGATCGATGCCAAATCCGGCATGACCGGCGCTGGCCGGGCGGCCAAGGAGGAGATGCTGTTCGCGGAAGTATCGGAAGGGATCCACGCCTATGGGGTCGGCCACCATAGGCACATGGCGGAGCTCGATCAGGAATTCACGCGCGCGGCCGGCCGCGAGGTGGTGGTGAGCTTCACGCCGCATCTCGTGCCCATGAACCGGGGCATCCTTTCGACCATCTACGTGCGCGGCCACGGGAACAACCGCCCCGAAGACCTGCACGCGATGCTTTCAAAGCATTACGCGAACGAGCCGTTCGTGCATGTGCTGCCGTTCGGGGCCATGCCGCAGACCCGCCACGTGCGCGGCTCCAACCTGACCTTCATCGGGGTGGTCAAGGACCGAATCGCGGGCCGCGCCATCATCGGTTCGGCGCTCGACAACCTGGTCAAGGGCGCCTCCGGCCAAGCAGTGCAGAACATGAACCTCATGCTCGGATTTCCCGAAACCATGGGACTCGAGCAGGTAGCGCTGTTTCCGTGAATCACAGCAACTTTCGACGACTTTTAGTCAGTGTTCGAACGCGTCCGCACAATGTCGTCCCTGCGGAAGCAGGGACCCATACTCCGTGGCCTCTCGATTGGCTGCGGCGTATGGGTCCCGGCTCTACGGCCGGGACGACGCCGGTGCGTTCCTGCGATCACCTCGTGCGCAGCGCGTCGGGCAGCGCCCGCATGTCGGGCAGGCGCTCCATGTTCAGGATCAGGTCGATCACATCGGCTTGCCGGGATTCCGAGATGCGGGCGCGGGAAAGCTTCTTGAACTTCTCGATGATGTCGGCCGCGCCCGCGAAGGCGTCTTCGCCGCCGCGCGGCTGCTCGCGCGTCTCCTCATCGACCGAGCCGTCCTTGCGATGCACCTCGACGCGCACCTTGTGCCGGAACTTGGAGCCGAGCGCCGTGATCTGCGGATCGTGGACGACCTCGACCTTCTTCGACAATTCCATCCGTTCCTTGTCGTAGAAGGCTTCCGGCTTGAACTGATCGACAAAGACGTCGCCCTCGAGCAGCAGCGTCGCGACGCAAAACGGCAGGTTGAGCTGCGCCGAGGTCAGCCCCTCGGGACGATAGGGCCAGCCCACGTGGTCGACCGTCACCTGCGAGCCGCGGATCACGATCCGGTCGAGCTCTTCGAGGGTGAAAGGCCGGCGCGCCTGGATCGCCCGGATTGCGTCCAGGCTGGTATGGTTGCTGGCGACGCAGGAATAGAATTTAAGCGCGATGCGCATGGTCTCGAAGCGATCGCCGAGACCGGCGCTGAGCTCGTCGAGATCGAAGAGGTCGCTCGAGCGGGAAAACGTCGTGCAGAAGCCGCCATAGGGCGCTTCGAAGACGTCGACGATCCCGGTGAACCCCCTCTCGGCGAGGAGCGCGCCATAGAGCCCGCTCTGCGACGAACGCCCCGCATGCATGCGCTTGACCATCGAGCCGTACTGGGCCGCCATCAGGCCGGCCGACTGGGTTCCGGCAATCCCGAGCGCGTGCACGGTCTCGTCCGCGTCGAGGCTGAGCGCGCGCGCCGCGCCGGCCGCGGCCGAGAACACGCCGACGGTCGCGCCCGAGTGCCAGCCCTGGCCGATATGCTCCTGGCCCATGCACATGCCGACGCGCGGGCCGATCTCATAGCCGGCGACGGCCGCGGTCAGGAAGTCGCGGCCCGAAAGCCGCGCATGGCTTTCGCAGACCGCGATCAAGGCCGGCAGCGTGACCGCGCCCACATGCAGGACCCCTTGGCGATGGACGTCGTCGAGCTCGAAACCCTGCACCTGGGTGCCGTTCACCAGGGCGGCGTGCGGCGAGGAGAGACGCAGCGCCGTCCCCCACACGGACGTCGTGCGCGTGCCGTCCAATTCGCTGAGCGTGGTCTGCAGGATCGTGCACCAGGGCTGGCCGGCCCCATAGATGCCGCAGCCGATGGCGTCGAGGATCAAGAGCTTGATGCGCTCGCGCACCTGCGGCGGGATGGCATCGTAGCCCAGCCCCGAGACGAATTCGGCGATGCGGCGCGTGTGTGTCTTGCTCACTCGCGGTTCAGCCCTTGACCTTCACATAGCTTCCGGGCGCGTCCTCGATCGGCGCGATCTGGCCGCCGCCGGGGATGCGCGCGGGCACCTGTGCGGCGCCCTGCGCCGTGAGCCAGGCGAGCCAGTCCGGCCACCAGGAGCCCGGATGCTCGACCGCCTTGGCCAGCCACCGGTCGAGGTTGGCGCTGGCGGGCTTGGGCCCGGTCCAGAACTGGTACTTGTGCCGGTCCGGCGGGTTGATGACGCCGGCGATATGGCCGGAGCCCGCGAGCACGAACTTGACCGGGCCGCCGAAGAACTTCGAGCCGAGCAGCACCGATTTCGCCGGCGCGATGTGATCCTCGCGGGTGGCGAGATTGTAGACCGGAATCTTGATCGATTTGAGATTGAGCTTCTCGCCGCCGATGACCATCTCGCCGCGCGCCAGGTTGTTCCCGAGATAGCAATTGCGCAGGTAGAACGAATGGTTGGCCGCCGGCATGCGCGTGGCGTCCGCGTTCCAGTAGAGCAGGTCGAACGGCAGCGGCTCCTTGCCCTTGAAGTAATTGTTGATCACGTACGGCCAGATCAAATCGTTCGAGCGCAGGAGATTGAAGGAGTTCGCCATCTTGGCGCTGTCGAGGTAGCCGCGATCGGCCATCTGGCGCTCCAGCGCCGCGATCTGCTCCTCGTCGGCAAAGACCTTGAGGTCGCCGGAAAAGGTGAAATCGACCTGGCTGGCGAAAAATGTGGCGGACACGATGCGCCGGTCGCGATCCGCCGCCATGTGGGCGAGCGTGGCGGCGAGCAGCGTGCCGCCGACGCAATAGCCGACGGCGTGCACCTTGCTCTCGCCGGTCGCCTGCTCGATGACGTCGAGCGCGGCAAGCGGGCCCTGGAACATGTAGTCCTGGAAGCTTTTGGTCGCCAGATCGGCGTTGGGATTGACCCATGAAATGCAAAAAACCGTCAGCCCGCGATCAACGCACCATTTGATGAACGATTTGTCAGGGGTGAGATCGAGCACATAGTACTTGTTGATCCAGGGCGGCACGATCAGGACCGGACGTTGCAGCACCGCTTCGGTCGCCGGCGCGTATTGGATGAGCTGAATGAGGTCGTTCTGAAAAATGACCTTGCCGGGCGTGATCGCGAGATCGCGGCCCACCTCGAAGGCACCGGCCTTGCTTTGGCGGATGCGCAGATCGCCGCCCCCGGCCACGATGTCCTCGGCCAGCATGTGCATCCCACGCGCCAAATTCTCGGCATTTGAGGCCAGCGTCTCGCGCAGGAGCTCGGGATTGGTCAGCACGAAATTCGACGGCGCCAGCGCGTTCACGATCTGGCGGACATAGAAGTCGGCCTTCTGCAGCGTAGCCGGATCGAGCCCTTCGGTATCCTTGACCAGGTGGTTCGCCCATCCCACCGTCAAGAGATAGGCCTGCTTGAGGAAATCGAAAAACTGATTGCTCGACCATTCGGGATCGTCGAAGCGCTTGTCCTTCGGGCTCGGCTCGGCGACGGGTTCGGTCTTCTCGCCGGCCATGCGCTTGACCGCGCCCGCCCATAGATCGAGGTAGGACCTGCCCAGGCGCAGCTGCAGATCGAGGGCGCGCTGCGGGTCCTTGAGCCAATATTGGCCGACTTGGCCAAGCGTCTTCACCACGTCGATGAACTCAGCATATTCGCCCTGGATGCGTCCTTCCTCGCGCGGCTTGAGATAGGCGGCCAGTGCCTTGCCGCCTTCCTCGACCATGCGGGCGAGATTGCCGGCGAATTCCTCGATATCCACCGAGGTGCCTGGCGCCGCTGGTTGGGATGTCGCGGTCGGGGCCTTCAACTTGCCGCCTTGGCCGTCGCGCATGGCGCCGAATTCCTCGCAGGTTTCCTGGGCCTCAGATGGATTTCGCCGGACGTGCGTGCAAGTGACCGGGCGCCAGTGAGCCGTGCCAGACACACGCCCTCGCCGAGGGGCCTTTCCGATTGCGAGAATCCAGCCGCCGTTGTTAACTCTGTTTCCTTAGACCTTGCTTTGGTCATATTACTAGTGAATGACAGCAATCACCGCTTAGCGGCTTGAATTGCAAGGTTTTTTGTCTGCTGGGGCGCGCTGCGGTAAAGCTGGTGAAGTTCGCGTCGGGGCCAACTTTCGGCCGCGGAAGTGGGATAATGGGGCGCACCAAGCTGGGATACCGGACGAGGCTACTCGATTCGCGGTACTGGAGTTGGGGCACCAGACCGTGGGACGCCGAAACTGACGCCCCTGGGTCTGATGGGACCGATCGATGAATTCTCCATCGCGATCACGGCGGCCGACCCGCCTGCGCGTTGTCGCAGCGGCGCTGGTGGCGTGCGCGAGCGCCCTTCTTCTCTGCGGCTGCTCGGGTTCCCTGATTGCCGACCATTTGCCGGCGGCGGCCGGCGGCCTCCCGGAGGATGCGCCGGAACGGCCGGCGGCCGAGGGGGCCTACCCGGCCGTTCACAATATGCCGCCCGCGCGCGCGGCCGCGCCGCTCGATAACGATCAGCAGAAACAGCTCGCGGACGACCTGGTCGCCGCGCGCAACCGCTACGGCAGCAAGCCGGATAAGCCGTCAGCTACCGGCGCCGCGGCCTCAGCCAACGGCACGGCCGCCTCCGCCAGCGGCACCGCCGCCAATGCCAACGGCACGACCGCCAATGCCAAAGCTGGCAGCGACCGGAACCCGTGATAAAAGGCTCGCACCGGCTCGCCGGGCCAGGAGCCATTCAAATGGAAGAATTTCACCGCATCCGCCGCCTGCCCCCCTACGTCTTTGAGCAGGTCAATCGCGCCAAGGCGGCTGCACGCAATGCCGGCGCCGACATTATCGACCTCGGCATGGGCAACCCGGATCTGCCGGCGCCCGAGCACGTGGTCGAAAAGCTGAAAGAGACCGTCGGCAAGGCCCGCACCGACCGTTATTCCTCTTCCCGCGGCATTCCGGGGCTGCGGCGCGCCCAGGCCGCTTATTACGAGCGCCGTTTTGGCGTGAAGCTCAATCCCGAAACCCAGATCGTCACCACGCTCGGCTCCAAGGAAGGCTTTGCCAACGTGGCTCAGGCGATCACGGCGCCAGGCGACGTGGTGCTGGTGCCCAACCCGAGCTATCCGATCCACGCCTTCGGCTTCCTCATGGCCGGCGGCGTCATTCGCTCGGTCCCCTCGGATCCGACGCCGGCTTTTTTCGAGTCGCTCGAGCGCGCCATCATCCACTCGATCCCCAAGCCGATCGCGGTCGTGGTCTGCTATCCGTCGAACCCGACCGCCTATGTGGCCGAGCTCGACTTCTACAAGGAGCTGATCCCATTCGCGAAGCGGCACGGCATCTTCGTGCTTTCCGATCTTGCCTATGCGGAGGTCTATTTCGACGACCGTCCGCCGCCCTCGGTGCTGCAGGTTCCCGGTGCGATCGATGTCGCGGTCGAGTTCACCTCGCTGTCGAAGACCTATTCGATGCCGGGCTGGCGCATCGGCTTTGCGGTGGGCAACGAGCGCATTATCGGGGCGCTGGCGCGGGTGAAATCCTATCTCGACTATGGGGCCTTCACGCCGATCCAGGTGGCGGCGACCGCGGCGATCAACGGCCCGGACGACTGCATCCACGAGATGCGGGCGATCTACAAGCGCCGGCGGGACGTGCTGGTCGATTCCTTCGGCCGCGCCGGCTGGCAGGTGCCGGCGCCGCGCGCGTCCATGTTCGCCTGGGCGCCGCTGCCGGAGCCGTTCCAGTCGATCGGCAGCATCGACTTCGCCACGCTTTTGGTCGAGAAGGCCGAGGTGGCGGTTTCGCCGGGCATCGGTTTCGGCGAATACGGGGAGGGATTCGTGCGAATCGCGCTGGTCGAGAACGAGCAGCGCATCCGTCAGGCGGCCCGCAATATCAGACGCTTCCTTGAAAGCGCCCCGGAAAAGTTGCACAACGTCGTACCGCTTGCCAAGCGCGGCTGATCGCGAACGAATTCCTGCCGGATTGCCCTATGGCCGAACCGCTGAGAGTGGGCCTCGCCGGATTGGGCACGGTGGGCTCCGCCGTCGCCTCGATGCTCGCACGTTCGCGCACGGCGCTGGCGGAACGGGCCGGCCGCGGCATCGAGCTCGCGGCCTACGCCGCCAAGGACCCGCCGAAGGACGCCACCCTCGACCTTTCCAAGGCCCGCAAGGTTTCGGATCCCGTCGCGCTCGCCCGCGATCCCGGCATCGATGTCCTTGTGGAGTTGATGGGCGGGGAAGGCGACCCCGCCAAGAGCGCGGTGGAGGCGGCGCTCGGCCTCGGTCGCAGCGTGGTCACCGCCAACAAGGCCTTGCTCGCGCGCCATGGCGTGGCGCTCGCCAAGCTCGCCGAGAAGCATGACGCCGCGCTGAATTTCGAAGCGGCGGTCGCCGGCGGCATCCCGATCGTCAAGACGCTGCGCGAGGGTCTCGGCGGCAGCCGCATCGCCCGCGTGTACGGCATTCTCAACGGCACCTGCAACTACATCCTCACGCGCATGCACAAGGAGCACTTGTCATTCGCGGAATGCCTGAAGGAGGCGCAGCGGCTGGGCTATGCCGAGGCCGACCCGACCTTCGACATCGGCGGCTTCGACACCGCCCACAAGCTTGCGATCTTGACCAGCCTGGCATTTGGCACCGAGGTCGATGCGCAGGCGGTGCATGTGGAGGGCATCGAGTCGATCTCGCTGGGCGATCTCGAAGCCGCCGATGAATTGGGCTATCGGGTGAAGCTCCTGGGTGTTGCCCAGCGCACCGAGGTCGGTATCGAGCAGCGCGTGCATCCCACCATGGTGCGGCAGGGAACCGTGATCGCGGAGGTCGACGGCGTGCTCAACGCGGTCGCGATCGACGCCGACACGATGGAACTGACGCTCATGGGCCCCGGCGCGGGCGGCGCCGCGACCGCCGCCGCGGTGGTTGCGGATCTGATGGACCTTGCCCGCGGCCGCCGGGTGCCGACATTCGGGCGCCCGGCCGCTGCCCTCGCGAGGCCGCAGCGCGCCCCGATGCAGCGCCACGAAGGCGGCTATTATATCCGGCTCGCCGTCGTCGATCGGCCCGGTACCGCGGCGACCATCGCGCAGCGCATGGCGGACGAGAAAATTTCGCTCGAATCGATCATGCAGCACGGTCGTGACCGCAGGCCGCACGGCGGCGAGGACCCGCGGCGGGTCGACAAGCCTGCGCTGGTTGTGCTCATAACCTATGCCACCACCGAAGACGCGGTGCGCCGCGCCCTGGCGGCGATCGAGCAGGACGGTGTTTGGGTCGAGAAGCCGCAAGTGATCCGGATCGAGAAGAGCTGAATCGGATGGAACGAGCTGCGGCCGATCGAAAGCGTCCAGAGAAAGCGGCTATGGAAAAAGCGAAACCTGCCACGATGGCGACGGTCACCGACCAACCACAACGCAGGCTGGAGCGCATTCTGTCGCTCGAGATCGTGCGCGTTACCGAGCGGGCCGCGGTGTCGGCGGCGCGGCTGTGCGGACGCGGCGACGAGAAGGCGGCCGATCAGGCCGCCGTCGATGCGATGCGGCGCGAGCTCAACAAGCTGCCGATCGACGGCACGGTGGTGATCGGCGAGGGCGAGCGCGACGAGGCGCCGATGCTGTTCATCGGCGAGACGCTCGGCAACAGGATCGGCCCCAAGGTCGATATCGCGGTCGATCCGCTCGAAGGCACGACGCTGTGCGCCAAGAACATGCCCGGCGCCATTGCCACCATGGCGATGGCGGAAGGCGGCAGCCTGCTCAACGCCCCGGACGTCTATATGGAGAAGATCGCGATCGGTCCCGGCTATCCGCAGGACGTCGTCGATCTCGACGCGCCGGCGGAGGAGAATATCCGCAACCTCGCCAAGGCCAAGGGCGTCAAGACCTCCGCTATCACGGCGCTTGTTCTCGATCGCCCGCGCCACGCCGACGTGATCGCCGGCGTGCGCAAGGCCGGCGCCGCGGTACGGTTGATTACCGATGGCGACGTCGCCGGCATTATTCATACCGCCGACCCCGCCGGCACCGGGATCGACATCTATATCGGGATCGGCGGCGCCCCCGAGGGAGTCCTGGCGGCGGCGGCTATGCGCTGCATCGGCGGGCAGATTCAGTGCCGCCTCGTGCTCGATACCGAGGAGAAGCGCGAGCGCGCCCTGAAGATGGGCATCACCGACCCGCGCCGGCGATATCGCATGGAAGATATGGTGCGGGGCGACTGCCTGTTCGCCGCCACCGGCGTCACCGACGGCGCCATGCTGCGCGGCGTCAAGTTCAAGCGCGACGCGATCGAGACCGAGACCGTGGTGATGCGCTCGGTCACCGGCACGGTGCGCTGGATCAGGGCCGAGCACCGCCAGCTCGACAAGTTTCATTTGGATTAGCACGTGCCTGCTATTTCTCCGGCGCCAGCGGCTTGGTGAGGGCACGCACACCGTCGATGAAAAGCTCCGTGGCCCGGCTGAGTGACCGATTCTTCAGGGTTATGATCGCCACATTGAGACGCGTGTTGGGGAATTCCACCGGCAGGACCCGGAGCGAGGGGTGCCGGCGCGGCAGTAGGACCCAATAGCGAGGCACAATCGAGAGGTAGCGGCCGGTCGCGAGCATTTCGCCGCGCAAATTACTGGACGTCGTAGCAACATTGATTTGCGGAGGCGCGAGGCCGGCGGCGCGCAGGGCATCCCTGGCAAAGGCGCCGAAATTGTTCTCGCGCGGCTGCAAGGTCCACGGTTCTTTCAACAGCTCGGCCGGCTCGATCTTGCGGCGGCGCGCCAGCGGATTTTTCGGTCCGGTGACGACGACCAGGGGATCTTCAAACAGCACTTCAATCGCATGCTCCTCGGAGGGCGGGCTGTACATTCGGCTCACCACAAAGTCGATGTTTCGCGCGTCCAACTCCCGCGACATCGTCTGCAGGTCCCCGACGATGATGTGAAAAGACATCCGCGGATATCGCGCCGAGAGTCGATGGACAACGGGCGAATAGATGGCGGATATTGTGTGCTCGCTCCCGCCCATGCGCACCTCACCCATCGTCGGATCGGTGAGAGACGCGATGTCCTCGACCCCCTGCCGCAACTCGTCGAACATCGCCACGCCGCGTTTGATGAGCGCGCGGCCATAGGGTGTCGGCTCGACCCCTTGTCGGCTTCGGTCGAGCAGCCGCACGCCGAGGGTGTTTTCCAGATAGGCTATCGCCTTGGAAACGGCGGGCTGCGACATGTTGAGCGCGCCCGCCGCCTTGCCCATGCTGCCGGTTCGAATGACGGCCAGCAGAATATCCACGTCGCGCAATTTGAGGCGGCGGCGGACGCGGTCGTTCCACTGCGCGGCGGTGGTCATTCGAAATCGTTATGGTATCATTCGATAACAATATTATCCGGTTTTGATCATCCGGGCTAGGCTGGCTTTGGTTGTTTTGCATGCGTGCAGCCCAACGGAGGGTCAGCCGTGAAACTTCCACGTCGCGAATTCCTGTCCTTGGCAGCGGGCGCTGCCGCGTTTGCCGCAGTCCCTCCCATCGCCGCCGCGCAAGCCTATCCGACGCGGCCGGTGACCCTGGTCGTGCCGGTCGCCGCGGGCGGCGGCGTCGACACCGCGGCACGCATCTTGGCCGAGAAGCTGCAGGAGAAGCTGCAACAGACGGTCATCGTCGAAAATCGACCGGGTGCCGGCTCGATGGTCGGTGCCAATTTCGTCGCCAGGGCCAATCCCGACGGACACACGCTGCTACTGATGGAGCCGGCGGCTGTTCTGGCAAAGTGGATGAACAGGACGGTGCCTTACGACGTGATCAATGACTTCACGCCGATCGCACTGGTCGCGACCCAGCCGCTTGTGCTGTTCGCGCATCCATCGCTGCCGGTGAACGACGTCAAGGAGCTGATCGCCTACAGCAAGGCCAATCCGGGCAAGCTCTCGGTCGGAACGGCCGGCGTGGGCTCTCCGCATCACCTCGCCGTCATGTGGTTGAACACGGCGGCGAAGATCGAAATTGCGCACGTGCCCTATCGGGGCGCCGCGCCGGCGCTCAACGACCTTCTGGGCGGACAGATTCCGCTCATCTGGGCGTTGTCGGTAGCCGTCATGCCGTTCGTCGAGCAGAGCAAGGTGAAGGCCCTGGCAGTCTCGACCCAGCAGCGGTTCCCGCAGCTGCCGCAGGTCCCGACCGTTGCCGAAAGCGCAGTCCCGGGATTCGACGTCGACTTCTTCTACGGAATTGCCGCGCCGGCCAAGGTGCAAGCGGGCGTCGTGGCGCGCGTCGGCGACGCTATTCGCGAGATCGCCGAGCTGCCGGATGTCCGCTCGCGCATGTCGGGGCTCGGAATGTCGGTCGATTTCCGCGACAGCGGGCAGTTCCGCGAGCTGATCGCCCTGGAATATCACAAATACGGCGTCGTGATTCATGACGCCGGCATTCAGCCGGAATGACGCGTGTGAGCGATGACGCACGCTGATCCCGACGAGCTCGCCAGAAGCGCGGCGATCGAATTTGGTTGTCGTCTGGCCAAGCAGTGGGAGGAGGTGCTCGGAAGCGAGCTCATCGGCGCCTATCTCATCGGCAGCCTGGCCCATGGCGGTTTCAGCGCCCGCTACAGCGATATCGACGTGGCGCTCGTCACGGGGGCCGGTCTGTCCCCGCCGGCGCTCGACCGGCTGCGCAGCGATGCCATTGCGCTGTCTGCCGCATGGGGCCCCAAGGTCTCCGTATTCTGGGCTGACCGGCACTTCTCAGTGGGCCGGTTCCCGCCGCTCGATCGCGTGGACTATCTCGATCACGCGGTGGCGCTGATGGAGCGCGAATACGTGCGGCCTGCGCGACCGGCCCTGGAGGAGATTCGCGACTATCTGCGCGGTGCGCCGTTTGCGACCTGGGCGGAGCGGGCGCGGAGCTTCGCGACGGCGCAAGCGCTCGCGCCGAAGGATCACAAGCCCTATCTGCGGACGCTGCTCTATCCTGGGCGCTTTTGCTACAGCTGGATGACCGGCCGCATGGGCTCGAACGATGAGGCTGTGGCGTTCCTCGGCGAAGGGCAAGTGGCGGGGCTCGATATCGGCTTGCTCGAAAACGCGCTTCGATGCCGACAGAGCGCCGCCGATCCTGACGCCCTGTTTTCCGTTCGAAGTGTGCTGCCGTCCCAGATCGATGCCTGCGCGGCGCTGGTGTCCGACGAATGCAGCGCCCGAACCGTTTCTTGACGCGACCGCGCAAGTCAGACTATTCGCAAACCACGCGTCCGGTCGACGCAATCGATCAGGCATGACGGGCCACCTTCGAAAGGGCGAGTTGCTGCGAGCCTGCCTTGCTGCTCTCGCGCTCCTGCTTTCGGTCTCTGCCGCCAGCGCGGCGGCGCCGTGCCGCAACTATCCGCAGCTTGTCGCGCGCGCCATCAAGCCTCGCGTCGAGGCGGTGCGGCGGATCGAGCGCGAAGCGGCAGATCGCCTGAGCGGGCTCGACACGCGTCCGTGGCCTTATCTCATCGGGCAGGCCCGCGCCGCCGCCGCCGCGATCGGCGAGCCGCGGGCATTGCAGGACGAGGATGGCCTCGAGCGATGCCCCGAGGCCGTCCCGCATGTTCGGCGCGTGTGTGCGACAGCGGCGCTCGCGCTCGCCGGCGCGCTCGAGGATGAGGCCGCCGGGGCGGCGACGCCAATCTCGAAACAGGTCTATGGGCAGGCTATGGCGATCTGCGAGGGCTTCATGCGATTGGCGCCCTTGCAATCCGTGTGGAGAGCTTTGGACTGAGCGCCGGCGGAGCGCGCTGATCGCCTCTGATAGCCTCTTGGGCTCGACCGAATCGCCCGTCTCGGCTCTTATCAGGCCTATGAATTTCATGCCTCTGAACCGCCACTTCCTCAGCGTCGAGCAATCCGCGACCGGCCGCGCCTGGCGCGACCGGCTTGATGAGCGCGGCTCGGCGCGGGCGCTGGCCATCGTCCAGCGGCACGAACTGCCGGAATTGCTCGCCCGCATTCTGGCGGGTCGCGGCGTCGATGTGGACGATGCGGTCGGCTTTCTCGATCCCACCGTGCGGCTGCTGATGCCCGATCCGAGCGTGCTCACGGACATGCCGGTGGCCGCCGCCCGGCTTGCCGAGGCGGTCATGGGCGGGGAAAAGGTCGCCATTTTCGGCGATTACGATGTGGACGGCGCCAGCGCGGCGGCGGTGCTGGCGCGTTTTCTGCGTCACGGCGGCCTCGACCCGATCATTCATATCCCGGATCGGTTGTTCGAAGGCTATGGCCCCAATAGCGAGGCGATCCGGACGCTGGCAGCCGCCGGCGCGACCCTTCTGGTCACCGTCGATTGCGGCACCACCAGCCATGAACCGCTGGCGGAAGCGCAGCGCCTGGGCCTGACGACCATCGTGGTTGATCATCATCTGGCCGACGAGACGCTGCCGCCGGCGCTGGCGGTGATCAATCCGAACCGCCTCGACGACCTTTCGCAGCTCGGCTATCTGGCAGCCGTCGGTCTCGCCTTCATGGTCGTGGTGGCGGTGAACCGCGAGTTGCGGGCGCGCGGCTTCTGGGCGCCGCCGCGCAGCGAGCCCGATCTGCTCGGCCTGCTCGATCTCGTTGCGCTCGGCACCGTAGCCGATGTGGTTCCGCTCAAGGGCCTCAACCGCGCCTTTGTGGCCAAGGGGCTCCTGGCGCTGCGCCGGCGCGAGAATGTGGGGCTGACCGCCCTCATGGACATTGCGCGGCTGGGCGGGCCGCCGGAGCCCTGGCATCTCGGCTTCCTGCTCGGCCCGCGCATCAATGCCGGCGGCCGCATCGGCCGCGCCACGCTCGGGGTGGACCTCTTGTTGGAGGCGGATCCGATCGAGGCCGCGCGCCTCGCGGCCGAGCTCGACCGCCTCAACCGCGAGCGGCAAGTGATCGAGGTCGCGGCGCTGGCGCAGGCCGAAGCGGAGGCGATGGCGGCGCTCGGCTCGGAGGAGCACGGCGCGGTCGTGGTCACCGCCGCCGAGGGGTGGCATCCGGGCGTGGTCGGCCTGGTCGCCGCCCGGCTCAAGGAGCGGTTCGGCCGGCCTGCCTTCGCGATCGCGCTCGGACCTGGCGGCATCGGCACCGGATCGGGTCGCTCGATCCCCGGCGTCGATCTCGGCGGTACGGTGCGGCAGGCGGTGCGCGAGGGGCTTCTGCTCAAGGGCGGCGGCCATGCCATGGCGGCCGGGGTGACGCTCAAGCGCGAGGCGCTCGGCCAATTTCGCGCCTATCTCGAAGAGAGTCTCGGTGCCGCCGTCACGATGGCGCGACGATCGGATTGCCTTCTGATCGACGGGGCGTTGACGGCCGGCGCGGCAAATCTCGAGACCGTCGCGTCGATTGCGCGCGCGGGTCCGTTTGGCTCGGGCAATCCGGAGCCGGTGCTGGCATTGCCCGCCCATCATCTGGCCTATGTGGAGGAGGCCGGCCAATCGCACCTGCGCGCACGCTTACGGGCCGGCGACGGCTCCGCCATCAACGTCATCGCCTTCCGGGCGGCCGGCCAGAAGCTCGGGGCGGCGCTCCTCGCCAATCGCGGGCGCCCGGTGCATGCCGCTGGATCGCTGGCGGTCGATCGTTGGAACGGCGAGGAGCGCATGCAGCTGCGCCTGATCGACATCGCGCCGGCAGGGTGACGCGATATGGCCTGATGGTCCATACTCGGCACCTCGCACAAGGCTTCGCCAAACATGTCAAAGCTCAACCTGTCGGTCGCGATCGGCAACTACGACCGCGCCCGCGCCCTGTTCGACGGCTCGGTGCAGATCGACGGGGTCGATCCCGTGTTCATGATGCTGCCGCCGGAGGAAATCTTCTTCCGCGCCTTTCGGACGAATGATTTCGATATTTGCGAGCTGTCGATGTCGAGCTTCACGGTCAAGACCGCGGAGCGCAATTGTCCCTATATCGGGGTGCCGGCGTTCGTCTCGCGCGCGTTCCGCCACAACTCGATCTATGTGCGCACCGACCGCATCAAGTCGGCAGCCGATCTCAAGGGCAAACGGATCGGATTGCCGGAATATCAGCTGACTGCCTGCGTCTGGGCGCGCATCATCCTGGAGGATGATCACGGCATCAAGCCGTCCGACGTGATCTGGGTACGGGGCGGGATCGACGATCCGAGCCGCCCGGAGAAGATCACCATCAAGCTGCCGCCCGGCGTGCGGCTGGAGAACGCGCCCGCGGGCCGGACCATCTCGGAGCTCCTGGAAAACGGCGAGATCGACGCCTTCGTCGCGCCGCGCGTGCCGAGCCTGGCGGGCAGGCACAATCCGAATATCGGCTGGCTGTTTCCCGATCCGATCGCGGCCGGGCGGGACTACTACAAGCGAACCGGCATCTTTCCGATCATGCACGTCACCGGCATCCGCCGCACGCTGGTCGATGAGCATCCCTGGCTGCCGGCGGCCGTGCTCAAGGCGTTCGAGCAAGCCAAGACCAAGTGCCTGGAGGAACTCGAAGACACGTCGGCGCCGAAATGCACGCTGCCGTTCGTCGAGGAGCAGCTCAAGGCCGCGCGCGAGCTGATGGGACACGATTTCTGGTCGTACGGGCTCGCGCCCAACCGCAAGGTGCTGGAGACGTTCCTGCGCCACCACCATGCGCAGGGATTATCCGCACGCCAAGTCGCGCCAGAGGAATTGTTCCACCCCTCCACGCACGAGAGTTTCACGATTTGAGACTGGAATGCCCTCTCACGACTGTCGTCCCTGCGAAAGCAGGGACCTATACGCCGTGCCCTCTCGATGAGCTGCGGCGTATGGGTCCCGGCGCTACGGCCGGGGCGACGCCGAGTCGCGCATGCCTCTACCGCTTCGCCTGCAGCTGCACCAGATCGGCGATCTTCTCCTTGCTCAGCGGCGCCGCGATGAATTTCAGCTCCACCGCGTCGGTCATCAGCGAATCGAGACCCTTGATCTCGTCGGGCATGACCAGCGCGCGCGGGAAGAACTCGTCGCGCACCCGCTTGGCCATGGCCTCGCTCACGCCGGCGAACGCGGCGTAGTCCTTGAGCACCTGCGGATTGTCGCCGTACATGTAATCGATGGTCTCGCGATAGGCCTGCATGTAGCGCTCGACCACGTCCTTGCGCTTCTCCAGGACCTGAGTATTGGCGACGATGACGCGGATGGTCTGCCCGCGCACGATCGCCGCATCGGTGGCGCGCGCGAGCAGGCGGATCTTGCCCTCGTCGATCTCCTTGAGGCCGCCCGGTGGCGAGGCCCAGCCGGCATCGACCTGATCGGTCATCACCGCGGTCATGGTCGAGGGCGCGCCTCCGGTCGACACGGCCTTGGCGGTGGTGAGGCCATTCTCCTTGATGAACGCTCGCACCACGCTCTCGGTTGAGGAGCCGGCCGTGGAATAGGCGATGGTATGGCCATTGAGGTCCTTCAGCGTCTTGATCGGTGAGGACGCCTTCACGTACCAGTAATCGGCGGCGCCGGTTGCCTCGGCCCCGATGATGCGTACCGGGGCGCCCTTCGCGTAGGCTGCGATCGCGCCCAGCGTGCCGACCGCAAGGCCGAAATCGACGCTGCCGGCGATCACCGGCTGCAAGGTTTCGCCGGAGCCCGATGTGTAGATCATTTCGAGCGCAAGCCCGTGCTTCTTGAAGATGCCGGCCTTGTCGCCGAGATGCGAGATCGCGGTGTCCCAGTTGCCGCGCTGGCCGATCGTGAGCTTGACCGCATCGTCGGCGAACACCGGCTGGTTGACGCTCAGGAGCGCGACGGTCGCGAAAGCAAGATGTCGGGCTTTCATGATGCATTCCTCCTGATTGACGCAGTTCCTATTTCTTCTCGGTTCCGCGCAGCATCGCGGCGGTCGCGACCGCGGAATAGCCGGGCTCAACCCGCACATCGACCACCGCCACCTCACCGCGCTCGACGGCGGCGATCGCCTGCGCGAAGGTCGCCACCAGGTCGCTTGCTCTGGTGACCGGGCCGAAACCCTGCGCGCCTTGCGAACGCGCCAGTGCAGCAATGTCGATGTCGGGCTCGGAGATGCGCTGGCCGATCCAGCGGTTCTCGACCGGCCGCGAGCGGATACGGGCGACCCGCTCCTGGTGCAGTTCGTCATTGAAGAACGAGCGATTGTTGGCAACCACGATGAGCAGCGGGATGCGGTAATGCACCGCCGTCCAGATCGCCGAATTGCTCATCATGAAGTCGCCGTCGCCGCAGACTGCGGCCGCCAGCCGTCCCGAGCCCATCAAGGCGAGCGCCGTGCCGACCGCATTGCCGGGGCCGCCGCCGACGCCGCCGCCGCCCTCGGAGCCGACATAATCGAGCGGATGCCGGAACGGCCAGGTGGCGCCGTCCCAGGAGAGCGAGATATGGGCGAGCGTGACGTCGCGCTCGCCGACCGCGATCTTGAGGCCGCGCACGAGATCGTTGACCACGAGCTTGTCGGTGGAAAGCTCGGGCTTCGCCGCCGGTTTGGCCGGCGCGGGCTTGCGCGCCCCGAGCGGGCCGCCGACCGCCTTGAGCAGGTCCGGCACCGCCTCCTCGGGCGTGGTGGCCAGCATCACATCGCAGACCGGCAGGCCCTGATAGTCCATGCTCCAGCCGCGATGGATGCGGAAGTCGTTGCTCACCACGATGACTTTCGCGGCCGGGATGCCGTCCGGGAATGCGCCTTTGCAGGCGCCCGCGAGATCGACCCAATCCAGACTGAGGATGACGTCGGCTTGCCGCAACGCCTCCTGCGCTTTCGGTCCGAGCGCGGTCGATCCGGGCGGCCCGGCATGCAGCGGATGATCGGTCGGGAAGGCGGCGCCGAGCTTGAGCTCGGTGATGACTTTGGCGTTGAGCGTCTCGGCGAGCGCGACGCGCTGGTTCCAGCCCTCCATGCTGCGCGACACCCGGCCCATGAGGATGAGCGGGTTTTTTGCCGATCTGAGCAGCTTGGCGGCCTGCGCCACCAGCGCGGGCGCCGGCGCGGTGGCGGTCGGCGGCATGAAGCGGTTGACGTCGATCGGTGCGATCGGCTCGGCCAGCCTGGATTCCTGCATCTCGGCATCGAGGTTGATATAGACCGGGCCCATCGGTGCCGTATTGGCGATCCAATGGGCGCGGATGATCGCCTCGCGCGCCGCCGCCGGCGAGGCCGGCTGGTCGTCCCATTTGGTGTAGTCGCGCACGATCGCGCCCTGGTCGCGGGCAGTGTGGATCCAGTCGATCCACGGCCGCCGCTTGGCCGCATCCACCGGACCGGTCGCGCCCAGGACCAGCACCGGTGCGCGGTCGCACCAGGCATTGAAGATCGCCATGGTGGCGTGGAACAGCCCGACATTGGAATGCACCGCCGCCGCCATGGCCTTGCCGGTGACCTTGGCATAGCCGTGGGCGATCGCGACCGCGATCTCCTCGTGCAGGCAGAGCAGCATTTGCGGCGTGTCGTTGCCGAGATAATTGACGATCGAATCGTGCAAGCCGCGATAGCTCGCCCCGGGATTGAGCGCGATATAGGGAATCTCCAGCGCCCGCAGGGTTTCGGCGACGACGTCGCTGCCCCAGCCGGGGGCGTTGGCGGCGGTCAGCTTGACCGGCCGGTCGAGCGCGCGCACCGAGGGATGAGCCGCACTCGCGGGCGTGCCGTGGGCGGCCGGCGCCGCCTTGGTCTCTGCAGTCGTCACTGGATAATCCTTGATAGTTTATTGGTTGCGGGGCAGCGCGCCGCCATAGAACCGGATCAGCGCGCCTCGCGCAACCGTGCCAGCAGGGTCACGCCGGCATAGCCATCGGCCGGCTGCATGCCGATCTTGCGCTGGAAATTCTGCACCGCCAGCATCGTGTCGTTGCCGACCCGGCCGTCGGTGCCGCCGGTATCGTAGCCCTTTGCGGTCAGGCGGCGCTGGATTTCCTGCACTTCGGCGAGCGTGGGCGCGCGTTCGCTGCCGGGAAACTTCTGAACGAATGGTTCGCCGCCCATGATCCGGTCGCCGAGATGCACGATGGACAGCGTGTAGTTCATCGATGGATTGTAGGAGCGCACAGCATAGAAGTTCGGCCCGAGCAGGAAAGCCGGTCCGCCCTTCACCGGCACCCACAAGCGCGCCGACGCGTTGGGTTGCGGGAACGCCTGGCCGTCGGCACGACTGACGCCGGCCTTTTGCCAGCTCGCGTAGCTCTGCGATGCCTCTGCGGCGCCCGCTCCCGCGGCCAGGCGTACCTCATAGCCCCAATGCTCGCCGCGGCGATATTTGCCGCGCTCCACCAGATAGCGCGCGGTCGAGCCGAGCGCGTCATCCGGCTTGCCGAACGGCGACACCCGGCCATCGCCGTCATAGTCGATGCCCATATTGAGCCACACCTCGGGCATCCACTGGGTATGGCCCATGGCGCCAGCCCAGGATCCGCTCATTTCCTCGGGCGTGCTCCAGCCGCGATTGATGATGACCAGGGCATTGAGCAATTCCTGTTCCCAATAGGCGCGCCGCCGCGGTTCGCCCCAGGCGAGCGCCGCGAGCGCGGGGATGACCGGGCGCATATGATTCTGCTGGACGAGCGGGTCGCCATAGGCGGATTCGATGCCCCAGATGCCGAGCATCACCGAGCGCTCGACCCCGAAATCCTTCTCGATGCGGGCCAAGAGCGGCGCGTATTCCTCGGCCTTCTCCTTGCCGGTGACGATCCGCCAGTCGGAAACCCTTCGGTTGAGGTATTGCCAGATCTGCTCGTTGAATTCGGGCTGGTTGCGCAGCTGTTCAAAGACGGTGGTGTCCGGCTTCAGGCCGTGCATCACCCGCCCATATGTCGCGTCGGAAACGCCACGCGCGAGCGCTCGCGCGCGAAAGGCCGCGACCCATTGGTCGAACGGCTCCCGCGCGCTCTGCGCCCGGCCCGGTGCCGGCAGTACGAGCGCCGATCCACAGGCGAGGGCTTGCAACGCCCTTCGCCGTGTCAGGCGCAACTCGATCGGGTCGTGCACCATCAGTCCTTGGAACGTTCCACGTAGGAGCCGTCGGCCGTCATCACCACGATCCTGGTGCCGGCGGTGACAAAGGCCGGGACCATGGTGCGCACGCCATTGGAAAGGAGCGCCGGCTTATAGGAGGAGGCCGCGGTCTGGCCTTTGACGCTCGGCTCGGTTTCCATCACTTCGAGGGTGGCGCGCGGCGGCAGCTCGATCGCGACCGCCAGACCCTCGTGGACGCTCAGCTTCACCTTCATCTCCGGCTGCAGATAGGCGGCCTGATCGCCGACCAGGTCCGCCGGGACCGTGACCTGGTCGTAGTTGTCGGTGTTCATGAAGTGGAAGCCATCGCCGTCCTGGTAGAGAAACTGGTGCTCCCGTTCCTCTACATGGGCCCGCTCGACTTGCTCGGTGGTCTTCCAGCGCTGCGACACCTTCACGCCGTCGGAGATTCGGCGCATATCGATCTGGGTCACCGGCGTGCCCTTGCCGGGATGGATGCTCTCAACGGTCAGGACGACATAGAGCTTGCCGTCCACGTCCACGATATTGCCTTTGCGAAGCGAGCTGGCGATGACTCTCACGGATCTGGTTCCTCGATGGCGCGGCAGCCGGGCGGAGCCTGGGTCCGTAGTCCGGAGCGAGGCGCTGGGCCGCGATGTTCGGGCGCAACATACTGATCCTGCGCCCCCGCGCCAGCGATTTTCACGGGTGCTGCTGCCGCGCGTGGGAATTCCCTGATGGCCGATCGGTCCCCATTCTGGGCCCGCCAAGCGCACGCCGACCGCCGAGGCGTCCTGATCGGCCGTGCCCGCATCGTGGCCGCACTGCGGGAGTGGTTTTCGGCGCAGGACTTCGTCGAGGTCGAGACCTCTTCGCTGCAGGTCTCGCCCGGCAACGAGACCCATCTCCATGCCTTTGCGACCGACCTCCTGTCGCCCGACGGAATCCGGGCCCGGCGTTATTTGCGGACCTCGCCGGAATTCGCCTGCAAGAAGCTTCTCAGCGCCGGGGAGCCGCGGATCGTCGAATTTGCCCGCGTGTTTCGCAATCGGGAACGCGGCGCGCTGCATGCGCCGGAATTTACCATGCTCGAATGGTACCGCGCGCAGGCGTCCTATGATGCGCTCATGGAGGACTGCGCGGCGCTGATTGCCGTGGCCGCCAAGGCCGCGGACACGCGGCGGCTTACGTTCCGGGGGCGGGAGATCGATCCTTTCGCGGCGCCCGAATATCTCACCGTCATCGAGGCGTTTGCGCGCTACGCCGCCATCGATCTGACGGCGAGCTTGTCACCGCAAGGTCCCGACCGGGCGCGCTTCGCGGCGTCCGCCGCGCAAGCGGGCATTCGGCTTGCCGACGATGACAGTTGGGGCGACATTTTCAGCCGTGTGCTGGTGGAGTGCATCGAGCCTCGCTTGGGCCTCGGTCGCGCGACCGTGCTGTACGAATACCCGGCCGCGCTCTCGGCCTTGGCGCGACCCAAGCCGTCCGATCCGCGCGTGGCGGAGCGGTTCGAGCTCTACGTGTGCGGGATCGAGCTTGCCAACGGCTTCGGCGAGCTCTCCGATCCGGTCGAGCAGCGCCGCCGGCTGGCGATGGAAATGGCGGAGAAGGAGCGCGTTTACGGTGAGCGCTACCCGCTCGACGAGGACTTTCTCGCCGCACTTGCCAAGATGCCGCCCGCCTCGGGGGTGGCGCTCGGGCTCGATCGGCTGGTGATGCTGGCAACGGGCGTGCCGCATATCGACCACGTAATGTGGACTCCGGCTGTCGAACCATGAATAAGGCCGTTGGAGGAACTTCTGACATGCCAGGGGCAACGACGCACCGCAGCGCGGCTGACCTTGTGGCGGCGGGATTGGCGCCGCCCGACCTGCTCGGGAAGCTCGAGCAGGTCGCGGCGCGCTATGCTGTTTCGCTGACGCCGGACTTGGGCGAGCTCGTCGATCCGGCCGATCCGCACGATCCGATCGCGCGTCAGTTCGTCCCCGATCCGGCCGAGCTTGACCGGCAGGCGGGCGAATCGGCCGATCCGATCGGTGACGACGCCAACAGCCCGGTCGAAGGCATCGTGCATCGCTATCGCGACCGCGTGCTGCTCAAGCTTGCCTATGTCTGTGCGGTCTATTGCCGGTTCTGCTTTCGGCGCGAAATGGTGGGACCCGGGCGCCGGCGCGCCCTCTCGGGCGCAGCGCTTGCTGCGGCGCTCGCCTATATCAGGGAGCACCGGGAAATCTGGGAGGTCATTCTCACGGGCGGCGATCCGTTGGTCCTGTCAGCGCGCCGGCTGCGCGCCGTGATCGGAGCGCTCGCTTCGGTCGATCATGTCAAGGTCGTGCGCATCCATACCCGCATGCCGATCGCGGCGCCCGCACTGATCACCCCGGCGCTTGCGGGCGCCCTCAAGGCGTCCCGCAAGGCGACTTACGTGGTGCTGCACGCCAATCATCCGCGCGAGCTCACGCCCGCCGCCCGCACGGCCTGCGCGCGTCTGGTCGATGCCGGCATTCCGATGCTGAGCCAGAGCGTGCTGCTGCGCGGGGTCAACGATGATCCGGCGACGCTGGCGGCGCTGATGCGTGCCTTGGTCGAATGCCGCATCAAGCCCTACTATCTCCATCACGGCGATCTTGCCCCTGGCACCTCGCATCTGCGCACCACGATCGCGCAGGGGCAGGCGCTGATGCGCAGTTTGCAGGGGCGTGTTTCCGGCCTGTGCCAGCCCACCTACATGCTCGACATCCCAGGCGGCCACGGGAAATCGCCGATCGGCCCGAGCTATATTCGGGCTGCGCCGGCGGCGCCCGATGAACAGTGTTTCGAGGTCGAGGATTTCAAGGGAGGCCGGCACATCTACCCGCCGCGCGCGACAGGCGAGTAGGTCCCGTTGCCGGCTGCTCGCGGCCATTGCGCCAGGGCCGCATCCAGCCCGGGCCGCGGCTCGGCCGGCAATCCGCTCGCCTGGCGATCGGTTATCCACAGGAGGTATTGTTTTATTTCTGCAGGACAATGATATTGGCTGCATTCTCGGGGGGGTTGTTTTGCCGTGCGTGAGGCCCTTGCCATTGTGCTTTCGCTACTCGCCCCGTCGGCGGCCGGGGCGGCCGCTATCGAGGTCAAGCAAGCCGATGGCGCGGCGCTGGTCATGGTCGACGGCGACCTCGAGCTCAACGACATCGAAGTATTTCGCAGCAAGGTCGCGCCACTCTCCAGGGCGACGGTGGCGTTCCGCAGCGACGGCGGCAGCCTTCTGGCCGGGATTCGGATCGGAATGCTGATCCGGGTGAAGAATTTCACCACCATCGTGCCTGACGCGGCGCAGTGCGCATCGGCCTGCGCGGTTGCCTGGCTCGGAGGCACTCACCGCTATCTGGGGGCGGGTTCAAAGGTTGGATTTCATGCCGCCTATGTGCAAAAGGCCGGCGCAAACACCGAAAGCGGGCCGGGCAACGCGGTGTTGGGTGCCTATCTGGATCAGATCGGCCTGCGTGAAGATGCCATCGTCTACATCACGCAAGCCGCGCCTAATTCCATGAAATGGTTGAACATGGGAGAAGCGGCCCAGCATGGGATCGAGGTGACGCTGCTGCCGCCGCCCGATGCGGCGGCGCCGTCCGACCAAGATGCCACCGCAGGCGTCGCAGGCCAGGAACAGGCGCAGACAAACCTAGCCGGGCGCGCGACGAACCTGGTGCTCGCGTTGGCCGCCCGTTGGTCGCAACCAAATGGCGAGATGTTGCGCACGCTCGATGGGCTTTACGACGACAAGGTGCTCTACCACGGCAACCTCATGCCCCGGCAAACGATCCTGCTGGAGAAGCGCCGTTTTGCGGAGCGCTGGCCCCAGCGCAGCTACAAAATCCGGCCACACTCGGTTACCGCGAGCTGCGACGCCGACTCCGAAGTGTGCCGCGTGCACGGTATCATGGATCGCGAGCTCGCGAATCCGGTGACGAATACCAAGTCGCACGATGTCGCGAGCTTCGATTACAGCATTACCCGTTCCGGCGACGCGCTCAGGATCGCCGCCGAATCCAGCTCGGTCAGCAAGCTTGCGGACCGGTCCGGCGCATCGAACCCGCTCACTTCGGTGCAGCGGGGCCTGGCGCGGCTGCTCGCCCAGGTTTCGCGAATTCGTCAGGTTTCCCCGGGGTCGCCGGATGGCCAGATCAGGCCCAGCGCCCCAATTCCGCGCTGACGCGAGCACAATGCAGGCCCGGCGGCCGCGCACGGCCCTTTGACGGGCCAATGAAATCGCGAGCAGGCCATTCACGTTAACCGCCGATTGTTGCCGACCGTTGCCGGCGCGCAACAGCCAAAGGCCATTTGGCATGCTAATATGGCATTACCAACTGACGAACAGAGCCGACGAACCACGAACCAACGATACAGGGGTTGTCCCGATGCAGCGGCTTGCGACACTGCGCCTCACGAGTGATGGTCGGCTTCTGGGTTTCGACACCGGGGACTGGTCGATGTTGCTCGGCGGCTTTGTGCTGGCCGGATTGCTGGCTTTGCTCGTCTGATCACCACTTCAACGAAACCGTCGCCCTCACTATGCGGCTTGGCCACCCCCGACGTCCGGACGTTCGGCACCTCGCTCACGCCCAAGTGGGGTGAGTCCGTGCTCATCCGAGCGCGAAGAAGCCACCGTCGACGTGGATCACTGCGCCCGTGATGGCGGCCGAGCGCTTCGAGCACAGGAAGGCGCACGCCCACGCCACTTCCTCGGGCTTCGGTTCGCGCTGGATGGGAATTCGGCGGACGATCTCCGCCGTCCGTTCTGGGGTCAGCTCCGGGTGTGTCTCCGGGTCGCGGATGGTCTCCATAAAGCCGGGGGATACGTCATTGGCCGTGATGCCGTAGTGCCCGAGCGCCTTGGCCAGGGACTTGGTCAGGGTGCGTAGGCCGCCCTTGGCGGTCGAATGGGGGATCCGCGACCGACCGCCAAGCCAGCCGTCCTCGCCGTTGATGTGCACCACCCGGCCCCAGCCGCGGTCGCGCATGCCTGGCGCGAACGCCTTGGCCAGGTACCAGGAAGCCGTCAGCTGCTGGTTCAGATGGTAGTGCCAATCGTCATTCGTCGTCTCGAAGAAGTCCTTGTATAGACGTCGAGCCGCGTTACTGACGTAGATGTCGACGCCGCCGAAGGTCTCCTGGGCCCGGGCGGCCATCCGGTCGATGGTGGCCGGGTCGGACGCGTCGCCCAACACCACCAGCGACCGCACGCCCAGTCGCTCGGCCTCCCGGGCCACCTCGCTGGCCTCGGCCTCGTTGCCGACGGCGTTGACGATGACGTTTGCGCCGCGTGAAGCCAGCATTGTGCGACGTATCGGGGATGGCTCTGTTATGCCCTATTCCCCGAATACGCATCTGCGCGTATCGTGATCAGCTACGATCGAGCACGTGATGACGAAGAGCCGAAGTCAGGAACTCTCGGAGCAATTTACCGAGCAATGGAAACAGTGCCGCGACTGGCTCCTGCCGTTCATGCAGAACAGTCAGGCGAAGTTTTTGACCAAAGACGAGTTGCGTAGCGCTGCGATGCGCGAGCTCAAGGTATCAAAAAACGCCTTCGACTTCGGATGGATGGCCGCCATTGAGGACACTGGACGGCACGATTGGTACGAGCCTCTCCGCAAGCGTCCGCGCGTTAAGAGTTGATCACTGCCCTATCAGCAAGCCCCTACCGCGCAGCGGTTTAGTGCAATATTCTTTTTGCGACCGATCAACAATCTGGCGGCCTTCAAGGTCTGGTCTGCACGCCTCAATCGGTCACGTGACATACGCCTCAGAGTACTTACCAAATGTACATTTTAGCACCCCAAAAGAGTGCAGCTTTTTCAATATGAACTCCACCTCTTTCTCCTCGTACTCCTTTGCTTGAAGTAACTGAATGAGTTCTGCTCGACGGACCTTGTCTTTGCCGTCCAAGGCCCGTCTTGATCGCGAGTGCTCGTGCCCTTTTCTTGTATCCGCTGGTCAAGCCCTCAACGGCCTCGCGCAGGCCGCTGAATAGCCGAGGAAATCCGGTGAATTCGAGTCATCGAATTTGCCGGATTCTGGGTTCTGGTGGTCAGTTTCCTTGCAAAATCGGATGCGGGATTCCCTCGAATCGGATTCCCCGAAACCTTCCCAAAACCCCGACTGGGCTGCCGGCATGTCCACTAAGTCATTTAATAAATCATGGCGCGCCCACGGGGAATCGAACCCCAGTTTCCGCCGTGAAAGGAATGGTAGTCGCTCCACCGCCGTCCATGCCGGTGACGATACCCCCAACAAATCCCGATAAAACGGTCCATATCAGTCTATGCTTGTCCATGCAGCTCCATGCATGTATATTGGACATACGTTGGACACGCAAGCGGATTTTCCAGGGAAGGGCGGAAACATGGCGCGCAAGATCAAGGACTCGATATTGGACAGCAAGGAAGCACGGCGGAAGCTTAAGGCGCGGGGTAAGCCGTACTATCGCCAGATCGAGCGCGGTCTGCACCTCGGCTACAGGAAGCTGCGCAACAGCGCCGGGACATGGGTCGCG
>DASXXS010000101.1:0-3680 GCA_036502925.1 Xanthobacteraceae bacterium
GCCAATGCCGAAGGAAAGCCGGAGCCGTGGGCGATCGAGCTCAATGGCCCGAGCGGCTTGGTGCGCCAGGGCTGGAAGCCCAAGACGCTGACGCCCGGCATGCCCGTGACGCTGACCATCCATCCGCTCAAGGACGGGACCCATGGCGGCCAGTTCCTGGCGGTCAAGCTTCCGGACGGAACGCAGCTCGGTAATCCGAATCGCGAGCCCGCCGCTCCCGCCGCTGCCGCGGGCGAGACGCAGTAAGCCGTTTGCTAGGGCTGCGTGCGGCTTCCCTCGCCCCGCTTGCGGGGAGAGGGCGACACGGCGCTTGGGAAAACCAAAACTCGGCCTGGTGAGGGGGCGTTTCCGCAAGCTCAGGCATGCGGAAGCGCCCCCTCATCCCGACCTTCTCCCCGCCTGCGGGGAGAAGGAGCGAGAGGCGCTGCGTCCCTGAAGGCGCGTTATTCGTGCCGCCCACGCGATCGACGCGTTGGCAATCAAGCGCGCAGTCACGCGTCTAGCGATCAGGTCCCACGGATACGTCGCCCGTCACCTCGAAAGCGAAATGAAATGCCGGCAGGTCCTCGCCGGGGTGGTCCTGCGCATAGGTCAGCTGCGGGATGCGGAAGTTGTTGGGCCGCGTCTCGGCGCCCTTGTAGATGCCCGGATAGAGATCGATGAAATGCCAGCCGGGCTCGCCGGTGGCCTTCATGATCAGTTCCACGTCGCCCTGGCTGTTGAAGGCGCAGGCATAGCCGATGTAGTCGTTGTCGTAGACCAGGTGGTAGATGTTGGCGGTCTCGGTCCAGCCCACGCCCTTGAGGTGAATCCGAAACGTGGTACCGACCGGGCCGTGGCCGGCATCAAGCGGCAGCGCGGTCGCCTTGATCCAAAAGGTCCCGGTCGCTTTGGCGCCGCCGCCCATGTCCACCCAAAGTCCATGCACGCCGCCGAGATCGTCCGGCACCTTGAAGCTGAATTCCGCGTGGCCGGAGCCGTTCGCCTTGGCCTCCGCGATCGCCTGTGATCCTTCCTCCCAGCCCGCGCCGGTCATCCGGTTGCCGACCACGCGGGTCCAGTTGAGCCGATAGGTCTTGCCCGGCTCGAAGTCCTGGCCGCGCACGACCACCAGCTCCTCGATGCCGGAGAATGCCGGCGTGGCGGTGAGCGCGCCCGGCGGCGGCAGCATGCGGACCGTCTTCTGCGCCTGCCGCTCGGGCGGCGGCGGCAGCACCGGCTCGCCGGCGGTGACCCGGAACGGGATCGCCCAGCGCGGCCGGTCCGGCTCGGGATTCTGCTGCATGTTGCGGTAGGGGAAGGTCAGCTCCCCGTGCAGCACTTCGAGCACATGCAGGCCGACCCGGCCGGTCGCCGGTATGGTGAAGGTCGCGGACCCGCCGGTGGTCACCGCGGACATCCAGCCGGTGAAATGATTGTCGTAGAGCAGATCCCAGGAGTTGAAGAGCGACCGCCAGCCGATGCCCTTGACCTCGACCGTGATCGGCGTGCCCACCGGTCCGCTCTCCGGCGTGATCTTCACCGTCATGTCGATCGAGAAGCCGGCTTGTGTGAACATGCGGTCCGGCTGCTGCAGCACGATATCGTGCACGAAGCCGAAATCCTCGGGGGTGACGAGCTTTGCGGTCAAGCGCCCTGCTTGATCGGATTTGACCTTGGCGATTTCATAGGCAACCGGCTCATAGTCGCGGCCGTGGTATTCGGCATCGGCGACCTTCCAGCTGCCCTTGACGGTGCGCCAGACCAGCTGAAATTCCTGATTGGGAGGCAGCTTCTCCGCCGTCACGGTCAAGGGCGTGCCGGCCGGGCCGTTTTCCGGAACGACGCTGAGGCTTCCGATGAATCCGTCGCGCGGCTCCGCCAGCGCGACTTCCGGGCCGAGACTGGAAGCGAGCGGCGCCGCCGGCGAGGGCGTGGCGCTCAGGCATGCGAACGAAACGAGGGAAAGCGCCAATAGCGCGCAACGCGCGCCGGCCGGGGCGCCGCTGCTCGGCATCATCGTCCGCTCCTTGCAGCCTACTGTTGAGCCCCCGCCGTCTTCATCGCCGGCTCGCCCGCGATCACCGTGAGCTGCGTCGTTGCACGGTTGAACGGCTGCCAGGTCACGGTCGAGTCGTCCATCATGGTGGCGACGACCTTGTAGCCGAGCGACCCGGTCGGGAAGTCCGCGGGAATTTCCCAGTGCAGGGACCAGAAATGATCTGTGGGCGGCATCCCGTGCCCGCCGTAACGGGCCGGAAGCTTCTGGCCGTTGCCTAAGACCACGACCACGCTCTTGAGCACGTTATTGTCGGCGACGTTGCCGTTGGGCTCGAGCACGCGAATGCGCCAGGCGACGGCCTCCTTGCGCTTGAACTGGTTCGCCAGCACGCAGAACGGCCCGACCTGATTCTCCAAGGCGTGACGCACGATGTCGCCTTCGAAGAACAGCTTTTTGGCCTCTTGGGCCTGGGCCGTGTTGGCGAGGCCGAGAACCGTCGACAAGGCGATGGCAGAGATTACGAGGGTTTTCATGTAGGTGCCCTTCCTCCCGAGGATGCATCGGCATGCTTGATCCCTGCCGATCGCACCATCCTCCATCTGTTCAGGATGCGCCATTGCAGCCGGGTCGGCAAGATGGTTTTGGACAGATGGTTTTGGGCAGCCCGTCGGCCAGTGAAACCAAATGTCCAGTGGACCCGGATGTGCGGCATGGTTGGCCGTGGCATAATGCGAAACAAGCATCAGGGGTACAACAGTGGGGAACGATACATGTCGATCTCGCGTCGTGCGCTGATCAACGCCGCCGCCCTCGCGGGTGCCGCGTCGCTGATGCCGTGCGTCGCCCACGCCGCCTATCCGGAGCGTCCGGTCCGATTGATCGTGCCCTTCGTTCCGGGCGGCGCCGTGGATGCCGTGGGCAGGCTCCTGGGCAATGCCATGACGACCAATCTCGGCCAACCGGTCGTGATCGAGAACCGGGGCGGCGCCGGCGGAGTCATCGGCATGGAGACGGCCGCCCATGCGGCGCCCGACGGCTACACCATGATGGTGTCCCACAGCGGTTTCGCCGCCATGCCGGGCCTCTACAACAAACTGCCGTTCGATCCGGTCCGCGACTTTGCGGGCATCGTCACCGCGGTCTCCGGAATTTATGTGCTGGTGGTCAATCCCGCCGTCCCGTTCAAATCCGTGGCCGAGCTGATCGCCTATGCCAAGGCCAATCCGGGCAAGCTCTCCTATGCGTCGGCCGGCGTCGGATCGACCGTCCATCTCGCCGGCGAATTCTTCAAGCGCACGGCGGGGGTGGATATCGTGCACGTTCCCTACAAGGGTTCCGGACCCGCGACCTCCGACCTGGTCGGTGGCCAGGTCCAGATGATGTTCGGCCCCGCCCTCAATACGCTGCCGCTCGCGCAGGCCGGAAACCTGCGGGCGCTGGCGGTGACCTCCGCCAAGCGGTCCGCGCTCGCACCCGATTTGCCGACCGTGGCCGAAAGCGGCCTGCCGGGCTTCGATGTGGTGGGCTGGTATGGGCTGGCGGCGCCGTCCGGCACCCCGAAACCGGCGATCGCCAGGCTCAATGCCGAGGCCAACGATGTGCTCAAGTCGGCCGATCTGATCGAGCAGTTTCGTCTGCAGGGCTACGAGCCCGTGGGCGGGACGCCTGAGGAGGCCACGGCCTGGATCAAATCCGAGGT
>DASXXS010000102.1:0-34309 GCA_036502925.1 Xanthobacteraceae bacterium
GCGCATTTGCGGCCGCGCACCAACGTGATCGCGGCGGCGACGCGGGTGCGCCACACGCTGGCGCAGGCGATCCACCGGTTCTTCGACCAGAACGGCTTTTTCTGGGTCAACACGCCGATCATCACCGCGTCCGACGCGGAGGGGGCGGGCGAGCTGTTCCGGGTATCGACGCTCGATCTCGCCAACCTGCCGCGTACCGCGCAGGGCAGGGTGGATTTCGCCAAGGATTTCTTCGGCCGCGAGGCGTTCCTGACGGTATCGGGGCAGCTCAACGTGGAGGCCTACTGCCTCGCGCTCACCAAGGTCTACACGTTCGGGCCGACTTTCCGCGCGGAGAACTCGAACACCAGCCGCCACCTGGCCGAGTTCTGGATGATCGAGCCGGAGATCGCCTTCGCCGACCTCGGCGACGATGCGACGCTAGCGGAAGGGCTCATGAAGTTCGCCTTCGAGACGGTGCTGAGGGAGCGGCAGGACGATCTCGCCTTCTTCGACGAGCGGATCGAGAAAGGGCTGGTGGGCAAGCTCGAGGGCATCGTCGCTTCGCAGTTCGTGCGCATGGACTACGGCGAGGCGATCGCGGTGCTGGAGCGGGCGAAGGAGAAGTTCGAGTTTCCGGTGAAGTGGGGCATCGACCTGCAGTCGGAGCACGAGCGCTATCTCACCGAGAAGCACGCCAGGAAGCCGGTGATCGTGATGAACTATCCGAAGGACATCAAGGCGTTCTACATGCGGGTGAACGATGACGGCAGGACGGTCGCGGCGATGGACGTGCTGGCGCCGGGGATCGGCGAGATCATCGGCGGCAGCCAGCGCGAGGAGCGGCTCGATATGCTGGATGCGCGCATGACCGAGCGCGGCATCGACAAGGAGCACTACGCCTGGTACCGCGATCTGCGCCGCTACGGCAGCGTGCCGCACGCCGGCTTCGGCCTCGGCTTCGAGCGCACGCTCGCCTATGTCACCGGCCTCGCCAATGTGCGCGACGCCATCCCGTTCCCGCGCACGCCGGGAAATGCGCGGTATTGATTGTACGCCGGGGCGATGTGATTTGACGCTGCGCGGATCGGGGGACAAGCAGATCGATGTCAGGCTGCGCGGTTGACCGCGCGGGGGGAATCGCTATGTTGGCCGGGCGGGGACGAATTCCACGACACATCGACCCTATTTAACGCAAAGCGAGGGAGAGCTGCGCGATGAGAAGCACGCTGCTGGCACTATTTGTATTTGGCGCAACGAGCTCGGCATGGGCCAGCGCGCATCATTTTCAGCCAAGTGCGGGCCACGCGGATTGGGCCACGCCGTCGGCAATCACTTGTGAAACGGTCCGCAGCTACGTGAGCATGATGGGCGTGGCGCAGGCCAGGGCGCTGGCGCTCGCTAATGGAATGACGGACGCGCAGGAGCGAAGGGCGCGTCGGTGCCTGGCGGCCAGATAAAGCTGCTGTCGTCCCGCCGATGGAGGGGCGCAATCGCGCTTCGCCCAAGATGCCATCGGCATGGAGATGGCACGGAAATGAGATAGGCCGCATGCGCCCGGAGATGCGCCGGGCCCACTTATTGCCGTGAGCCCGAACGAGCCGTCCGCCTTCGTCCTTCTCTGCTTCCTTGGCTGATCGGAGCGCTCTGAGCCGCGCCGCTCGTTCCGCAATGGCGCGCGCCTCGGGCCTCATGGTCCCGGCTGGGCAGCCCGCCGCGAGCCGCTTCGGTTCGGATTTTCCGATTCGACCGCATTGCCGGGCTTGACCCGGCAATCTATCTTCTTGCGCGAGACGGATGGAGCCGCGGGTCGATCCCGGGGCGCGCGGGCGACGATGCAGGTCAAATCGTTCCGAACGAAGCACGCGCCGGCCGGCCGGAGCCGATCCGAGATCGGCCGCAGGCCACGAACAACGAGGTAATATGCCGTGAACAACGACCTGAAATTCCAGTTGCGGCTGACCTTGAACGAAGGCTTCGCGCAAGCGGCGCGCGCCGATCCCGCCGACGCTTCGATTGCTCCGCTCAAGGACATCTTGCGCCGTCATGACGCAACCATGAAATGCCAGTTCGACGCGTTCGCCGACTATGTCGGCGAGGCCGAGGCCAACGGCATTGACAAATACCCGCTTTATGAATGGACCAAGCAGACCGTCGATGATCCGGTCAAGCAGGCAAAATACACCAGGTCCTTCACGCTCTATGTCGGCGGCGAGGAAGTCTACGAAAAGGACAAGGCGGATGCGCTGGAGGCCGAGCTGAAGCCCCTGGTCGGAGGACCGATCGTCGCGAAAATGTTCAAATACGATACCGATCCGGCCCACAGCCCGCAGCCGCCGCGCAAGCAATAAAATCAACGCGAGCACGAGCCCGCCATGCCACGCTATTATTTTCACCTCACCAATGGCGAACAAGTACTAAACAATCACAACGGCATTGACTTGCCAGGCAATGCCGCCGCCCGCGCCGATGCGGTGGCGCTCGCGAGCGACCTCAAACACGGCGCAGTTATGCCAGGCTGGGACTGGACCGGCTGGTTTGTCGCGATCATCGATCAGCACGGACACAAGGTAGACGAGGTGCCGATCGCGGATGTTTGATTCTTTAGCGGTGGCAAAACGGAGGCGGAGATGCGCGAGCTGACTAAATGTCCGCTTATGGCAGATTGTGTTGCTAAAGTCACCGCAGAGAAACTGTAAAGTCCGAATTTGAGTACTTCCGCCGCCAGTCTTCAATCGCAAGCGAGGACGGAACGACGCGCCGAGGCATCGTCAGATAGCCGCCGCCGGGACTCGATGCCGTGCAGCGCAGGCTGATCCGGTGTAGCTTCGGGCGGGGTTCCGCTGCCGAACGTGGTTGGTGGCCGGGAGAACGAAGGTTTCCCACATCGCGCAGTCTTGGGAGAATGAACGATACAGATCGCAGCGCTTTCCGGCTGGACCAGCGAGCAAAGGCATGTGGTCGCTGCGAGCTTTCTGGGGTGGTCGCTCGACGCCTTCGATTTTTTCCTGATGGTGTTCGTGCTCAAGGACATCGCGGAGGAATTCGGCACCGATATCTCCAACGTCACCCTTGCCATTCTGCTGACGCTGGCGATGCGGCCGGTCGGCGCCTTCATCTTCGGGCGAGCCGCGGACCGCTGGGGCCGCCGTCCGGTCCTGATGGTGGACGTTCTGCTCTATTCGATCATCGAATTCGCGTCGGGCTTCTCGCCGAGCCTGACCGTCTTGATCGTGCTGCGCGCCCTCTACGGCGTCGCCATGGGGGGCGAATGGGGCGTCGGCGCCTCGCTGACCATGGAGTCCATTCCGCCGCAGGCGCGCGGCCTCGTGTCCGGCCTGCTGCAATCGGGCTATCCGACCGGATATTTCCTGGCCTCGATCGTCTATGGCTTGCTGTTCCCGAGCATCGGCTGGCGCGGGATGTTCATGGTGGGGGTGCTGCCGGCGCTGCTGGTGCTCTATATCCGGCGAAATGTGCCGGAATCGCCGAGCTGGGACCGGAAAGCCGCGGCCCGTGGTGATACGCTGACGATCCTGAAATCGCACTGGCGGCTCGGCATCTACGCGATCGTCCTGATGACCGCCTTCAACTTCTTTAGCCACGGCAGCCAGGATATCTACCCGACCTTCCTGGAGGTCCAGCACGGCCTGTCCCCGCGCGAGGTCGGCCTCATCGCCGTCATCTACAATATCGGCGCCATCTGCGGCGGCCTCACGTTCGGTTCCTTGTCGGAGCGCTTCGGCCGGCGCCGGATGATCATCATCGCGGCGCTGCTGTCCTTGTCGGTGGTGCCGCTGTGGGCGTTCTCCACCAGTCCCGTATTGCTCACGCTCGGCGCCTTTCTGATGCAATTCATGGTGCAGGGCGCCTGGGGCATCATTCCGGTGCATTTGAACGAATTGTCGCCGGACAACGCGCGCGGGACATTTCCCGGCTTCGTCTATCAACTGGGCAATCTCCTGGCCTCGGTGAATGCCACGCTTCAGGTCGCCATCGCGGTACATTACGGCAATAATTACGGCCTTGCTCTCGCGCTGGTCGCCGGAACGGTGGCGATTGTCATCATCATCCTGACCGCCGTCGGCGCCGAGGCAAAAGGGGTCGTATTCGGCAAAGCGAGCACATGAAACCAGCGCCTGCTAAGCCAAAGACCCCGGGACCGGAGGGTACCGAGGTCTTTGGGCCGGATGGCGAGGGGCTGGGGGGGCTGGGGGGCGCCACCCGGCATGACTCCTCAATTCCCGAGTTCCGGCCGTGTTCCGCTCCGGCCGGATTTTTTTAAGCCTGCGCTCCGATGAGCCGGTCGGACAGCGACTTGACCGTCCAGTAGCACTCGCAAGCGCTTTCCCGCAGGCCCTCCAGATCGAGCACGCGGATGTGTCCCCGCTTGTATCTTATGAAACCAGCCTGTTGCAGGGTGTTGGCCACGATCGACACGCTCGTCCTTCGCACCCCCAGCATCTGGGCGATGAATTCCTGGGTGAGCGCGAGGTCCTCGCTGCCGACCAGGTCCCGGCAACGCAGCAGCCAGCGCGAGAGGCGCGCCTCGATCGTGTGGGTCGCATTGCAGGCGGCGGATTGCTGAGATTGCGCCAGCAGGACCTGCTCATGCTTGATGAGCGTGGTGCGAAAGACCGGGCTTTGCGTGGCGAGGTGGCGGACGTGATCCACGTCGACGACCGACCCGGCGCCGGAGACTTGAACGATGGCCCGGCTGATCGAAATCTTGCTGTCGAGGGCAGACAAGCCTCCGACCACGCCTTCCCGGCCGATCATGGCGGCTTCGATCATTTCGCCAGATGCCAGCTCCACGACCAGGGAGACGATTCCCGCATGCGGAAAGATGACGCGCTTGATCGCAGCGCCGGCCTCGAACAGAACCATTTCCTGCGGCAGCTCGACTGATCGCAAATGCGGCCGCAGCATATCGAGGTCGGCCGCCGCCAGGGAGGCCAGCACGTGATTGGATGAGTGGGAGGCGGACTGAGCCATTTTGCGCTCCTGCCGTTGCAAGGCGGGAGCGCGGTGGCGTCTCTCAGCCACTGACGCCCGTTGCATCGCTGCCAGTGGTAATCACAACATAAGGGTTCGTCTGTCCGATAGCGAGCACTGGGTGAGTGCTTCGGGCGCGACAGCAGGGGGTGCGACCGGCCGCCGACAAAAGAACCCCGGCGTCGAGGCCGGGGCTCTCAGCACTGACCTGGTGAAAGGGGGGAATTTCAGGTCGTGCCAGATGAAAAAAGCCCGCTGTCAGGACGCTCGATCGAACGCGCCCGATTGGGTCGCCGCGACCGTGTCGGCCCATCGGGCCTCGTGGGTCCACCACCTGTGCGACAAGTCGCAGTGCGGGCAGGGTGCCTTGGTGACCGTGTCGGGAAGCCTTTGGAAGCTGTCTTCTTCCAGGTGAATGCCGGTGGAAAATTCCCGACCCGTGGTCGGGCACTTTAACATCAAAACGCCCATGGCGCCTCTCGTGCTTTTGCCAAGTCCCATAATCGAACCCGAAGCCCGAACGCGTCTGTTCGGTGATAGACTCAATTCGACGAAATTTGTCCCGGCGCCGTCTTGGCGGTGTCATTTTACATGCGCTGCGGAGGATCGTGTTACACGCGCTGCGCAGGATCCATGATTGAGGAGGAGGCGGGCCGTGAACGGAACGAACCCCATGCCTTCGAGCCCCAAGGGGTGGCCATCGCGGCTGGTCCCGCGCAGCCGCCCGGCCAAATTATTGCTGATCGGCGCCGGACTTGTCGTGCTGGCTGGAGCCGCCTGGATCATCTTTGCTTACCGGCCTGGCGCGGACGGCAAGTCGGAGCTGCTGACCTACCGGCTCTGCATCGGACGTGAGCAGGCGCGATGTCCGAACGACGCGGCGTTTGTGCGAAATGAAGGCGACGACACGGCCGCCAAATGGACGCAAAGACAGTGTGCCGGCTACAAAGCCCGAAGAATAATCATCAGCGATGGCCCCACGCCGGACTGTGACTGCTCCATCGCCGAGGTCAGATGCTCGTCGGAATAGGGAGCGGGTCTGCGGTCGTTTGGGCAGAGGCACGCCGCCGCGAAGGCGCGAAGCGGGCTCGTTGACATGGAGGTTTGAGACGGCCACCATCCCCGGGCCCGACCGAGGATGCATTCGATCCGAGTTGAGGGAGGACAGTCATGCAATACCGCAATCCAATCGGCGCGCTCGCGGTCGCCGCGGTGCTCCTGGCCACCACCGGGCTGGTGCGGGCGTTCGACGACGCCAAATATCCGGATCTCAGCGGCGCTTGGGATCGTACCGGCGGCGCCGCGCCGCGGTTCGACACCAGCAAGCCGCGCGGCCTGACGCAGCAGGCGCCGCTGACGCCGGAATTTCAGAAGCTTTACGAGGCGAGTCTGGCCGACCAGGCCGCCGGCGGGCAGGGCGATCACACCGTCTACAAGTGCCTGGCCTGGGGCATGCCGGCCATGATGAACGGCTACGCGGCGATCCAGATCGTCGTCCTGCCCGAGACCACCTACATGCTGATCGATGACGGCAACGACTCGTTTCGACGAATCTTCACCGATGGGCGCAGCTTCCCGGCGGACGCCGAGCCCGCCTTCACGGGTTACTCCATCGGCAAATGGATCGATACCGCCGGCTCCGGCCGCTACGACACGCTCGAGGTGGAGACCCGCAATTTCAACGGGCCGCGGGTCTACGACAACACCGGGCTGATGTTGCATCCCGACAACCAGAGCGTGATCAAGGAACGGATTTATCTGGACAAGAGCGATCCCAACAGCCTGCACGACGAGATCACGGTCGAGGATCACGCGCTGACCCGGCCGTGGACCGTGCTGAAGACCTACAAGCGCGATAGCAACCCGAAACGCGAATGGCGCGAGGACGTGTGCGTCGAGAACAACCCGCATGTCGGCATCGGGCACGACACCTACATGCTGAGCGCGGACGGCTACCTGATGCCGGTGAAGAAAGGCCAGAAGCCGCCGGACCTGCGCTATTTCAACCAGGCGACGAAGTGATGTCGGGAAACGGCAGGAACACGATGCGCACCATCATGGCTTACCGCGGTTGGGTCGCGGCGATCACGCTGGCGTCCGGCTTGTGCATGCTGGCGGCGGCCGCGCACGCCTTCGACGAATCGAAATATCCGGAGTGGAAGGGCAAATGGCAAAGGCCGCAGGGCGAGCGGCCGGTCTGGGTGCACGCGCCCGACAAGGCGCCGCTCACTGCCGAATATCAGGCGATCTTCGACTGGAATGTCGCCGACCAGAAGATTGGCGGCATGGGCACCGAGCCGTCGTGGATGTGCCTGCCGCCCGGCATGCCGCGCGCCATGAACGTGTTCGAATCGCTGGAGATCGTGATCACGCCGGGCACGACCTTCTTCCTCATGAGCCACATCCACGACAATCGCCGGGTCTATACCGACGGCCGCGACTGGCCGAGCGAGATCGAGCCGACCTTCGCGGGTTATTCGATCGGCCGCTGGGTCGATAGCGAGGGCGCGGGCCGCTACGACACGCTCGAGATCGAGACCCGCGCCATGAAGGGCCCGCGCGCCTACGACACCTCGGGTTTGCCGCTGCACAGCGACAACCGGACCATCGTTCGAGAGCGGCTCTACCTGGACAAGAACGATCACTCACTGCTGCTGGATGAGATCACCACGTTCGACGATGCGCTGACCCGTCCCTGGACCGTCGTCAAGAAATTCGCCCGCGATCCCAGTCCGCGGCCGAATTGGCAGGAGGCGATCTGCACCGAGGACAACCCGCATGTCCGCATCCAGAACGACAACTACTTCATCAGCGCCGATGGTCTGCTGATGCCGGCCAAGAAGGGCCAGAAGCCGCCAGATCTGAAATATTTCGGGCAGACGCAGCGGTGACGGGCTAGAGCGTGATTAGGCGGTGCGTCCCTGAAAACGGCGATGCGACCACACTGAGAGGTTCACCATGACGAACGACTTGCCGGCCGTCGCCGCCACCAGGTTGGCGGCTCTCGCGCTCGCGGCGTGCGCGTTGGCGTGGCCGGGTACCGGGCGCGCCCAGGAGAAGCCCGCCGACAAGCTCATTCCGGTGACCGTCGAGCTCGGCGACGTGTCGCTCACCAAGCTGCCGTTCATCATGGCCGCCGACAACGGCATCTATGAGCGCAACGGCCTCAAGGTCAGCCAGTTCATCACGCCGGGCGCGGCCCAGGCCGTGCGCGGATCCGGCGTGATCGTGCCGCCCGAGAACATCAAGAGCGTCGTCGGCGAGATCAATATCGGTGGCGGCAGCCCGACCATGGTGCGCATGACCTCGGTCGCGACCGCGCCGCAGCGGGTCATTCTCGCCACTACCGACGATGTGTCGCGCTTCCACGTCATCAGCCGCGCCGACATCGCCAAGCCGGAAGAGCTCAAGGGCAAGCGCATCGGCTACGGCAGTCTCGGCGCCCTCGACCACCTCTCGATGGTCCTGTTCCTGCGGACCATGGGCTGGAACCCGGACCGCGACGTCTCCATGCTCGCCAACGGCAACGGTCCCCAGAGCATCGTCAAGGGCCTCGTCGACGCCTTTGCGGGCACCGACATCGCGCTCACCGAAGCCAAGCGGCTGGGGCTGCGCGACCTGGTCGATCTTCGCCAATACCATTTCATGATGCCGGGCTCGGGCGTGAATGCGCTGAGCGAGTGGCTGCCGAAGAACCGCGACACGGCGGCGCGCTTCATCAAGGCCACCGTCGAGGCGATCGCGCTGATGAAGACCGACAAGACGGCGGCGTTCGCCTCGATGGCCAAGTGGTACGGCATCACCGACCCGGAAAAGCTCGAAGCGGTCTACGCCGAGGCGACCCAGCTGCCGAGCAAGCCGTATCCGTCGATCGAAGGGCTCAAGGTCATGCAGTCGGTCTACACTTGGCGTGAGATGACGAGCCGCAGGCCTGAGGACTTCACCGACCCGGGCTTCGTCGCCGCGCTCGACCAGAGCGGCTACATCGACGGCCTTTACCCGAAGGGCGCCGCCGCCAGGTAGCGGCCACGGCCCCTGAGCGCGGGTGGCGAGCTGACGCCGACCAGGAAGGACCAGCCGCCGCCGCGCTTGCAATATCTCAAGCAACCGCAGAAATGACGATCGCGTCCTCGACGACGGCTGCGAGCGCATCCGCTCGGCGCGCTGTGGGCAGCTTCCCACCGGCCTGTTCCGGGACTAGGTTATCTTGAGCGCGATTAAGCGCAGAGAAGCCGGGAGGGTTGCGATTGGCGCAGCTCGTGATCGTTTCAAATAGAGTCGCTATTCCCGACAAGAATGCAACCCAGCGCGCCGGCGGGCTTGAAGTCGCCGTGAACGCGGCCTTCAGGCACAGGTCCGGCATCTGGTTCGGTTGGAGCGGGAAGGTCACCGCGCAGACCAGGATCTCCACCCAAAGAGTCACGCACGACCAGGTCACCTACATCATCCTCGACCTCTCCCGGGAGGACCACAAGGAATACTACAACGGCTTCGCCAATAGCGTGCTGTGGCCGATCCTGCACTATCGCGTCGATCTCGCGGAGTTCTCGCGCCGCGATCTGAGCGGCTATCTGCGCGTCAACGATCACTTCGCGCGCGAGCTGCACGAGGTGCTGGGGCCGGACGACCTGGTCTGGGTGCACGACTACCACCTGATGCCGCTCGCGCGGGCGCTGCGCGAGCGCGGCCACAAGAACCGCATCGGTTTCTTCCTTCACATTCCGTGCCCGCCGCCGGAAATCCTGACCGCGCTGCCGAACCACGAGCGTCTCATTCCATCGCTCCTCGAATACGACCTCGTCGGCTTCCAGACCGGCGACGATGCCTTCAACTTCAGCCGCTATGTCACCCGCGAATGCAACTTGCACAGCCACGATTTCAATTTCAACGTCGCCGGGCGCACGGTGCGGATCGACGTCTTTCCGGTCGGCATCGAGACCGCGGCCTTCGCCCGTCTCGCCGAGCGTTCGGAACGATTGCCGTTCGTGCAGCACGTGATGGAGAGCCTGGCCGGCCGCGCGCTCATCATCGGCGTCGATCGGCTCGACTACTCGAAAGGGATCGCGCATCGGCTTTCGGCGTTCGAGCGCTTCCTGCAGACGCGGCGGGACTGGCGCGGCAAGGTGACCTATCTGCAGATCGCGCCCAAGAGCCGCACCGAGATTCCGGAATATGCCGTTATCGAGCAGGGCATCGGCGCGGCGGCGGGACGCATCAACGGCGCCTACGGCGAGGCCGACTGGACCCCGATCCGCTACGTCAACCGCGCCTATAGCCGCTCGACGCTCGCCGGTCTCTATCGCGGTGCGCGCGCCGGTCTGGTGACCCCGCTGCGCGACGGCATGAACCTCGTCGCCAAGGAATATGTCGCCGCGCAGAATCCGGATGATCCGGGCGTGCTCATTCTGTCGCGGTTCGCCGGCGCCGCCCAGGAATGCAAGGCGGCGCTGCTGGTCAATCCCTATGATCCCGACAGCGTCGCCGCGGCGATCGGCCAGGCGCTCGCGATGCCGCTGGCCGAGCGGCGCGAGCGGCACCAGGCGACGTTCCAGGTGCTCTTGCGCAACGACATTGAATACTGGGCCCACCGTTTTCTCAGCGAACTGGAGCGTGAGCCCGCGGCCGTAAGCCGGCTTGAGCAGGTGCCGCCGTGGTAGCGCGAGGAACCATCAATCAGTGCACGGCCGCCGCCAGCAGCCATGCCCCGCCGGCGAGGAATCCTGCGCCCGCCAGCCGCGCGATCGTGCGGCCGGCCGGAACTGCCCTCTCCAGGAGAACGAAGACCGAGATGCCGGCGATCCACAGCACATTCATCACCCCGCCGACAAACAGCAATGCCATCAACGCCCAGCAGCAGCCGACGCAGTAGCCGCCGTGCCGGGCGCCGAGCCGGAGTGAGCCCGTCGCATCGCGGCGGAATCCGCCATGGCGCTGGATGAACAACCACGGCGCCTGGCATTGCCGCAAGCACGCGTCCTTGAGCGGACTCCACTGATAAAGCCCGGCCGCGATCAACACCGCGCCGCCAAATGCATCGTTCGCGCCCTCCATCATCGGGGTCAGCAGTGCGGCGCGTTCGAGCCCCCATTGCGCCAGCGTGGCGGCGAGCGCGAATCCTGCCCAGGCCAGCAGGTAGCCGCTCAAGAACCAGCCGGTGGCGGCGAGCGGCTTGCCCTGGATCGCCGACTGCCGGCCGACGCGTGCATAGAGCAGGACCATGGGGGCGGCCGACGGCGTCATCATGCCGACCATCATCACCGTCCACATCGCCAGCACGAACGCGAACTCGATCGGTTGCCAGGGAGCGGACACCGGCATCATAAGTCCCATCCCGGCCGGAATCATCCGGAAGCCGGTCATGTCCATGCCGCCCATTGCCATGTCGTCGCGCAGCCACAGCACATGCGTCCAGGCCAGCGCGGTCAGCACGATGAGGGCGGCAGCAATGACGGCGCGGTCGCGCCGCAGCACGATTTCAAGAGCTTCGTCGCTCATGCGGTTTCATTGCACGATGCCGTTCTGGCATAGATGGATATTGGCGAACTGGCCGTAGGAGTCGGCGAGATCGATCTTGATGGCGCCCGCACTCTTCGACCAGCCCCGCCCCATCTCGGCGATGCGGTATTCGAACCCGTTGGGGATATCGATCCGCGCCCTGTGCTCGGCACCGGTCACCGGATTGCGGATCGGCTCGCCGCGGCCCTCGATCACGCCCGGCACCAGCAGGCGGGCGGTGCGCCGCTCGATATCGACCACGAACTCGATCGGCGCAAAGATCGGGTCGTGGACCTGCGTCAAGGTTGTGGAAAAAACCTGCCAAACGGTTGCGCCCGGCTCGGTATCCTGGCCGGCCAGGATGCGCAGCAGGGACTCGCGCTGGGCGGGCGTTGCCCGCTGATCGATGATCAGCTGGGCCTCGCCTCCGCCTTCGTGGATCGGTCCCGGCCAAGCCAGCACGCCCACCGCCTTGAGTCCGTCAAGCCGGGTGGTGCCGTGATGTCCTTGCTCGATATCGAAGCCGACGATCGCCTTGCAGTTGCCATGGGTCGGCAGTGCATTGAATTGGCACGGGCAGCCGTAAGCGCAATTGCAATTGGCGAATTCTTTCGCCTTGATTGTCCAATCGACCATGGTGCCCCTCCTTCCGATGCTGTGGTGCAGCGTTCGCGCCAGGCCAGGATACCAGATTTTCGGGGTTGTGGTTGTCTGCGGTCGCCAGCCTGCGTTGGCCGAAGCGAACGGCAGATTCCGTGCCTGCTGCTCACAAAGGGGCCACAACCGGGCAGGGCGTGAAGTGCTGTGGCCGTTGCCCGGCATCCTGGCGACAGTCGCCGGATTGCTGTATTCATTATAGTACTTTGCGATAATGCTTTGCTGGGGTATCCGAACGGAAATGCGCAACTGGCGGCTGATTTTGCTGATTCTCGTTGCCGGCGGCGGGTTGGCCTATTTCGGCCTGGCGCGAGGACTATGGTCCGCCGCAGCGCCGTCGGGTCCGCGCAGTGCCGCGCCCGCGATACCGGTCATGGCGAGCAAGGCCGAGCGCGCCGATATTCCGGTCGAGCTCACCGGCCTCGGCACCGTGCAGGCCCTGAACAGCGTGCTGGTGCGATCGCGGGTTGACGGCCAGATCGTCAAGATCAACTTCTCCGAGGGCAAGGACGTTCATGCCGGCGAGGTGCTGGTCGAGATCGACCCGGCGCCGTTCGCGGCCGCCTTGGCGCAGGCGCAGGCCAACAAGCTCAAGGACGACGCGCAGCTCGAGAACGCCCGGCTCGATCTCGATCGGGCGACCCGGCTCGCCAAGACCGGGGCGACCAGCACCCAGCAGCTGGACACCACCAAGGCCTTGGTGGCGCAGCTCGATGCCAGCGTGAAGGCCGACCAGGCCGCGATCGACATGGCGCAGGTGCAGCTCGATTACAGCCACATCCGCGCGCCGATCGACGGGCGGGCGGGAACCCGGCTGGTCGATGCCGGCAATATCGTGCGCGCGGCGGATCTCACCGGGGTCGTCACCATCAACCAGACCCACCCCATCTTCGTCGACTTTGCGTTGCCGGCAGATTCGCTGCCGCGGATTCGTGCCGGGCTGAAGAAGGGCGACATCACTGTGACGGCGCAGGATCCCAATGGGCAGGACTTGGCCGCCGGCAAGCTTTCCGTCATCGACAATCAAATAAATTCAACGACCGGGACCATCAACTACAAGGCGATATTCGACAACACCGAGGAAGTTCTGTGGCCGGGGCAATTCGTCAATGTCCGTGTGCAGCTTGAGATTCTCCGGGGTGTGATCGCGGTGCCGGTGACGGCGGTCCAACACGGACCCGACGGCGCCTATGCGTTCATCATCGGGCCGGATCGTGTCGTGCAGAAGCGGGCGATCAAGACCGGCCCCGTGAACAAGGTCGCCGCCGTCATCGATAGCGGTCTGCAGGCCGGCGAGCTGGTGGTGACCGATGGCCAATACCGGATCGAGGCCGGCAGTGTCGTCGAGGTGCTCGCCAATGCTCCGGCCTCGCCCGGCTGACGAATTGCGGCGCAGGATTGACCGATGAATATCTCCGCTCCCTTCATCGTGCGGCCCATCGCCACCACGCTGTTGATGATCGGCGTGACGCTGGTCGGGCTGGTCGCCTATTTCGTGCTGCCGATCGCGGGCGTGCCGCAAGTCGATATTCCGACGATTCAGATATCTGCAAACCTGCCGGGCGCCAACGCCGAGACCATGGCGTCGTCGGTGGCGGGACCGCTCGAACGTCAGCTGTCGCAGATTTCCGGCGTCACCTCGATCAGCTCCACCAGCTCGCTCGGCAAGACCAACATCCAGGTGGAGTTCGACCTCAACCGCAATGTCGACGGCGCCGCGCAGGACGTGCAGACCGCCATCAGCGCGGCCGGCGGCGACCTGCCCAAAAACCTGCCCAATCCGCCGACCTACGAGAAGATCAATCCGGCCGATGCGCTGCTGATGTCGGTCGCGGCCACCTCGACGGACCTCACGATCTCGGCGGTCGACGACTATGTCGAGAATTACATTGCCCCGAGCATCTCGCGCGTCACCGGCGTCGGCCAGGTCGATTACCACGGCCAGCAGAAGCCCTCGGTGCGGATTCAAATCAACCCGACCGTCGCGTCGGCGATGGGCATAAGCCTGGAGGACATCCGCGCCGCGATCGGAACCGCGACGGTCGATGCTCCCAAGGGCACGCTGGACGGGCCCAAGCAGTCGCTGACGCTCGATACCACCGACCAGCTTTTCGACGCCGCCGCGTTCGAATCGGTCATCATCGCCTATCGCAACGGCGCGCCGGTGCGGATTCGCGATGTCGGCAAGGCGATCAACGGCGTCGAGGACATCCGCCAGGCCGCCTGGGTCGACGGCCAGCGTGCCGTGATCATCGATGTCCACAAGCAGCCCGGTTACAACGTCAATGAGACCGTGCAACGCGTCAAGGACGTGTTGCCCAGCCTGCAACGCTCGCTGCCGCCCTCGATCAAGCTGCATGTGCTGGGCGAGCGGACCCAGACCATTCGCGCCTCGGTTGGCGACGTCCAGTTCACCATGGCGGTGAGCATCGGCCTGGTCGTGCTGGTGATGTTCGTGTTCCTGCGCCATGTCCGCGCCACGGTCATTCCGAGCGTGACCATCCCGGTGTCGCTGTTGTCGACCTGCGCCGTCATGTATCTGTTCAATTATACGATCGACAACGTGTCGCTGATGGCGCTGACCATCGCGGTCGGGTTCATCATCGACGACGCCGTCGTCATGGTCGAGAACATCATCCGCCACATCGAGGGCGGCAAGCGCCCGCTCGAGGCGGCCTTGGTCGGATCGCGCGAGGTCGGCTTCACGATCCTGTCGATGACCATGTCGTTGATATCGGTCTTCATCCCGCTGCTGCTCATGGGCGGGTTGATCGGGCGACTGTTCCGCGAGTTCGCCGTCACCGTGAGCGTGGCGATCCTGATGTCCGGCGTCATCTCCTTGACGCTGACGCCGATGATGTGCGGCTGGCTGCTGCGGCCGCACCGGGAGGGTGATCGCGAATGGCGGATCGTGACCTATCTCGAGACCGCCTACCAGCGCTCGCTCGCCGTCTACACCGTCTCGCTGCGCTGGGCGCTGCGTCACCGGCTGTTCATGCTGGGTCTGATGGCCGCCACCATGGCGGCCACGGTCTTCCTGTATATGGCCATTCCAAAAGGGTTCTTTCCGCAACAGGACAACGGCATCATCCTCGGTACCGCGGAAGCCGGCCAGGACATTTCCTACACCGCCATGGTGGAGCGCGTGCATGAGATGGCCAGGATCGTGAGCCAGGACCGCGACGTGCAGACAGTCTGGTACTGGGTCGGCGCCAATCCGACCGTCAATACCGGCCGCATATCGGTCGAGCTCAAGCCGTTCAGCCAGCGCAAGGCGACCGCGACCGAGGTCGTCGGCCGCCTGCGAAAATCGACCGTCGGGATTCCGGGCATCGCGTTCTTCGCCCAGGCGCGTCAGGACGTGCAGATCGGCGCGCGCGTGAGCAAGACGCAATACCAATACACCTTGCAGGATCCCGACGTCGGCGAGCTGTTCAAGTGGGCCCCCATCGTGATGGCCAAGCTGGCCACGCTGCCGGAGCTGGCCGACGTGACCGGCGACCTGCAGGCCTCGGCGCCGCGCATGATGATGAAGATCGACCGCGATGCCATCGGCCGCCTGGGCATCACGCCGCAGATGATCGACGATACGCTCTACGATGCGTTCGGGCAGCGGCAGGTGGCCACCGTGTTCGGGCAGCTCGACCAGCACCGCGTGATCCTCGAGGTCGACCCGAGCTTCCAGGAGGATGCGTCCTCGCTCGACAAGCTCTACGTCCGCTCGCCGGCCGCCGCCCAGATGGTGCCGCTCTCGGTGCTGATGCGCCCCGCGGTCTCGGTATCGCCGCTGACGATCAACCACCAGGATCAGTTTCCCTCGGTGACCCTGTCGTTCAACCTGGCGTCCGGACATTCGTTGGGCGACGCGCTCGTCGCCATCGCCAACATGGAGCGATCGATCGCCAAGCCGGCGGCGCTCACCGGCGTCTATCAGGGCTCGGCCAAGGTCTTCGAATCATCCCTGGCCACGCAGCCCTACCTGATCGCCGCCGCCATCATCGCGGTCTATATCGTGCTCGGCATTCTGTACGAGAGCTTCATCCATCCGATCACGATCCTGTCGACCTTGCCGTCGGCCGGCGTGGGCGCGTTCCTGGCGCTGATGGCGCTGCACTACGACTTCTCGCTGATCGCGCTGATCGGCATGATCCTGCTGGTCGGCATCGTGAAGAAGAACGCCATCATGATGATCGACTTCGCCCTGGTGGGCGAGCGCGTGCGCCAGCTCACCGCCGAGCAATCGATCTACGAAGCCTGCCTGCTGCGCTTCCGCCCCATCATGATGACCACCATGGCGGCATTGCTCGGCGGCCTGCCGTTGGCGCTCGGCACCGGCCCCGGCTCCGAGCTGCGCCGCCCGCTCGGCATCGCCATCGTCGGCGGCCTGCTGCTCTCGCAATTCCTGACGCTCTATACGACCCCGGTGATCTACATTTACCTGAGCCGCATCGGCCGGCGCCGGCGCTCCGCGCTGGAGCAGGACCGCGACGCCGATATGGGGCAGCTGCGGGCGGCGGAGTGAGGTTCGCGCTTGCGCGTGACCCAACTGCGCAAATCAGCCTATTCGGGAAATTGGAACTCATGAATTGTGTCCGGCCGGGAAACCGCGCCGGGCTTTTGTTTGATGCGCGCAGCGCGATCGGACGCCTCACGATTGTAGGGGCGCCCCGCGTCGGCGCCCGTGATGAGACGGCCTCACGATTGTAGGGGCGCCCCGCGTCGGCGCCCGTGATCAGACGGCAGGGCGGCCACAAGGGCCGCCCCTACGGTCGCCATCCGGCCCTTGTAAATTCCGCCGCGCTGATGAAAATTTGAGACCGGGAGAGCCATCACATGCGCAGCCCTGACCGCCAGCCCGCAACGCTCTCGCGCCGGCAATTCGTGGTGACGGCGCTCACCGCCAGCGGCGGCTTTGCCTTGGGCGTAGCGATTCCCGGGCACGGCCAGGCGGCAACGCTCGGTGCGCAGCCCTGGAGTCCGGAAACCGCGGCCGCGGGCGAGATCAACGCCTGGATCGTGATCGAGCCCGACGATACCGTGATCATCCGCTACGCGCGCGCCGAGATGGGGCAGGGCAGCTTCACGGCGCTGCCCATGATCGTGGCCGAGGAGCTCGAATGCGATTGGTCGAAGGTCAAGGCCGAATACGCTTCCGCCAACCGCAACCTGCGCGAGGATCGTGTCTATAAGGCGATGTCGACCGGCGGCAGCCGCGCGGTGCGCGACTCGCGGCCCTATCTGCAGCATGCCGGCGCCAGCGCGCGCGAGCGGCTGATCGCCGCCGCCGCCAAGCGCTGGGGCGTGCCGGCCGCGCAATGCACCGCCGCGCAGAGCCAGGTGCTGCACAAGGCCTCCGGGCGTTCGTTGCGCTACGGCGAGCTCGCCGCCGAAGCCGCCGCCATCACGCTCGACAAGGAGCCCAGGATCAAGACGCCCGACCAGTATCGGCTGATGGGCAAGTCGCTGCCGCGCCTCGATACGCCGCTCAAGATTAACGGCTCCGCCGTCTACGGCATCGACATCAAGATTCCCGGCGCCGTGCAGGCCGCGATCGAGGCCTGTCCGGTGTTCGGCGGCAAGCTCAAGAGCGTGGACGAGAAGGCGATCGCCGGCGCGCGCGGCGTCATCCAGGTGCTGAAGCTGCCCAATGCGGTCGCCGTGATCGCGGACCGCTACTGGCGCGCCAAGGAGGCGCTCGCACGGCTGCCCATCGAATGGGATTTCGGGCCGAATGCTGCGACCGACAGCGCCGCGTTCCGCCAGAGCTATCTTGCGGCGCTCGACCAGCCCGGTGTGATCGCGCGCCACGATGGCGACGTCGATGCCGCCATGCCGCAAGCCGCCAAGCTGGTCGAGGCGGTCTATGAGGTGCCGCATGTGGCGCATGCCCCCATGGAGCCGCTCAACTGCACCGCCTGGGTCGCACCCGGCCGCGTCGATGTCTGGATCGGGACCCAGAACGCCGATGGCGCGCTCGAGCTCGCCGCCCAGGCGTCCGGCGTAAAGCCGGAGAATGTCTACATCCACAACACGTTTTCGGGCGGCGGCTTCGGCCGCCGGCTGCGCAACGATGAATTGGTGCAGGCGGTCCACATCAGCAAAATGATCGGCAAGCCGGTGAAGCTCATCTGGACGCGCGAGGAGGACATGCGCCAGGACCGCTACCGCCCGCAGGCCGCGGTCCGCTTCAAGGCGGGCCTGGGCCCCGACGGGCTGCCGCTCGCCTTTGATTGCCGCACCTCCTGCGGCACCACCAATCCCATCAACGTCAGGAACGGCCTCGATCCGCAGACCACCGAGGGACTGGCCAGCACCAGCTACCAGATCCCCAACCTGAGGGTCGCCGCCGTCCTCAAGAACACCCATGTGCCGCTCGGACCGTGGCGCTCGCCCGGCCATTCGCAAAACGCCTTCTTTATGGAGAGCTTCATCGACGAGCTGGCGCAGGCGGCCGGGCAGGACCCGTATCGATACCGCCGGACGCTTCTGTCCAAGCGGCCCGACTTCGTGCACGTGCTCGATACGCTTGCCGAGAAGGGTGACTGGGGCAAGCCGCTGCCGGCCGGCAAGGGCCGCGGCCTCTCGATTCACGAATGCTACAACAGCATCGTCGGCATGATCGCCGAGGTGGCGGTGAGCGAGAAGAGCGAGGTCAAGGTGGAGCGGGTGACGGTCGCGGTCGATTGCGGCCATGCCGTCAATCCGCGTACCGTCGAGATGCAGCTCGAGGGCGGCGTGATCTACGGCCTCACCGCCGCCCTCTACGACGAGATCACCATCCGGGACGGCCGCGTCGAGCAGGGCAACTTCGACACCTATCCGATCATGCGGCTCAAGGACGCGCCCAGGATCGAGGTGCATCTCGCGCTGACCGGCGGCACCAAATGGGGCGGGGTGGGCGAGCCCGGCACCGCCGTGGTCACCGCCGCGCTCACCAATGCGATCTTTGCCGCCACCGGCAAGCGCATCCGCCACCTGCCGATCAAGGGCCAGGTGCTGTCCGACGCCGCCTGAAGCTTATTATTGCGGGCTCTGATGCTTCCACTCGCACGCGTCCCAGCGCACGGCGGTCTCCTTCTCCCCGCGTGCCATCAGGGCGTTTACGCCCGTCTACGACGGGCTATGGAGAAGGTCGGGATGAGGGGGCGCTTCAGCGAGTCTGAGCCTGCGGAAACGCCCCCTCACGAGGCCGAACTCTGGTTTGCGCTCGGTGGATTTGGCCCTCTCCCCGCAAGCGGGGCGAGGGAAGCCGTACCGCTCAGCAGTCACAGCAAGCATCAGAGACGCCAATAGGCGCTGTATTGTGTCATGGCGGCAGAGGGCTTATCTGAAGCCCATGCAGGCTTGAGGAACCGCGATGCCCGACAGCATGGCCGCACTTACGCCTCGTTTCTCCCGCCCGCTGGCGCTGGTGACGGCGGCGGTGGTGCTGTTGCTCGCCGGCACGGTCGCGCTCTGGGCCTATTACGGCACCGCGGTATTCTACGAGACGATCCTGGCCGGGATCGCGGCCTGCTTTTGAATGGGGCTTCGGCGAGCGACAATTACCATGTCCACACTCTCTGACCTGTCATGCCCCGCGAAGGCGGGGCACCCAGTAATCGCAAGGGCCAGTTCTAAACTGGAGCATCGGCGGTTACTGGATCGTCCGCTGTCGCGGACGATGACCGTGGAGAGTCATCGCTTGGTTTCCTGGGAATAACCATGACCCAACACCAAACCCGTATGCTCACGGTGTTCGCCGCCTTCCTGGCCGGCCTCGTGCTCTCGTTGGGCGCCATTCTGATCGCGCGCGAGCACATGACCGCACCCGGCGCGCCGCAGGCGGCCGCGATCGGCGGCCCGTTCCGGCTGACCGATCAGGATGGGCGCGTGGTCACGCAGGAGGATTTGAAGGGCCGGCCTTCGCTGGTCTTCTTCGGCTTCACCCATTGTCCCGACGTGTGCCCGACCACGCTGTTCGATATTTCCCAGATCATGGCCGTGCTCGGTCCCGACGCCGAGCGCACCCGCGCCGTGTTCATCACGGTCGACCCGGAGCGCGATACGCAGAGCGTGATCAAGGACTACCTGTCGAGCTTCGACCCGCATTTGACGGGGCTCACCGGCGATCTGCCTGCGATCACGACCGTCGCCAAGGAGTATCGCGCCTACTTCAAGAAGGTGCCGCTTGACGGCGGCGGCTATACCATGGACCACACCGCCATCACCTATCTGATGGACAAGGAGGGCCGCTTCGTCTCGCCGTTCAACCTGAAGCGGACCCCGGAGGCGGCCGCCGCGGATCTGCGCCGCCAGCTTTGAGTGGTGAACCAGGTTTGCGGCCGTGTCGCAAGCCAGGCCGGCTCCGCATCCGGGCGCGCGGCGTCGTCGCCGGCACCAAATGCCAACACTACCGCCGCAACGACTCGTCTATAAGCGGGCCGCATGAGCCGACCCTCCCGATGCAGCAAGAGATGATGCCTTTCCGTTCGATCCGTCGCTGCCTGCCGCCAGGCTTGGCGCCGACCCGCTGGCAGGCGGGGGTGGCCTTGGCGCTATCTGTCCTGCTGACCGTTCCTCTGCTTGTCCCCATTGCGACCGCAACCGCCTCCGCGCAGGCGATCGGGGCCGAGCCGCCGGTGCAGGTCCCGGGCTTCTGGGACCCGCGGCGCCGGCCGGAGCGGCCCGATCTCAACCGCGTCGCGGTGATCCGTTTCTTGACCGAGATCGACTATCCGCCGTTCAATTTTGCCGGGCCGGACGGCAATCCCCAGGGCTTCAACGTCGATCTCGCCCGCATGATGTGCGAGGAGCTGAAACTCGCCTGCACCGTCCAGATGCGCCGCTTCGAGACGCTGCTCGCCGCGCTCAACGAGAACCGCGGCGACGGCGTCATCGCCTCGATCGCGGTCACGCCCGAGATGCGCGCCAAGGTCGATTTCACCGACCCCTACTATCGTACGCCCGGCCGCTTCGCGGCGCGCCGCGATTCGCCCATCGACGATCCGCTGCCGGAAAAGCTCGAAGGCAAGAAGGTGGCGGTGGTGGCCGGCACCGCCCACGAGGCCTATCTCAAGGCGCTGTTCACCGAAGCGGAGCTGCGCCCCTATCCGAACGCCGAGGCGGCGCGGCTCGCGTTGCGCCAGGGCGACGTCGATCTGTTGTTCGGCGATGCCGTGTCGCTGGCCTTCTGGCTCAACGGCACCGACTCGGCCAGTTGCTGCGCCTTCCGGGGCGGCCCCTATATCGACAGCCGCTACTTCGGCGAAGGCGTCGGGATCGCGGTCAAGAAAGGCAACGACACGATCCGGCTCGCGCTGAATTGGGCGCTGTTCCGGGTGTGGGAGCAGGGCCACTTCACCGACCTCTGGCTGCGCTATTTCCCCGTCAGCCCGTTTTAAGAATGGGATCAGAGTAGATGTGGTCACGGCGGATTTCGTTGTCCCGCCGCTCGGCGTATGCCAAAGTATGACACCATGAAGACACGGCTCATCATATCCGATCCTGATATCCTCGGGGGCATTCCGGTTTTTGCGGGCACACGCGTCCCGGTCAAAAACCTCACGGATTACCTGGAGGCCGGCGACTCCATCAACGAGTTTCTGGACGACTTTCCCAGCGTCAGCCGCACCCAGGTCATCGAGTTTCTGGAGGAGGCACGCGCGCAACTCACCGCTGCCGTCGCCTGACCGTGCGCGTCATTCTCGACGAATGCCTGCCTCGGCGCCTCGGGTCGGAGCTGAGCGGCCACACGGTTCTTACGGTGCCGCAAGCGGGCATGGCCGGCCTGGCCAACGGCGAGCTGCTTGCCCGCATCCAGGGCAGCTTCGACGCCCTTATTACGATCGATCAAAATCTTGCAGCCCAGCAGGCGACAACGAATCTGTCCATTGGTGTGATCGTGCTGCGCGCTCCTCCAATAAATTCGATGACGTGAGGCCGTTGGTCCCGCAGATTCTTGCAGCTTTGTCCTCGCTTCAGCCGGGACAGACCGTGATCCGCCGGCATCCCAAGCTTGAGCGCCCTTGATTTTTCGCCGCCGCCGCGGCCTTCGTCTGTCTAACGCGGCCGGTTCCCACCCTCGCCAAAAATGCTCTACTGTCCCGCGTCCGGAGTAACACCATGTCGATTGCCGATGTCCCGCCTGCCGATCTGCGCGAGCTTGCCGAGCGCTCGAACGCCTGGCCATTCGAGGAGGCGAGGAAGATCGTGGCGCGGCTGCAGCGCGTCCCCAGGAACGCGGCCAAGGACGCGGTGATCTTCGAGACCGGCTACGGGCCGTCCGGCCTGCCGCATATCGGGACCTTCGGCGAGGTCGCGCGCACCACCATGGTGCGCCACGCCTTCCGGGTGCTCACCGGCGACAAGATCAAGACCCGGCTCATCGCCTTTTCGGACGACCTGGACGGGCTGCGCAAGGTGCCCGACAACATTCCCAACAAGGCGATGGTGGCGGAGCATCTGGGCAAGCCGCTCACGCGGGTGCCGGATCCGTTCGGCACCCATGCGAGCTTCGGCGAGCACAACAATGCGCGGCTGCGCGCCTTTCTCGACACGTTCGGTTTCGACTACGAGTTTCTGTCCTCGACCGAGTGCTACATGTCCGGCCGCTTCGACGCGGCGCTGATGAGGGTGCTGGAACGCTTCGATGCCGTGATGGCGATCATGCTGCCGTCGTTGCGGGCGGAGCGGGCGCAGACCTATTCGCCGTTCCTGCCGATCTCGCCCGGCACCGGCATCGTGCTGCAGGTGCCGATCCTCGCCCACGATGCCGCCGCCGGCACCATCACCTACGAAGATCCGGAAAGCCGCGAGCGTGTGACCACGCCGGTCACCGGCGGGCGCTGCAAGCTGCAATGGAAGCCCGATTGGGCGATGCGCTGGCTGGCGCTCGGCGTCGATTACGAGATGGCCGGCAAGGATCTGATCGATTCGGTCAAGCTGTCCGGCGAGATCTGCCGCGCGCTCGGCGGGACGCCGCCGGAAAGCTTCATCTACGAGCTGTTCCTCGACGAGCAGGGCCAGAAGATTTCCAAGTCGAAAGGCAATGGCCTCACCATCGAGGAGTGGCTGCGCTATGCCAGCCCGGAAAGCCTGTCGCTCTACATGTACCGCGAGCCGAAGGCGGCCAAGCGCCTCTACTTCGACGTCATCCCGCGCGAGGTCGACCAGTACCAGCAACTGCTCGACGCCTATCTGCGCCAGGACCAGAAGCAGCGCCTGTCGAATCCGGTCTGGCACGTGCATTCCGGCGATCCGCCCGTTTCCGAAATGCCGATCGCGTTCTCCATGCTGCTGACGCTGGTCGCGTCCTCCAACGCCGAGAATGCCGAGGCGCTGTGGGGCTTCATCGGCCGCTACCGCCCCGGGGTCACGCCGCAGACCCATCCGCGGCTCGACGCGCTGGTCGGCTACGCCATCCACTATTATCGCGATTTCGTGCTGCCGGCGAAGACCTACCGCGAGCCGACGGCGGCCGAGCGGGCGGCGCTGATCGACCTGCGCGACGCGCTCGGGCAATTGCCCGCGGACGCCACCGCCGAGCAGATCCAAGACGTGGTCTATGAAGTCGGCCGGCGCGAGCCGTTCCTCGATCACAGCGGCAAGATCAAGACCCGGGACGGCAAGCCGGGCGTGTCGCTCGACTGGTTCAACATGCTCTACCAGGTCCTGCTCGGCCAGGAGAAAGGCCCGCGCTTCGGCTCCTTCGCGGCGATCTACGGTCTCAAGAACACCGTCGACATGATCGACGGCGCGCTGGCGAGATCAGGAAATCAGTAATCAGTAATCAGTAATCAGTCGGCCGGAGCCCCTGATTGCTGATCCCTGATTACTGACCTCTGATTACTGGGATGCCCAAACAACACGCTGCATCCACAGCACGTCGTGCAGCGCGACGGTGCGCTCGGCCGGCTCGGCATCGAGCGAACGCAGCTCGATGAGCTTGGACGTGCGCCGCTTGAGCTCGCTCACCGTCACCCTGCCGTCCTTGGTCCTGAGCACGATGCGGTCGCCGCGGCGGATCGAGGCATTCGGCGAAACGATCAGCATGGTGCCGTCCCGATAGGTGGGCGCCAGGGAATTGTCGGAGACCGCGATCGCGTAGGCGTTCTCGTCGTCCACGGCCGGGAACGCGATCTGCTCCCAGCCCTTGCCGACCGGAATTCCGGCGTCGTCGAACGCGCCGCTGCTCTCGGCCGGATTTCCGGATTCGGAAAAGCCGATGAGCGGCAAGGTCTGCGCGAGGCTGCGGCCGCTCTCTCCGATCAGCTGCACGAAAATATCGATGCCGGTATTGGTCGCGGCCAGCGCCTTGGCCACCGATTCGGTGGAAGGCCAGCGCTCGCGGCCTTGCGGCGTGATGCGCTTGGACTTGTTGAACGAGGTCGGATCAAGGCCGGCCGCCTTGGCGAGGCCGGAGGCCGACAGGCCGGCGCGGGCGGCGAGCCGGTCGAGGGCGGTCCAAAGCTGGGCGTGCGTAAGCATCGATTCCCCTCGCGGCCGGCGGCGCCGACTTTAGTCCAGATAGGATTTATAGCCTACCTCTGCTTATACATACATCTCTCAATCGATCGCGTCGCGGCGGCCACGTCAGGGGCGCAGGGCCTCTCAACTCCTTCTCCCCGCGTGCCATCAGGGCGTTTACGCCCGTCTTCGACGGGCTATGGAGAAGGTCGGGATGAGGGGGCGTTTCCGCGAGTCTGAGCCTGTGGGAACGCCCCCTCACCAGCCCAAGTTCTGGTTTTCCGCCGTACCGTGTCTCCCTCTCCCCGCAGGCGGGGCGAGGGAAGCCGGGCACGCTCGCGGCGTAGATCGCGCGATGGCCCGCTGCTTACCGAGGCATGCCGGTTTGGCCGCGGCCGGCGCGCTTGCCGATTGACGGGCGCGCAGTAATCCGGGATTGCTCGGCTCCGGCCCGAGCGGAACGCACCTCTCGCGGGCCGAGCCCGGACGCGCGTGCCGACCAAACACTTGCATGACCACGATCTACAAGATCTGTTCCGCGGAGCTGTGGGGGCAAGCCCAAAGGGCCGGCCTCTTTCGCGGTGCGCCGCCGGATTTGGCCGACGGCTTCATCCATTTTTCGACCGCCGCGCGGGTGGCCGAAACGGCGGCGAAGCACTTCGCCGGGGCCGCCGGCCAGGTCCTGGTCGCGGTCGATGCCGCCTTGCTGGGCGCGGCGCTGAAATGGGAGCCCTCGCGCGGTGGCGACCTGTTTCCGCATCTCTATGGGGACCTGCCGCTCAACGCGGTGCGGTGGACCAAGCCGCTGCCGCTGGGGACCGACGGCCGCCACGTTTTTCCGGAGCTCGCGCCGTGATCGGCCTTATCGACTCCTTGGCCCGGCCGCTGCTGAACCTCATGGACGCCGAGCATGCCCACCGGCTGGCCGTCCGGGGGCTTGAACTTCTGCCGCGCGGTCCGGCGCGCGCGGACGACCCGCGCCTATCGGTGCGGGTCTTCGGCCTCAATTTTCCCAACCCGGTCGGCATGGCGGCCGGCTTCGACAAGCATGGCGAGGTGCCGGACGCGCTCTTGCGGCTCGGCTTCGGCTTCGTCGAGGTCGGGACCGTGACGCTGCGGCCGCAGCCCGGCAATCCGCGCCCGCGCCTGTTTCGCCTGCCCGCCGACCAGGGCGTCATTAACCGGCTCGGCTTCAACAGCGAGGGCGCGCCGGCCGTGCTGGCGCGGCTGGCGGCGCGCGCCGGCGCCGGCGGCTTGGTCGGGGTCAATGTGGGAGCGAATAAGGACAGCCCCGACCGCATCGCCGATTATGTGGGCCTGATCGAGACCTTCGCGCCGGTGGCGAGCTACTTCACGGTCAATATCTCCTCGCCCAACACGCCCGGCCTGCGCGACCTGCAGCAGGGCCAGCCGCTCGACGAATTGCTCGCCCGCGTGGTCGACGCCCGCGCGCGCGTCAGCCGGCAGGCCGGCCCGACGCCGCTTCTCGTCAAGATCGCGCCGGACCTGACACTGAACGAGCTCGACGACATTGTCGACGCCTGCCGGCGCCGGCGCGTCGACGGCATGATTATCGGCAACACCACGGTGGCGCGCCCGCCGAGCTTGCAGGACGTCAAGACCGCAAGGGAATCCGGCGGGCTCTCCGGCCGCCCGCTGTTTGCGCTCGCGACCCGCATGCTGGCGGAGACCTATGTGCGCGCCGAGGGCGCCCTCCCGCTGGTCGGCACCGGCGGCATCGATTCCGGCCGCACCGCGCTTGCCAAGATCAGAGCCGGGGCATGCCTGGTGCAGCTCTATTCGAGCTTGGTGTTTCGCGGGCTGGGTCTCGTGGGCGAGATCAAGGCCGAGCTGGTCAACGCGCTGGCGCGCGACGGGCACGCCGGCTTGCCGGACCTCGTCGGCAGGGACGCGGCCGCCATGACGGCCGAGAAATGGCCGGTGTGATCAACAAGCTCCTACTAACGGCCGCAATCTCCGACCTGTCATGCTCCGCCTCTGACCTGTCATGCTCCGCGAAGGCGGAGCATCCAGTAATCGCAAACGTCGGTTTTCTGTTGAAACATCGGTGTTTACTGGGTCGTCCGCCGGAGTTTATCATCGAGCCGGCCGAAGGCCGGACCCGTTGGCGGACGATGACATCGGAAGAGTCAGCCGCGCGGCGCTCGCGCCACCCGCATCACCAGCCAGATCGGCACCACGATCACGGCGCCGAGCACGAGATAGCGCCACAGGTAGCGCACCGCGTCGAAGCCCATGTCCCAGATGTGCTGCGCCAGCCGCCGAATGCTGTCGATGATGTTCCAAGGGTCGAAGCCGAGCGCTTCCAGGATCACGCCGACCAGGATCGACAGCAGCGCCAGCCGGAAGAGCACCGACAGCGGCGGGCCGCCGAAGAACCGGGTGACGTAATCGCCTTGCTTCGGCATCTCTCTCGGCGTCTCTGTGGGCATGGTCATGTCTTATACCATCCTTCACAAATTCTGACCCGTCATGCCCGGGCTTGACCCGGGCATCCATCCCCTTCGCAAGAGTGTTTGTTGCGAAGAAATGGATTGCCGGGTCAAGCCCGGCAATGACACCGGATGGTCATCCGCTCCGAGGTTTGGTCTTCACCCTATCACGTTGCCGGCTCGCGCGGTCAAACCGGTTGCGGCCGGGGGACGCCCGCGGCGCGGCCGGCTTCGATCCGCACCAGCATGTGCTCGAGGGTCTCCAAGCGGTCGGCCTCCCGGGGCGGCTTGTCCCAGCGCAGGCGGTTGATGCGCGGAAAGCGCATGGCGAGGCCGGATTTGTGGCGGGTGGAACGCTGCAACCCCTCGAAGGCGACTTCCAGCACCAGGCCGGCATCGGCCTCGTGCGTCACCTCCCGTACCGGGCCGAAACGGTCGATGGTGTTGCGCCGTACGTATCGGTCGATCTCGATCAGCTCCTGGTCGGTGAACCCGAAATAAGCTTTGCCGACCGGCACCAGGATGTCGCCCTGCTCGGCTTTGGTCCAGACCCCGAACGTATAGTCGGAATAGTAGGACGAGCGCTTGCCGTGCCCGCGCTGGGCATACATCAGCACGGCATCGACGATGAACGGATCGCGCTTCCATTTCCACCACGGTCCCTTGGGCCGGCCCGGCACATACGGCGCGTCGCGGCGCTTGAGCATGATGCCTTCCACCGCGTCAGCATCGGCGCCGGCGAGCGCCGGATCGGCATGCGCGGCGGCGAGCTCGTCCCAGGTTCGAAACGGCACCAGCGGGGAAAGATCGATGCGCGGCTCGTGCAGGCGCGTCACGAAGTCCTCGAGCCGGGCGCGGCGCTCCGCGAACGGTCGCTCGCGCAGATCGGTCGCGCCCTCGACCAGGAGATCATAGGCGCGCAGACGGATCGGAAACTCGGCGAGCAGCTTGGGCGTAACGGTCTTGCGATTGAGGCGCTGCTGCAGCACGTTGAAGCTCTGCACGCGCGCCTCGCGCACGACCAGCAACTCTCCGTCGATCGCGCCGGTGAAGCGCATGGCCCCGATCAGGTCTGGAAAGCCGCTGGAAATGTCCTCGCCGGTGCGCGAATAGAGCCGCGCCATCCCGGCGTCGTCGCCGCCGCGCGCCGCGACCGCCTGCACCCGGATGCCGTCCCATTTCCATTCCGCCAGGAAGTCGGCGGGATCGAGCGCCGCCAGCTCGCCGTCATCGATGGCATGCGCCAGCATGGCGGGCCGGAACGGAACCGGGTCGCGGCTCAAGGGCTTCTCGGCGCGGCCTTCGAGCCAGGCGAACAGCTCCACATAGGGCGGCGCCAGTCCCGGCCAGATCAGCTCGATCTCCTGCGCATCCCGGCCGCCGAGCGCAGCTGCCGCGGTCTTGGCGAGCCGCGCCGACACCCCGATGCGCAGGCCGCCGGTGACGAGCTTCAACAGCGCCCAGCGTCCGGTCTCATCGAGCGCGTCGAGCCAGCGCGCGAGCTGGCCCGGCAGCTCGGACTTGCCGAGCGTGGCGAGCGTGCGGATCACGCTCGAGAGCGCAGGCGAGGCGGCGTCGGGATCGATCCGCTGTTGCGGTGCGGGCCACATCAGCGCGACGGTCTCGGACAGGTCGCCCACATAGTCGTAGGACAATTCGAACAGCACCGCATCGGTGCGCTGCGCGATCAGCGCCCGGATGATGCCGGGCTTGGCATGCTGGAACGTCAGGGCGCCGGTCAAGGCGGCGAGCGCCCATCCGCGCTCGGGATCCGGGACGGTGCGGAAATATTCGGTCATCAGCCGCAGCTTGTTGTTGCGGCCGGGCTCGTAGCCGAGACGGTCGAGCAGTTGCGCGAAGCGGTTCATGGCGGCTCGCCAGGCTCGGCGGCGCCGTCGGCTTCATCCTCCTCGCCATAGCCGGCCAGCGCGAGCGGCCGCGCCTTGAGCCCATGGGTCGTGCTGAAATACACCAGCGCATCCTCCTGCCCGTGCGTGACCCAGACTTCGGCCGCGCCGGTCGCCGCGATGGTGGCGGTGAGCCCGTCCCAATCGGCATGATCGGAGATGACCAGCGGCAGCGCGATGCCGCGCTGGCGTCCGCGTGCACGCACCCGCATCCAGCCCGACGCAAAGGCCGTGACCGGATCGGGGAAGCGGCGCGACCAGAGCTCGTTGAGCGCGGCGGGCGGACACAGCACCACGGCGCCGGCGAGCTCCGCCTTGCCGGCATCGCGGGCCGCCCGCAGCTCGCCGAGCGCGATGCCGCGGCTTTGGTAGTAGCGCGTGATGCTCGCGAGCGCGCCATGCAGGTAGATCGGCCGCTCGTAGCCGGCCTGGCGGATCAGCGCGATGACGCGCTGCGCCTTGCCGAGCGCATAGGCGCCGACGAGATGCGCGCGCTCGGGAAACAGCGCCACCGATTTCAGGAGCTTGGCGATCTCGGCATCGGGATCGCCGTGGCGAAACACCGGCAGGCCGAAGGTCGCCTCGGTGATGAAGACATCGCATTTGACCAGCTCGAACGGCGTGCAGGTCGGATCGGCCACGTCCTTGTAATCGCCGGACGCCACGATCCGCAGGCCTTCGTGCTCGACCTCGATCTGCGCCGAGCCCAGCACATGGCCGGCGGGATGAAACGTCACGGTGGCGCCGCCGATGTTGAGGCTTTCGCCGTAGCGGATAGCCTGCACGGTGCCGGCGAAATTGCCGCCATAGCGCAGCCCCATGAGGTCGAGCGTCTCCCGGGTGGCCAAGACGCTGCCGTGGCCGGGCCGGGCATGGTCGGAATGGCCGTGCGTGATCACCGCCTTGTCGACCGGCCGGGTCGGGTCGATATGGAAGCGGCCCAGCCGGCACCAGAGGCCGGCGGGGGTCGGCAGGAGAATGTCTTCGGCGCGCATTGGCCTTAGATATGTCGGAGCATTTTCAGGAAAAGCTTGCCCTTGCCAACGGGTCCGGCCGAAGGCCGGCCCGATGATAAACTCCAGCGGGGGTGGAATCCGGTTTTCCGTCCGAAAATGCGACAATGCAAAGGTGCGGCTGCGCGGCTGCGAGCTTGGTTGAGCCCTTGCGGGCATGGGTTTTGGCGTCGATGAGCATGGCATGCAAACCGGTCCTCTCCTCGTCTCCTCCGGCGACCTGATCGCCGACCGGCGTTATCAATGGGCGCTGGACTTTCTTGCCCGCGGCGACCGGGCGGGCGCGGCGGAGATTCTCGAGCAGGCGCTGGAGACCGCGCCGGCCTTTGCGGCTGCCTGGTTTGCGCTCGGCGACATCCGCGAGACCGAGGGCGATCGCGCGCGCGCCATCGCCGCCTTTGTGGCCGCCAGCGATGCCGATCCGCAGGACTATCATGGGGCTCGCCTGCGCCTGGCGCGGCTCGGCATGGGCGAGGCCACGCCTGCCCTGACGCAGCGGCATGTCCGGCGGCTGTTCGATCAGCACGCCCCGCGTTTCGAGGAGAGCCTGCTGCAGCATCTCGATTACCGCGGCCCGCAATTGTTGCTGGACGCGGTCGCTGGCTCCGCAAGCTCCGCCGACCGGCAGGTCCGGTTTGCTTCCATGCTCGATCTGGGCTGCGGCACCGGGCTTGCCGGCGCGGCCTTCCGCGACCGGGTCGATCGTCTCACCGGGGTGGATATCTCCGCCGCCATGATCGATGCGGCGCGGCGCAAGGCGCTCTATGACCGGCTCGAGACCGGCGAGCTCGTTGAGTTTCTCGATGCCGAGGCGGCCGCGCAGGCGCGCTACGATCTGGTCGTGGCGGCCGATGTCCTGGTCTACCTGGCGGATTTGGCAGTCGTCGCGGCTGCGGTGAGCCGCGTGCTGGCGGCGGGCGGCCGGTTCGGCTTCACGGTCGAAACCCATGCCGGCGACGGGGTGCTGCTGCGCGAGAGTCTGCGTTACGCTCACGGCGCCGCGCACGTCCGCGCCGCCGTGGCGGGCGCGGGCCTGCGGCTCCCCCATCTGGCCGAGGTTGCCACCCGCACCGAAAGGAGCGAGCCGGTGCCCGGCCTGTTGGTCGTTGCGGCCGCATGCTAACAACGATCAAGAAAACGTGTCGAAGGGAGGCGGCGCAGGTCGCAAAGCGGGATGACACCGGAATTGTTGATGCTGGCGCTGAGCGTGGTGCTGGGATTTGTGCACATCATCGTGAGCGCGATCGCCACCACCCATCAATACGGATCCAAATGGAACTTGAGCGCGCGCGACGCCCCGATGCCGCCGCTCGAGGTCATGGCCAGCCGCCTGCAACGCGCCCAGCATAATTTCCTGGAGACATTTCCCCTGTTTACCGCCGCGGTGCTGATCGCCGATGCCACCAACCGGCACGGCTGGATGGCGGTGTGGGGCTCGCAGATCTATTTCTATGCCCGCGCCCTCTACCTGCCGATCTATGCGGCGGGTCTCCCGGTGATCCGCACCGTGGTCTGGAGCGTGGCCTCGTTCGGCATTCTCTTGGTGCTCTTGGACTTGGTCTAGCTTGGCTCGAGCGGATGCAAGTCCGGGGCTTACTCTGGAGCGCGTCCAGTCTCGAAGCTTCATCGGCGCCGGAACTGTTGCCCGCGCCGTTCGCGCGCTGGTTTGCAAGCCGCTGCCTGGCGGATTGAAGAACCCTCACTCACGGCGGAACACCACCGAGGCGAACCAGCCGGTCAGGACCGCCATCATGGAGGTGGCAAGGCCGTAGAGCACGCCGTGATTCTGCGCGCTCGAGGTGACGAACTGCTCGAACCCGGCCTTGTAGATTTCGAGCGCCGAGGGCGTGCGTGCGAGCATCATGCCGTCAGCGAACAGCATCGCCTCGATCTCGTAGGTTCCGGTCGGCACCTCGGCCGGCAGCGCGATCGAGGCCCGGAACAACGCGGGCGTGAGAAAGGTGACGCCGTTCGATTCCTGCCGGTAGAGACCGTGCTCGTCCTTGAGCTTCAAAAACGCCTTGCGGAACGTTTCGCCGGGCACGTCATCGGCGGCCGCGGAGTCGATGCGCTGCGGCAGGGCGATATTGTCGAGCCCGAGCTGCAGGCGGCGAAGCGTGCCGGCGCCGGTGATCGCTTCGAGCGGCCGGTTGGTCAGCACCGCCAGGTAGGAAGGCGCGTTCTCGAACACGCGCGACTCGTAATTGACCCAGATACCGAGCACCCGCTCCTTGCGGAAGGTGACGACGGTCTGGCGCGGCCCGATCACGGTGACGGCGACATCGTAATTGCCGCGCAGCGGCAGGACGCCGGTGTCGCGCTCGATGCCGCCGAACAGCACGACCTCGCTGCCGTTGAAGCTCGATGTCACCATCACGCGGTGCTCGGATAGCGATGTGACCAGCCGCTCGGCGGCCGCCGGCGGCGCCGCCGCCGTGACGGTTGCGGCGAGCAGGATCAGCGGCGCCGGCCGGATCATCAGCCGCCCTCCAGCGGCCGCAGCGAGAAGAGATTCTCCGGCGGCAGCGTGAGATCGAGCCCGAACCGGATTCCGACCGCCAAGACCAGAAGACCGAGCAGGAGCCGCAGCCGCTCGCCGCTGATGCGGTGTCCGGCCCGCGCCCCGAACTGGGCGCCGGTGACGCCTCCGACCATCAGGAACAGCGCCAGCACGGCATCGACGAGATGATTGGTCGCCGCATGCATCACGGTCGCTGATGCCATGGTCACCAAGGTCAGCACCATCGATGTCCCGATGACCGTCACGGTCGGAACGCGCAGAAGGTAGATCAGCATCGGCACCAGCAGGAAGCCGCCGCCGATGCCCATGACCGCGCCGACAAAACCGATGATGTATCCGATCGCCAGCACCGGAACCGCCGAGACATAGATGCGCGAGCGCTTGAACCGCAGCTTGAGCGGCAGTCCGTGAATCCAGGTGTGGCTGCCCGGCCGGCGCAATTCGACCGGCTTGCCCTGGTGCGCGCGCACGATCGCGCGCACGCTCTCGAACACCATCAGGCTGCCGACGATGCCGAGCAGCAATACGTAGGAGAGGCCGATCGTGATATCGAGCTGGCCGATCGAGCGCAGCATCGTGAACAGCCACACGCCGGAGGCGGTGCCGGCAATGCCGCCGGCGAGCAGCAAGCCGGCGAGCGGCACGTCGATCGTTCGCCGCCGCCAATAGCTGATCGCCCCCGAGCACGAGGATGCCGCGATGTGGCTGGAGACGGTCGCCACCGCCACCGCCGGCGAGATGCCGAGGAAGATCAGCAGCGGCGTCATCAGAAATCCGCCGCCGATGCCGAACATGCCGGAGATGAAGCCGACCGCAAGCCCCATCCCCAGGATGAGAAAGACGTTCACCGGCAGGTCGGCGATCGGAAGATAAATCTCCACTGGAATTGTCCAACGGTTCAAGCGATCCAGGAACAATCGAGGCGGGTCGGGGGGATGCGGCCCAGCACCGGAGTCCAGCGATAAAGCATTTTCAGGAAAAGTGGAAACCGGTTTCCGGGCCGCGAAATTGCCCCGATAAGGCTCGCGAATCGGGGCAGCCGTCCGGGTGTTTCAGCGCGTGGCGGACGCGGCCGAAAGGCCGGACACAGGCCCGGGATTGGGCCCGGAATCGCGCGGCTTCGGATTGCCGGGCGGCGGCGCGGCGACGTTGTCCCAGCCGCCGGCCGGGATGGCGGCCTGCGTGGCTGCCCGGGGCTGCTCGCGGGGTGTCCAGGACTCGGCTGCGAGCTTTGCCGCCGCCAGCGACTGCCGGTCCAGGCGGCCGCCCACCTGGTCACGTTTGGCGGCCGATTCCTTGTCGCCATCGCGCGCCGCCAGCGTGAACCATTTGTAGGCCTCGGCCAGGTCCGGCTCCACGCCGATCCCGCGCCCATACAGAATTCCAAGGTTGTATTGGCTGTCGCTGAGGCCGTAATCGGCCGCTTTGCGGAACCATTTGGCGGCATTCTGGTAATCGGGCTTGCCGTCGATGCCCTCGGAATAGAGCACGGCGAGATTGTGCATGGCCGTGGCATTGCCGGCCTCCGCCGCGGCCGAATAGAGCCGGCGGGCGGCGTCGAGGTCTTTTTTCACCCCGAACCCCTTCTCATAGAATCCGCCCAATCTAAATTGCGCCGGCGCAAGCCCTTGTTTGGCGGCACGGTCGAACCAATCCGCGGCCTCGGCCAAATTCTGCGGCATCCCGCGCCCTTCGGAATAGCGCAGGCCGATCTCGTATTCGGCGGCGGGATCGCCCTCGGCCGCGGCCGCCCGCAAAGCGCCGCCGATCGTGCCGGGCAGCTTGTCGCCCTTTGTCACACCGGCTCCACGCGGCGGAGCCGGGGCCGCCTCGCCCGCCGGC
>DASXXS010000103.1:0-5314 GCA_036502925.1 Xanthobacteraceae bacterium
GCCATGCCGCCAGTCGACCCGCACCAGATCCTTGGCGATGTCGTACCACAGCAACGAATAGCCCTGGCCGGTGACGGCGTAGACGTGGAAGTCGGGGCCGTGACGATGTCCCTTCTTGTAGGTGCCGACCGGCATCTGCGAGATGTGGGCATGCATGGTGCCGTCGGCCAGCACGAACATCATGTTGGAGCCGCCGGCGCCGCGCGCCTCCCAGGTCTTGAGCTCGAAGGCCGCAAGATCGGGGACGAAGTTCGTCTCCCACATGTTGCGCCCCGGCCGCACCGGGATGAACTCGCCTTCGCCGCTGAAGGATTTCTGCGCGCCCTGGCGCTCGGGAAACTCGTAGGCGTTGTCGAAGATGAAGGCCTCGTTGTGAAAGAGATTCAGCATCATGGCGAGATTGTTGGTGGAGGCGAGGCGGGCGCGCTCCTTGCCGCTGGTGTTGAAGTGCTGGTAGCGGGCATTGAGCGGCAGCGCGAACAGGCTCTTGGGCCCCCATTCGAAGCCGTGGGTGCGGCCGTCGCTCAATTCGACGGTGGTGCTGCCGAAGCCCGACAGCACGTAGACGACTTCCTCGTAAAGATGCCGCTGCGGCGCGGTCTCGGCGCCGGGCGCGAGATCGAGCACGAAGATCGACACGAAGTCGCCGCGGCCCTTGAGGTTGACGATCGCGCCCTCGACCCCGAAGCGCGGCCAGGGCGCGGTCGGCACCTTGATCAGGTCGACGCCGAAATCCTCCACGACCGGGACGCCTTCCTGCGCCGCCCAGCTGCCGTAAGGATCGAGCAGGAGCTTGGGATGTTCCGTCATGGGCTTGTTCATCTTGGCACCTCGGCCGGAATGTGCGTGGGCGATTCAGTAACCCCCGCTCGCCCGGATGTCCATCTGGGGCGTAGCGGGCGCCGAACGGCAGTCGATCGATACGAGCGATCGACTGTCAAGGCTGCTACCCGAATCGAGCCTGCAATCGGCGCGGGGGAGGGAACCAGAACCCGAGATGGCGAGTTAACTTATTCGCCGGGGACCCGCACGTCGGCGGAGGCGCCTGCCATGAATCAGTCAATCCATCAATTGCTACGGCTCATTCTCCAAGGTTTCGCTTGGTTCTTGCAGACGATCGAGGTCCTGTGGGACTGGTCATGGTCGCAGATCGTTTCCGCCTTCAACCTGTCGTGGGCAAACCTGCCGGCTTGGAAGATGGCGGTCGGCCTGATCGCGATGGCCATTCTGGTCGCGCTGCTCGCTGTGATGTTTCGACGCGCTCTGGCGGCGTTCGGAAGAATCGCCGCCGCATTTTGGACGATGGCGGTTACCGCGTTTGGGGTCCTCGTATTCGTCGTGGTGGCCGGGCTGTTCTCGCGCGGCGTTCAATGGGTGGTCGCGAGCGTCCCGGATCACTTCTGGGAGAAGTTCCTGTAACCGCCATTTCAGGTAACCGCCCAGCCGGTCGGCCCTGCGATGATGGAGGCCGCGATGAAAACGAATTCCACGATGAAAACGAATTCAATTGTCTCAGTCGCCGTCGCGTCAGCGATGACGCTGGCGCTTTCAGTAGCCTTGCCGGGCACGAACGTGCCGGCTCGCGGCCAAACCCCCGCAGCGCCCGCCCAGGCGCCCACCGTACCCGTTCAGCCGAAGATCAACCTCACCCTTGAGCAGCGCCACGTGATCAAGGAAATCATCAAGGACCTCAACATTTCGCCACCCGCGCAGAAGGTCGAGACCACCGTCGGGGCCACGGTGCCGGCCACGATCAATCTCAATCCCATGCCTCAGGTGGTCGCCGAGAAGGTTCCTCAAGTCAAATCGCACTTGTTCTTTGTCGAGGACGGCAAGATCGTCATCGTCGATCCCAAGGAGAACAAGATCGTCGATGAGATCGATTAGGGCGTGCTCATGAAGTTCCTAAATCGGCATCGGCCGGTCGCCCCGCTCTCCGTTTGCCGCGCGTAGAGCCGTTTCCGATAAAATCCAATGTCATCGCCGGGCCTTGTCCCGGCGATTTCTTGCCTGCCGTTCCGGCAAATGATGATATGTTCCATGCGAAAGAATGGAGCCCGCATGGACATATTGGTGAGCGAGGTCGGCCCGCGCGACGGTCTGCAGAGCATCAAGCGCATCATGCCGACGGCCGGCAAGCAGCGCTGGATCGCGGCGCTGGCGCAGGCCGGGTTGCGCGAGATCGAGGTCGGCTCGTTCGTGTCGCCGCGCGCGCTGCCTCAGATGGCGGACTGCGCGGAGGTGGTCGCGCATGCGCTGAAGATTCCGGGCCTGCGCGTGGTCGTGCTGGTGCCGAATTTCAAATATGCACAGCGCGCCTTCGAGGCCGGCGCCCATCTCATCACGATTCCGGTTTCGGTCAGCGAACCGCATTCGCTCAGCAACATTCGCAAGACCCACGCCGATATTATCGCGGACGTGCGCGCCATCGTGGCGCTGCGGAACCAAGCCTACCCGTCCGTCCAGGTGGATGCCGGGCTCGCGACGGCGTTCGGCTGCACCATTCAGGGAACGGTGCCCGAGGACGATACGCTACGCATGGCCGTCACCATGGCGGAATGCGGCGTCGACACCGTCAACCTGGCCGACACCGTCGGCTATGCCAATCCGGCGCAGATCAAGCGCCTGTTCACGCGTCTGCGCCAGGCGATCGGCGCCAAGAGCGGCGGCGCGCATCTGCATAATACGCGCGGGCAGGGGCTCGCCAATGTGGTGGCGGCGCTCGATGCCGGCGTGACGACCTTCGATTCCTCGCAGGGCGGCATCGGCGGCTGCCCCTACGCGCCCGGCGCCACCGGCAATATCGTGACCGAAGATCTGGTCTTCCTGCTCGAATCCATGGGGCTCTCCACCGGCATCGACCTTGATCGCCTGCTGGCGGCGCGCGCGGTCCTGGCCGAGGCGCTGCCGGGCGAGACGCTCTACGGCTACCTGCCGCAGGCCGGCCTGCCCAAGGGATTTGCGCCGGCATCGGGCCGGAGGGCGGCATGACGCTTCCGCTGGCCGGCATCCGCGTCGTCGAGTTCTCCCATATGGTCATGGGGCCGAGTTGCGGGCTGGTGCTCGGCGACCTCGGCGCCGATGTGATCAAGGTCGAGCCGGTCGGGGAGGGCGACAATACGCGGCGGCTGCCCGGTTCGGGAGCCGGCTTCTTCCAGGCTTTCAATCGCAACAAGCGCAGCCTGGCGCTCGACGTCAAATCGCCCAAGGGCCTCCTTTTCGCCCGGCGGCTGATCGCGCACGCGGACGTGCTCACGGAAAACTTCCGGCCCGGCGCGCTCGATAAGCTTGGCCTCGGCTACGAGGCGTTGCAGCCGGAGAATCCCGCTCTCATCTACTGCTCGCTCAAAGGTTTTCTGTCCGGCCCTTACGAAAATCGCGCCGCGCTCGACGAGGTGGTGCAGATGATGGGCGGGCTCGCCTATATGACCGGACCGCCTGGACGCCCGCTGCGCGCCGGCGCTCCGGTCAACGACATCATGGGCGGGATGTTCGCCGTGATCGGCATCCTGGCGGCGCTGCAGGAGCGGCAGCGAACCGGCCGCGGCCAGCTGGTGCGCAGCGCGCTGTTCGAGAACAATGCCTTTCTGGTCTCGCCGCACATGGCGCAATTCGCCGTCACCGGCAAGCCGGCGACACCGATGCCGGCGCGCACCTCCGCCTGGGGCATCTACGACGTGTTCGATACCGCTGATGGCCAGCAGATTTTCATCGCGGTGGTCACGGACACCCAGTGGCGTGCCTTCTGCGAGGCTTTCGGCCAGCGCGCGCTGCTGGCGGATGCGACGCTCGCGACCAATCCGCTGCGGGTCGCGGCCCGCGAGCGCCTGCTGGCGAGCCTGCGCGAGCTGTTCAAGACCCTCACCCGGGCGGAGATCAGCCGCGTCTGCGAGGCGGCCAATATCGGGTTTGCGCCGATCCGGCGCCCCGATGAATTGCTCGACGACCCGCATTTGGCGTGCCCCGGCGCCATGGTCTCGGTTGCGCTGCCCCAGGGCGGCAGCACGCCGATTCCGGCCTTGCCGATCGAGATGGATGGGCAGCGCTTGAAAAAGCGCCTCGATATTCCGCGCGTCGGCGAGCACAGCACCGATATCGCCAACGAGCTTGGTTGCGAGCCCAAGCTGATCGAGGAGCTGGTCGCGGAGGGAGTTCTCGGCGTGCATGCCGCCGATGCGGAGCAGCCTGCGGCCGACGCGAACGACAGGATCAGCGAGATCGCGTCCGCCTGAACCTTCCTATCTTGTCCCAGCCTTGAGCCGGGACCGTTCCAAACGCATGAATCTGGAACGGTCCCGGGTCAAGCCCGGGACAGGAAGGGACCGTTCCAATCTCCGCGAGCGGAACGGTCCCGGGTCAAGCCCGGGACAGGAAAGGGCCGTGTCGCGCGCCGAAAAGCGGCTCCGCCTCCTTGCGGTCGCGGGCCCGGATGCAGATTTTAGGGCCAGTCCCCGGGGCGGCCCGCCCGCAGGGTTTCACGCCCGCCTTCCGATGCCGCATGCGCTCGTTGACATCCTGGCCGAGGCCCGGCTTGCGGCCCGCGCGCTGGCCGAATTTGGCCAGCACCTGTTCAGCCCGACCATCCGGCTCGGGGTCACCGGCCTGTCCCATTCCGGCAAGACCGTCTTCATCACCGCGCTGGTGCATGGCTTGACGCAGGGCGGCCGTTTCCCGGTTTTTGAGCCGCTGGCGAGCGGCCGCATCGCGCGCACCCGGCTCGCCCCGCAGCCCGACGATGCGGTGCCGCGTTTCGACTACGAAGGCAATGTGCGCGCGCTGGTGGACGAGCGCCGCTGGCCGGAATCGACCGACCATATCAGCGAGCTGCGCCTGGTCATCGACTACCAGTCGCAACGCGGCGCCTCCCGGACCCTGACCATCGATATCGTCGACTACCCGGGCGAATGGCTGCTCGATCTGCCGCTGCTCGGCAAGAGCTACCAGCAATGGTCCGCCGAGAGCCTCGAGCTGTCCGCGCAGGCGCCGCGCGCGCAGATCGCGGCCCCATGGCGCGACTATCTGGCGACCCTCGATGCGCTGGGTCCGGAAGACGAGCAGGCGGCGCTGCGGGCGGCGGCGCTGTTCACCAGATATCTCAAGGCCTGCCGGGATGAGCGTTATGCCATGAGCCTGTTGCCGCCCGGCCGCTTTCTCCTGCCCGGCGACCTCGCCGGCTCGCCGGCGCTCACGTTCTCGCCGCTGCAATGGCCCAATCAAGGATCACAGCAGGGGTCAGAGCAAGCGACTCAGCCGAGCCCACCGCCCGCCGGTTCGCTCGCCGCCATGATGCGGCGCCGGTTCGAGGCCTATAAGG
>DASXXS010000104.1:0-1857 GCA_036502925.1 Xanthobacteraceae bacterium
CCGCCGGGCGTTTTTTCCGCGAGCTTGGCCATCTGCTCCGGGCTCGGCATGCCGGCGCCGAGCCCCAGCATGTTGGCGATCCCCGCCATCGGGCCGCGCTTGCCGCCGCCCATCGCCTTCATGACGTCCGCCATGGTGCGATGCATCTTGAGCATGCGGTTGATGTCCTCGACCTTGGTGCCGGAGCCGGCCGCGATGCGCTTCTTGCGGCTCGCCTTGAGAAGGTCGGGGTGCCGGCGCTCCTGCGCGGTCATCGAATCGATCGCCGCGACCTGGCGCTTGAGCACGCGCTCGTCGAGATTGGCGGCGCTGAGCTGGTTCTTCATCTTGGCGACGCCGGGCAGCATGCCCATGAGCCCGCTCATGCCGCCCATCTGCTGCATCTGCATGAGCTGCTCGCGCAGATCGTTGAGATCGAACGCGCCCTTGCGCATGCGCTCGGCCACGCGCGCCGCCTTCTCGGCGTCGATGGTGGCGGCGGCTTTCTCCACCAGCGACACGATGTCGCCCATGCCGAGAATGCGGTCGGCGATGCGCCCCGGATGAAAGTCCTCGAGCGCATCGAGCTTCTCGCCGGTGCCCATGAGCTTGATCGGCTTGCCGGTCACCGCCCGCATGGAGAGCGCGGCGCCGCCGCGGCCGTCGCCGTCGATGCGGGTGAGAACGATGCCGGTGAGACCGACGCGCTCGTTGAACGCGCGCGCCAGATTGACGGCGTCCTGGCCGGTCAGGCTGTCGGCGACCAGCAGAACCTCATGCGGATTGGCGGTCCGCTTGACCGCGGCCGCCTCCTCCATCATGGCGTCGTCGAGGGTGGTGCGGCCGGCGGTGTCGAGCAGCACCACGTCATAGCTGCCGAGCCGGCCGGCCTGCAGCGCCCGCTGCGCGATCTGGGCCGGCGCCTGCCCCTCCACGATCGGGAGCGTCTCGACCCCGACCTGGCGGCCGAGCACCGCCAGCTGCTCCATGGCGGCCGGGCGGCGCACGTCCAGCGAGGCCATCAGCACCCTCTGCTTGCCCTGCTCGGTGAGCCGCTTGGCGAGCTTGGCGGTGGTGGTGGTCTTGCCCGAGCCCTGCAGGCCCACCATCATGATGGCGACCGGGGCGGGCGCATTGAGGTCGATCGGCGAGGCGGTGGCGCCCAGCGTCTCGATCAGCTGGTCGTGCACGATCTTCACCACCAGCTGGCCGGGGGTGACCGATTTCACCACCTCGACCCCTACCGCATGGCGGCGCACCTGGTCGCTGAACGCGCGCACCACGTCGAGCGCCACATCGGCTTCGAGCAGCGCGCGGCGAACCTCGCGCAGCGCCGCGTCCACGTCCGCTTCGCCGAGCGCGCCGCGCCGGGTCAGACGATCCAGGATGCCGCCGAGCTTTTCCGAGAGTGATTCGAACATGGCGGTCTCGAAAGCTGTTGCAACAAACAGGTTTGGCGCCCGAGGGCGCATCGCGCTGTCGGGCGGTTGCCTCCGGCCCCTGCTGGACCGGTCGGCGGGTCGATGATGACGGCTCTCAAGTGAGCGCGCGGAACGTAGGGAGGCGGGGGCGGGGAGTCAAGGCAACTGTTCGCTCCAGGCCCGGAGGGTCGCGCCTCCTCGCTGTCGTCCCTGCGGAAGCAGGGACCCATACACCGTGTCCTCTCGATCTACTCCCGCCCAGCGGGATCGGCTGCGGCGTATGGGTCCCCGCGTGCGAGCGTGTGAAGGAATCGCAGTCTCTGTCGTCCCGGCCCATAGCGCGTCGAAGACGCGCGTGAACGCGCTTAGGGAGCCGGGACCCATACACCGCAGCCGATCGATAAGCCACGGAGTATGGGTCCCTGCTTTCGCAGGGACGACTCGTAGAGGGGCTGTC
>DASXXS010000105.1:0-18763 GCA_036502925.1 Xanthobacteraceae bacterium
TGGCGCACAAGTTCTCCGGCCAGGAGCTGGAGCCGGGGCTGAAGGAGGGCGCCTTCTACGATCCGGTCAATTTCACGTTTCCGGCCGGCTGCCATATCTGCGAGGTCGAGGTCGATCCGCAGACCGGCGCGAGCGCCGTCGTCGCCTGGACCGCGGTCGATGATTTCGGCACGCTGGTCAATCCGATGATCGTCGAAGGCCAGGTGCATGGCGGCGTCGCGCAGGGCATCGGCCAGGCGCTGCTCGAAGGCGCGGTCTACGACCGGGACGGCCAGCTCGTCACCGGCTCGCTGATGGACTACTGCATGCCGCGCGCGGACAATCTGCCGAGCTTCAAGGTGGCGACGACCATGACCTTAAGCCCGTCGAACCCGCTCGGCATCAAAGGCTGCGGCGAAGCCGGCGCCATCGCGGCGCCGGCCGCGGTGATCAATGCGCTCACCAACGCGATCGGCACCGAGGCCTTGGCGATGCCGGCCACGGCCCAATCGGTGTGGTCGGCCTTGCAGAAGGTAAGCACGCAGCGCGCGGCGGCGGCTTGAACAATCTAAGCTCAGGACGGCAAGCTTTCGGAGAACGAAAATGTACGCATTCACCTATCACCGGCCGACGACCGTGCGGCAGGCGGCGAGCCTGTTGGCCAAGCACGAGAACGCCAAGCTCCTGGCCGGCGGCCACACCCTGATCCCGACCATGAAATTGCGCCTGGCCGGTCCCCCCCTGATCATCGACATGTCGAAGATCGAAGGGCTCAGCGGCATCGAGGTCAAGGGCCGCTCCGTGATCATCGGAGCGATGACGCCGCACGCCGATGTGGCCACTTCGCCGCTGGTGCAGCAGGCCATCCCGGCGCTCGCCGCGCTGGCAACCCGCATCGGCGATCCGGCCGTGCGCCACCGCGGCACCATCGGCGGCTCGGTCGCCAACAATGATCCCAACGCCGACTATCCGGCCGCTTGCCTCGGTCTCGGCGCCACCATCGTGACCAACAAGCGGCGCATCAAGGCGGATGATTTCTTCAAGGGCCTGTTCGAGACCGCGCTCGCCAACGACGAGATCATCACCAAGGTGATGTTCCCGACGCCGCAGAAGGCGGCCTATGTGAAGTTTCCCAATCCGGCGTCGCGCTACGCGCTTGTCGGCGTGTTCGTGTCCAAGCGCAGCTCGGAAATCCGCGTGGCGGTGACCGGCGCCGGCGCCAACGGCGTGTTCCGCGTCGCCGCCTTCGAGGAGGCGCTCAAGAAGCGCTTCGGCGCGAAATCCCTGGAGGGGCTTTCGATCCCGGCCGAGGGCATGGGCAGCGACATCCACGGCAGCGCCGAATACCGCGCCCACCTGGTCGGCGTGCTGGCCCGCCGCGCCGTCGCCGCCGCCGTGGCCGGCACCTGAACGGGAGAATCCCTCCCCCTGAAAGGGGGAGGGTGGCGCCGAAGGCGCCGGGTGGGGGTCCCGCCTCCCCACGGATGCGGTGCTTGTTGCTTGGCGTGACCGCCACCCGACCCGCTGCGCGGGTCGACCTCGCCCTTTCAGGGGGAGGTTAAGAGTAGGGCCGCGCCACGGGCACTTCCGGATGGGCGCAATGCCACCCCGCGGTGCCGTGCCCGGGACACGATGGCCGCGACCAGCTAGATTGCCGCTCATGACCAAACCCACCGCCAAATCGCCGCCGGCCTCGATCGACGCGACTCTCGCGCTCCTGGCAGCGGCCGACTATCTGGCCGACCGCTCGCTTGCGACCGTCCTGTTTCTCGCGCTCAAGATGGGGCGTCCGCTCTTTCTCGAGGGCGAGGCCGGCGTCGGCAAGACCGAGATCGCCAAGGTGCTCTCCGCCACGCTCGGGCGGCGGCTCATCCGCCTGCAATGCTACGAGGGGCTCGATGTGGCGGCGGCGGTCTACGAATGGAACTATGCCGCCCAGATGATCGCCATCCGGGTGGCGGAGGCGCAGGGCGAGCACGATCGCGAGCGGCTGGAGCACGATGTCTTCTCCGAGCGCTTCCTGATCAAGCGGCCGCTCCTGCAGGCGCTCGAGCCGGATCCGGCCGGGGCGCCGGTGCTGCTGATCGACGAGCTCGATCGCGCCGACGAGGCGTTCGAGGCCTTCCTGCTCGAGGTGCTGGCCGATTTCCAGGTGACGGTGCCGGAGCTCGGCACGGTCAAGGCCGCGCATCCTCCGATCGTGGTGATCACCTCCAACCGCACCCGCGAGATCCACGACGCGATCAAGCGCCGCTGCCTCTACCACTGGGTCGGCTATCCGAATGCCGAGCGGGAATTGGCGATCGTGCGGACGAAAGTACCGGGCATCGGCGCCGCGCTGTCCGAGCAGGTGGTGCATTTCGTGCAGTCCTTGCGCAAGCAGGACCTGTTCAAGGCCCCGGGCGTTGCCGAAACCCTCGACTGGGCCTCCGCGCTCTCCGAGCTCGACGTCGTCGCGCTCGATCCGGCGACCGTCGCCGACACGCTCGGCGTCCTCCTTAAATACCAGGACGACATCGCCCGCATCGACGGCGGCAAGACCACGGAGCTGCTCGAGGAGCTGCGCGCGAGCTTGCGGGCGGCGGAGTGAGCATGCCGGCGCCGGCGGGACAGCTTGCGGAGAATATCCTCTACTTCGCCCGCGCGTTGCGGGCGGCCGGTATTCCGATCGGCTCCGGCACCGTGCTCGACGCGCTGGCGGCGCTCGAGGCCGCCGGTATCGGCACGCGCGAGGATTTCTACTGGACGCTCCACGCTGTGTTCGTGAAGCGGCACGAGCATTCGCTTCTGTTCGATCAGGCGTTCCACATCTTCTTTCGCAAGCGCGCTTTCCTGGACAAGCTGATGGCGTCGCTGCTGCCGCAGGCGCCGCCGGCCGCGCCCGGTCAACCCAAGCCCGGGGCGCAGCGCGTCGAGGAGGCGCTGTTCGCGCGCCTGCGCGAGCTCGACCGCGACGCCCGCGAGGTCGAGACCGACGCCCGCCTCACGGTGTCCGATCGCGAAGTGCTGCAGAAGAAGGATTTCGCCCAGATGTCGGCCGCCGAGATCGCCGCCGCCAAGGCCGCGATCGGGCGGCTGGTGCTGGCGCTCGACCAGGTGAGGACGCGGCGGCTCAAGCCCGATCGTCACGGCCGCCTGATCGACATGCGCCGCACGCTGCGTGCGAGCCTCAAGGCCGGCGGCGCGGTGATCGATCTCAAATATCTGGGCCTGCGCCGCCGGCCGCCGCCGATCGTGGCGCTCATCGATATTTCCGGCTCCATGAGCCAGTACACGCGGCTGTTCCTGCATTTCCTCCATGCCGTGACCGATGCGCGCAAGCGGGTATCGACATTTCTGTTCGGCACGCGGCTCACCAATGTCACCCGCGCCCTCAAGGCCAAGGACCCCGACGAAGCGCTGGCGGCGTGCGCGGCCAGCGTCCCCGACTGGTCCGGCGGCACCCGCATCGCGAGCTCGCTTCAGGTCTTCAACAAGCTGTGGGCGCGCCGCGTGCTCACCCAAGGCGCGATCGTGCTCCTCATCACCGACGGCCTCGAGCGCGATCCCGACGACCGCCTCGACTTCGAGATCGATCGCCTGCACCGCTCCTGCCGCCGCCTCATCTGGCTCAATCCGCTGCTGCGCTTTTCCGGCTTCGAGGCCAAGGCCAAGGGCATCCGCGCCATGCTGCCCCATGTTGACGAGCTGCGCCCGATCCACAATCTGGACTCCATGGCCGAGCTGGTTCGCGCGCTGTCCGGAAAGAGCACCGACGCCAGGGCGTGGCTGGAAAAGGTGGCGTGAGGGCCGTGCCAAACTTGTCCCGGGCTTGAGCCAGGACCGTTCCAAACTCCGAATCTGGAACGGTCCCGGCTCAAGGCCGGGACACGTAAGCTGAGAATCTGGAACGGTCCCGGCTCAAGGCCGGGACAAGTGAGCTGAAAATCTGGAACTGCCCCGGCTCAAGCCCGGGACAAATCACACGCAATACTTATATTAGGCGCCAAGCGATTTGACGTCGATCGAGAGGCACCCATTAGCACACTGGCGCGGGACGAAGACATCCTCAGAGCGGCCGAGGACTGGCGCAAGGCGGGGCGTGGCGTCGTGCTTGCCACCGTGGTGGAGACCTGGGGCTCGGCGCCGCGGCCGGTCGGCTCCAACCTGATCATCGATGATCAGGGCAATTTCCTGGGCTCGGTCTCGGGCGGCTGCGTGGAAGGCGCGGTGGTGACGGAAGCGCTCGACGTGATCGAGAACGGCAAGCCCAAGACGCTCGAGTTCGGCGTCGCCGACGAGACGGCCTGGAAGGTGGGGCTCTCCTGCGGCGGCACCATCCGGGTCTATCTGGAGAAAGTCGAGTGACAAGGCGCGCGCCGCTTTCGGCGAGGCACGTCCCTGCGAGGCACAGTCCTGCGAGGCAAAAGTGAAGCTTGCCATCCTTTCGGCGCTCAACAGCGAGCGCGCCGCCCGCCGCGCCGCGATCGTCGTCACCGACGTGGAGAGCGGGGCGCAGCGCCTGGTCAAGCGCGCCGACGTCGCCGGCGATCCGCTCAAGGAGCTGTTGGAAAAACACCTGCGCATGGGCAAGAGCGGGATGGCGGAGACCCCGCAAGGCCGCGTCTTTCTCACGGTTCACGTCCCGCCGCCGCGCCTGGTCATCACCGGGGCGGTGCATATCAGCCAAGCGCTGGCCCCGATGGCGAAGCTCGCCGGTTACGACGTCACCATCGTGGATCCGCGCACGGCCTTTGCCAGCAGCGAGCGTTTCCCGGACGTGAAGGTGATCGCTGATTGGCCCGACGCCGCGCTGCCGCCGCTCGCCATCGATCACTACACCGCCTTCGTGGCGCTCACCCATGATCCCAAGATCGACGATCCGGCCTTGACCCATGCGCTCGAGCGCGACTGCTTTTATATCGGCGCGCTCGGCTCGAAGAAGACCCATGCCAGGCGGATCGAGCGGCTCAAGGCGCAGGGGGTTGCGGACGCCGGGCTCGCCCGCATCCATTCGCCCATCGGGCTTGCCATCGGGGCGGTCTCGCCGGCTGAGATCGCGGTCGCGATCATCGGCGAGATCACGGCGCGGCTGCGGCTGCCGGCGGGGACGGCGCCATGAAGTTCGGCCCGGTGCCGGTCGATGAGGCCGAGGGCGGGATCGCGGTGCACTCGATCCGCAAGGACGCCATGGTGCTCAAAAAGGGAACCGCGATCGGCAAAGCCGAGATCGCGGCGCTGCGCGCTGCCGGTGTCGCCGAGATCGTGGTGGCGCGGCTCGAGCCGGACGATGTGCCGGAGGACGTGGCCGCCGCCGAGATCGCGGCGGCGGTGGCGGGCGAGGGCGCACGCATCGATCGCGCCTTTACCGGGCGTGCCAATCTGTTCGCTGACTTGGCCGGCGTGCTGGTGGTCGACAAGGACGCGATCGACCGCCTCAACCTGGTCGACGAGTCGATCACCTTCGCGACGCTGCCGGCCTACAAGCCGGTCGTTGCCGGCGAGATGATCGCGACCGTCAAGATCATCCCGTTCGCGGTGGCACGCGCGGCGCGCGACGGCGCGCTGGCCGTTGCCCGCACGGCGGCGCCGCTGATCCGGGTCGCCCCCTACCGCATCGCCAAGGTCGGCGTGGTGTCGACCGTATTGCCGGGGCTCGCCGGCAAGGTGGTGGACAAGACCCTGAAGGTGACGGAGGCACGGTTGGCGCCGGCCGGCGCCTCGATCATCGCGGAGCGCCGGGTGCCGCACGAGCAGGGCGCGCTCGCCAAGGCGATCGACGAAGTCCTGAAGCAAGGCGCCGAGCTCGTCATCGTGTTCGGCGCGTCTGCGATCGCCGACCGGCGCGATGTGATCCCGGCGGCGGTGGAGGCTATCGGCGGACGCATCGAGCATTTCGGCATGCCGGTCGATCCCGGCAATCTGCTGCTGGTCGGCGACGCGCGGGGGCGGCCGGTGGTCGGCGCGCCGGGCTGCGCGCGCTCGCCCAAGGAGAACGGATTCGATTGGGTGCTCATGCGGTTGCTGGCCAGGCTTGAGGTGCCGCGCGAGGCCATAACCGGCATGGGCGTGGGCGGCCTGTTGATGGAAATCGTCACCCGGCCGCAGCCGCGCGACGAGCCGGTGGCCGCCGGCGCGCAATCGATCGCGGCGATCGTGCTGGCGGCCGGACGCTCGACCCGCATGGGCGGACCCAACAAGCTCGTCGCCGAGATCGGCGGCAGGCCGCTCGTGCGCATCGCCGCCGAGCAGGCCTTGGCCTCACGCGCCAAGCCCGTCATCGTGGTGGCCGGCCATCAGCGCGAACGCATCGAGGCGGCGCTCGTGGGCTTGCCGGTGCGGCTGGTGCACAATCCCGACTTCGCCGCGGGGCTCGGTACTTCGGTGCGAGCCGGCATCGCGGCCGTGCCGGCGAGCGCGGACGGGGCAGTCATCTGCTTGGGCGACATGCCGCAAGTCGATGCGGATCTGATCAACAAGCTCATCGCCGCCTTTGCGCCTGAGCAAGGCGCGCTGGCGGTGGTTCCGACCATCCAGGGCAAGCGCGGCAATCCGGTGCTGTGGTCGCGCCGGTTCTTTCCCGACCTGATGGCGCTCGAGGGCGATATCGGGGCGCGCAACCTGATCGGCCGCTACGGGGAGGCGGTGATCGAGGTGCCGGTCACCGGCCAGGCGGCGTTCACCGACATCGATACCCAGGAGGCGTTCGACGGCATCAAGGCCGAGATCGAGCGCGGGTAGGCCTCGTTTCGCGAGTCGCAACGCCGGCAGGTGGATTCGTGAAATCCTTGGGGAGGTCCTCGGAGGCAATAAAAATACGACTATAAATTGATTTTCTGCTCCGCTAGGCTCGTCGTGCGCGAGCGGCGGGGGCGGCGATGACGGACGCGGTGATCCCGGTCGGACGGCTCGGTTCGGTCTCCGAATGGCCCGCCCGGCTTTTCCGTGGGCTCGCCGCTCGCTTCGCCGCCGAGGGCGACCGCCGCCTGCTCTGGCTGCCGGTATTTTTCGGGGCCGGGATCGGCATCTATTTCGTGCTGACGTTCGAGCCGCCGCTGTGGCCGGGCATCGCTGCCACGGTCGCCGGCGTGGGCCTGGTATTTGCGCTGCGCCGGCATCCGGGCTGGTGCGAAACTGCGATTGCGTTCACCGCCTTGGCCGCCGGCTTTGCATTGATGCGGGAGACCGCCTGGGAGCGCCAGGCGCCGATGCTGCAGCGCCATCTCGGGTCGATCGCCATTACCGGGCGGGTCGTCGATATCGATCAGATGGAGAAAGGCTGGCGCATCATCATCGAGGCAGATCCGTTGCCCGGCGTTGATGCGGGCGACCAGCCGCGCCGTGTACGCGTGCATATCCCGGCGAAGAGCGACGAGCTCAACCCGGGCGACCGCGTCAGCCTCAAGGCGATGCTTTACCCAGTGCCGGCCCAGGTCCTGCCGGGCGGGCGCGACCTTCAGCGCGAGCTCTATTTCACCGGAATCGGCGGGGTCGGATACAGCCTTGGCGCTGCCCGCCTGATCGCCGGGCCGGAAGCCGCCGGGCAAGGATCATCCGAGGCCGCGGGCGGCTGGCGCGAGAATCTGCGGCGTCTGCGCACCGAAATGTCGCGGCGGATCATCGCCGTGCTGCCCGGCTCGACCGGCGGCGTCGCCTCCGCGCTGATCACCGGCAAGCGCGGTGCGATCACCGAGGAGGTCAAGCAGGCCTTCCGCGATTCCGGACTGTCGCATCTCCTGGTGATCGCCGGATTGCATCTGGGCCTGGTCGGCGCCTTCGTATTTTTCGCCGTGCGCGGCGCACTGGCGCTGATCCCGCCGATCGCGTTGCGCTATCCCATCAAGAAGATTGCCGCCGGCGTCGCTCTCGTCGTTCTGGCCTGTTATTTGTTGATCTCGGGCGCGGCGATCCCGACCGAGCGCGCCTTTGTCATGAATGGCATCGTGTTCGCCGCGATCATCATCGACCGGCTGCGGATCTCGATGCGGGTCTGCGCGATCGCCGCCGTGGTCGTGCTCGTCGTCGATCCGGCGAGCCTCGTCGGCGTCAGCTTTCAGATGTCGTTTGGCGCAGTGGTCGCGCTGATTGCAGTATACGAGACCTATGGCGCGCAGCTTGGCCGCATGTTGCACAGCCGCTCGGTCTGGGGCCAAGTGCTGGGCTACTGCGCCGGCGTTGCCGTCACGACCGTGATCGCGACGCTCGGCACCTATCCGTTCTCGATCTACCATTTCCATCACCTCGCCCTCTATTCGCCGCTCGCCAATGTCATAGCGGTGCCATTGAGCGCGATGTGGACATTGCCCTGGGGAGTCTTGACCTGCCTGTTGATGCCGTTCGGCCTCGAGCGCCTGGCGCTGGTGCCGATGGGGTGGGGGATCGACATCACGATCTGGGTTGCGCAGCATGTCTCCGCGCTGCCGGGCGATGTCTGGGCAATGCCGCGGTTGCCGGCGTTGGGGCTGCTGCTGATTGCACTGGGCGGGCTGTGGCTGTGCTTGTGGCGCGGCAGCTGGCGGTGGTGGGGCATGGCCGCGATCGTCGCCGGGTTTGCCAGCATGATGCTGACCCGCCCGCCCGACATCCTGATTACGGATGGCGGGCGTTTTGTCGCCGCGCGGGCGCCCGATGGCCATTATTTCGTCGCCGCCGACAAGGGCGAGAAGATCGTGCGCTCGTTCTTTGCCTCGGAGACCGGCGCGACTTTGGCGCCTTGGCCCGCCGCCGGGAGCGCGGCGGAGGGCGGGCTCGACTGCGCCGGGAAGCTATGCCGCTATACCGCGCGCAGCCGTCAGGTGGCGATCGTGACCGGGATAGCGGCGCTGCCGATCAAATGCGCCGGGCTCGACGCGATCGTTAGCCAGGTGCCCGCCGGCTTCCGCTGCCGGTCAATCGTGCCGGTCATCGACCGCATCGATTCGTGGCGGCGCGGCGCGGTCGCGCTGTGGCTCGACAAGGACGGCATTGCCATCGAGAGCGCGAACGAGAGCCGCGGTGACCGGCCCTGGGTGCCGCATCCGCGCCCCAAGCCGCCGCCCGTGCCTGCGCAAATCACGCCACGCAGTTGAGGCGCACCCCCGCGAACCGGCCGGTCGGGATCGGCCCTTGCGCGGGTCATTGCCGCGGTGTAAAGCTGACTGACTGGTCAGTCATTTTTGAGGCTGTGGATATGGCCAAGTCCGGATCCGCAACCCGCAGAAGCAAGGCGAAGCGTCCGCGCGCCGTGGCGGCGCCGCGTGCCAGCCGGCGGGCCGTCGCCGCGACGGAGCCGCGTGCCGGCCGGCGGGCCGAGCGGCGGCAAGCGATCCTCGCCGCGGCGCTGCGGGAATTCTCCGCCCGCGGATTCGCGGCCGCCCGGCTGGACGATGTGGCGGATGCGGCCGGCATCGCCAAGGGCACCATCTATCTCTACTTCCGCGACAAGGAGGCGCTATTCCAGGACCTGATCCGCTCGGAAATGAGCCCGGTGGTCGCAACCCTCGAGACCGCGCTCACGGTCGATCTGCCGGTGCGCGCGGTGGCGGAGCGAGCGGTCGAGCTGTTCGTGCGTGAAATCTGCGGCACCAGCCGCAAGGACATCATCCGCCTCATCATCAGCGAGGGGCCGCGCTTCCCGAAACTGGCCGATTTCTATTATCGGGAGGTGCTTTCGCGCGTCATTGCCGCCGTACGCGCGCTGCTGGCGCGGGCGCTGGAGCGCGGAGAATTGCGCAGCGATGCCCTCATCCGGTTCCCGCAATTACTGGCGGCCCCCGGCATCGTCGCCATCATCTGGAACGGCTTGTTCCAACGCCATGACCCGCTCGACGTGCGGGCCTTGATGCGCGCCCATCTCGACCTTCTGTTCGGCCAAGGGAAAGCGAAATGATTTCAGGTCGCGCAGCGATCGGGCTCGCGCTCGTCTTGACCGGATGCGTACCGGGCAACGATCCGACCTTCCAGGGCTGGATCGAGGCCGATCTCATCTTCGTCAGCCCCGACGAAACCGGCCGGATTGAGACACTCTCCGTGCGCGAAGGCGACCCGGTCGAAACCGGCGCGCCGCTTTTCACCGTGGACGCCGATCTGCAGAAAGCCGATCTGCAGATGCAGGAAGCCGCCCTGAAGAACGCCCAGCAGGCTTACGATCGCGCGCGAGATCTGCTCAAGACGCAAGCCGGCACGCAAAAGACCTTGGAGGACGCGGAGGCGGCATTGCGCACGGCCCAGGCGCGGCTCAACTCCTCGCGGACGCGGCTCGACCGCCGCCAGGTTTTCAGTCCGGTGACCGGCAGCGTCGAGCAGATCTACTATCGCGTCGGCGAAATGGTCCCGGCTGGCCGGCCGGTCACCGCGCTGTTGCCGCCGGACAATCTGAAGGTGCGCTTCTTCGTCAATGAAGCGGCTCTGCCGCACATCAAGCTCGGCGATGCGGTGAAGGTGCAGTGCGACGGCTGTGCCGGTGATCTCGCCGCCACCGTGAGCTTCATGTCCCGCAGTTCGGAATTCACGCCGCCGGTGATCTACAGCACCGAGGAGCGCGCCAAGCTCGTCTTCATGGTCGAGGCGCGGCCGCAACGTTCGGATCGATTGCGCGTCGGCCAGCCGGTGAGCGTCGCGCTCGTGCCGGCGGAGCCGCAAAAGTGACGGCGGCGCCGGACATCGCGATCGACGTCGAAGGCCTGACCAAGTCGTTCGACGGCCGCACGGTCGTGCGCAATCTGTCCATGCAGGTGAAGCGCGGCACCATTTACGGATTCCTTGGTCCCAACGGTTCCGGCAAGACCACGACCATCCGCATGCTGTGCGGCTTGCTCACGCCCGACCAGGGTCGCGGCACCTGTCTCGGCTTCGACATCATCACGCAGTCCGATCAGATCAAGCATCATGTCGGTTACATGACGCAGCGCTTCAGCTTGTATCAGGACCTCTCGGTGCGCGAGAATCTCGAATTCGTCGCGCGCCTATATGGGCTGCGCAATCCGGTTGCGGCGGCGCGCGCGACGATCGAGCGAATCGGGCTTGGCCGCCGCGAGGACCAGCTCGCGGGCGAGCTGTCCGGCGGATGGAAGCAACGCCTGGCGCTCGGCGCCTGCACGCTGCCGAACCCGCAGCTGCTGCTGCTCGACGAGCCGACCGCGGGCGTCGACCCGAAGGCGCGGCGCGAGTTCTGGAACGAGATTCACGCGCTGGCCGGCGCGGGCCTCACGGTGCTGGTCTCGACCCATTACATGGACGAGGCCGAACGCTGCCACGAGATCGCTTACATCGCCTATGGGGACCTGCTGGCGCACGGCACGGTCGCGCAGGTGGTCGCGGCTTCGCATCTCACCACCTATGAGGTCAGCACCGCCGACGGCGCCGGGTTGGCAAAACTCGCCGAGGAGCTTGCCGCCCAGCCGGGCGTCGACATGACGGCGCCGTTCGGGACCAGCCTGCATGTGTCGGGACGCGATCAGGCGGCGCTGGAAGCGGCGATCGCGCCCGATCGCAGCCGGCCCGGGCTCACCTGGAAACGCTCGCAGCCGACCCTGGAGGACGTCTTCATCGATCTCATGGGCAAGTCGCGGGACAATTTCCAATGACCCAAGCCTCAACGATCCAAGCTCCGACGACGCAGGCGCGCGTCCCGATCCGCGGCGGCTTCTGGCTTCGCACCGCGGCGATGTTGATCAAGGAATTCATCCAGCTGCGCCGGGACCGCGTGTCGTTTGCGATGATCATCATGATTCCGCTGGTCCAGCTCATGCTGTTCGGCTACGCCATCAATACCAATCCGCGCCATCTGCCGACGGCCATACTGCTGCAGGAGGAGAGCGACATCGGCCGTTCTATCCTCAAGGCGTTGGAGAACACCGAATATTTCGCAGTCACCCATCGGGTCAGCAACGAGGCCGAGTTCGACCGGCTGCTGGCTTCCGGCGCCGTGCTGTTCGCCATCGAGATCCCGGCGAATTTCGAGCGCGCGGTGCGCCGCGGCGATCGTCCGGCACTGCTGGTCGCCGCCGACGCAACCGATCCGGTGGCAGCCGGCTCCGCCATGGCGGCGCTCGGACAGCTGGTCACAACCGCGCTCCAGCACGACCGCGACATCCCCGATGCCGGCCCCGCCGCCTTCGAAATCCGTACCCACGCCCGCTACAACCCGGCCGGCACGACGGCGCTCAACATCGTGCCCGGGCTGGTCGGCACCATCCTCACCATGACCATGCTGATCTTCACGGCGCTGTCGGTGACGCGCGAGATCGAGCGCGGCACCATGGAGAGCCTGCTCGCCATGCCGATCACGCCGATCGAGATCATGCTGGGCAAGATCGTGCCCTATATCATGGTCGGATTCGTTCAGGCGGGCCTGATCATCGGCATCGGTATCGGCCTGTTCGGCATTCCGGTGCTCGGCAATCTGGCGCTGCTGGCCGCGCTCAGCACGCTGTTCATTACCACCAACCTGTCGATCGGCTATACGTTCTCGACATTGGCGCAAAACCAGCTGCAGGCCATGCAGATGTCGATGATGTTCTTCCTGCCCAACATTCTGCTGTCCGGGTTCATGTTTCCGTTTGCGGGGATGCCGGGATGGGCCCAGTGGGTCGGCGAGGCGCTCCCGCTCACCCATTACCTGCGCATCGTGCGCTCGATCATGCTCAAGGGAGCAACACTTGCCGATCTCCAATTCGACACGCTTGCGCTCGGCGGCCTGATGCTGATCGCCATGACGATCGCAGTGACGCGCTTCCGCCGCACGCTCGATTGACCGCATGCCGGCGATCCCCGCCGGCATCTCCAACTCAGGTGAACAGTGAGCTCGAGCCCTTCCGGACCCGTTCTTGTCGAAGCGCTGCGCGGCGAGATGGTGGAGAGCCGTCACTGCGGCGCGTACGCGGTGGTCGATGCCGCGGGCGGTGTCGTTCTGGCGCGGGGCGATATCGAGCACCCCGTCTATGCCCGCTCCGCCATCAAGCCGTTGCAGGCGCTGCCGTTGCTCGAAACCGGCACCGCCGAGCATTACCGGCTCGGCGTCAAGGAAATCGCGCTCGCATGCGCCTCTCACGACGGCACGCCGGCGGTGGCCGCCGCCGTTGACGCTTGGCTCGAGCGGATCGGGCTGCGGCCGGACGACCTCGAATGCGGCGCAGTTCCGCCGCTCGATTCGGCGGCCGCGCAGGCGCTGATCCGCGCCGGCCAGGCGCCTTCGCCCCTCCACAACAACTGCTCCGGCAAGCATGCGGGATTCCTGTCGACGGCAAGCCATGGCGGCGAGCCGACGCGCGGCTACATCGACGCGGAGCATCCGGTTCAGCGGCGGGTGCGCGCGACGCTGTCGTCGATGACCGGCCTTGATCTGGAGCGCGCGCCCCACGGCATCGATGGCTGCGGCATTCCGGTCATCGGCATCCCGCTCAAAGCCCTGGCGCGCGCCATGGCGCGCTTGGCCGATCCGGCCGGGCTCGCCGCCGAGCGCGCCGCGGCGGCGGCGCGCATCCTCGATGCGATGGGGGCGGAGTTCCTGATCGTGGCCGGCGCCAGCGGGTTCACCCGCGAGGTCATGCGCGTCGGTGGCGCCATGGTTCGGCTCAAGCCGGGCGCCGAGGGGGTTTTCTGCGCGGCGCTGCCACAGCAGGGGCTCGGTATCGCGCTCAAGATCAGCGATGGCGCCGGCCGCGCCGCCGACGTCGCCATGGGCGCGCTGCTTGTCAGGCTCGGCATGCTCGATCCGGCGCAGGCAGCCGCGCTCGAAGCCGTGCTGCGACCGCCGATCAAGAACGTCGCCGGGCACGTCGTGGGCCAACTGCGGCCGGTTCCGGCGGCATTTCAATAAAGCTTGCGCTCTTTTCAATCGGCCTTTTCGTTGTCAACATCGGCCCATGCAAGTGCGACCGGCGCAAGCGCGCGACGATGACGCGATCTGGGGAATCATTGGCCCGACCATCCGCGCCGGCGAGACCTACGCATTGCCCCGCGACATGAGCCGGGCCGATGCGCTGGCCTATTGGAAATCGCCCAGTCACGAGGTCTTCGTCGCCGAACACGACGGCATGGTCCTGGGCACCTATTACATGCGGGCCAATCAGCAAGGCGGCGGGTCTCATGTTGCCAATTGCGGCTACATGACCGCACCGCGGGCGAGCGGACGCGGCGTGGCGCGGGCCATGTGCGCGCATTCGCTCGCGCAGGCGCGGGCGCGAGGCTTCCGCGCCATGCAGTTCAATCTCGTGGTGAGCAGCAATGAGCGCGCGGTTGCGTTATGGCAAAGCTTTGGATTTGAGATCGTGGGGCGGCTGCCGGCAGCGTTCGAGCATCCGCGGCTCGGCCCGGTCGACGCGGTGGTGATGTACCGGATGCTGTGAACGTGGTTGCGGGGGCCGGCATCGAGCCACGATCCGCGCTGGGCGCCCCTTGTGGCTTCCCTTCATTCGCGGGCCGTCCCCAGGAGCGCCCCTACGCTCCTTGATTTCATTCATGAAAATCGAGTTCGTTCTGCCAAAACGGAGGTATCAAGGCACCTCCAGGGGCCATAATCAACTGTATGGTTGATTATCAATCGTAAGGTTGATAATCTACAGGCATGAGGGCCCAGCTTCGACTTGCCGACCAGACGCACCGGGCCGACGACGACGCCCGACTGAACGAGGTGTTTTCGGCGCTGGCGGACCCGATCCGGCGCGCCATTCTGCGCCGGCTCGACGGTCGCGATCTTCTGGTTTCGGAAATCGCCGCGGCCTTCACGATCTCGCTTCAGGCGGTATCCAAGCATATCCAGGTCCTGGTTCGCGCCGGTCTCGTCAACCAGGAGCGAACCGGGCGGATCAGCCGATGCCGCCTGGATGCCGGCCCGATCTTCGAGGCCGCCGTCTGGCTCAATCGCTACAGCAAGTACTGGCAGGAGCAATTCGACCTGTTGGCAGTCGCGTTGGAGGACATCGCGCCGGCGCGAAAGCGGAAGTCGCCGCGCGCCGGACGACCCGCGCCGCGGCCGGGCGGCGACCGGCGCAAGTAAGCTTCAAATGAGGAGATGGAAAATGGAGAACCACAGGGTCACGACGCACGCGGCCTGGACCGAGGCGCGCAAGGAATTGCTCGCCAAGGAGAAGGAGCTCACCAGGCTGCGCGACGAGCTCAGTCAAAAACGGCGCGATCTTCCCTGGATGCGGGTGGACAAGCCCTATGTGTTCGACGGGCCGAACGGCCAGGAAACGCTGCCGCAGCTGTTCGAGGGCAGAAGCCAGCTCATCGTCTATCACTTGATGTTCGATCCGAGCTGGGACGCGGGCTGCAAGAGCTGCTCGTTTTGGGCCGACAATTTCAACGACATCATCGTGCATCTCAATCACCGCGATGTGACCATGGTCTTCGTCTCGCGAGCCCCGCTCGACAAGCTCGCGGCCTACCGCCGGCGCATGGGCTGGAGCTTCAAGTGGCTCTCCTCGTTCGGCAACGACTTCAACCGCGACTATCACGTCTCGCACACGCCCGAGGAGCTGGCGCAAGGCGAGGCCGAATATAACTACACGCGGCAGAAGCCCTACGCGTCCGAGGCTCCGGGCATCAGCGTGTTCTGGAACGACGGCCGCGGCGCCGTCTTCCATACCTATTCGTGCTATGCGCGCGGTCTCGACATGTTGAACGGGGCCTATCAGCTCCTCGATCTGGTTCCCAAGGGACGCGATGAAGCCAACCTGCCGTTCCACACGAACTGGCTGCGGCGGCACGACGAATATGCCGATTGAAACGCAAGCTTGCATGCGGAGGATGAAGGCAATGCCATACAAGGACACGGCCGAGAAGCTTGCCCGGTACCGTCGCGAGATCGCAGGCCTGCGCCAGAAGATGCGCGAGGCGCAAGCATCGGGCGAGCCCGAAGCGGTGAAGGATTATGAATTTTCGGTCCCGGGAGCAACGATTCGACTGTCCGCGCTGTTCGGCGACAAGGATACGCTGTTCGTCGTGCACAATATGGGCACGAGCTGCCCCTCTTGCACGCTGTGGGCCGACGGCTTCAACGGCGTGTACGATCACCTGCGCAATCGGGCCGCCTTCGTGGTGTCTTCGCCGGATGACCCGGACACGCAGCGGAAATTCGCCGGCGGCCGCCATTGGAAATTCCCCATGGTGTCGCATCGGGGCACGACGTTTGCGGCCGACATGGGCTATCGTCGCGACAACGGCTTCGCGCCCGGCGTTTCGGTCTTCAAGCGCGAGGGCGGCAGGCTCTTGCGTGTCGCAGATACGTCGTTCTCCCCCGGCGATGATTTCTGCAGCGTCTGGCATTTCTTCGATCTGATCCCGGAAGGCAGGGCCGGCTGGCAGCCGAAGTTCACCTACCCGGATGAAGGATGAGGCCCGGCGCCAGGGCTGCCGGCAGACCGGAGAAATTCGACCGCGCGGCAGCGCGGCTGGTGCACGTCATGGAACTTTCACCTGAATCAGGTATTGTTTGAACCGAGCAATGAAGCCGCATGGCCTCATTGCGTGACGGCCACGATGTTGAGCAGGCGACGCCGGATGTACGCGCGCCTCCTCATCCGTGGTCGTTGGTGTTTTGGGAAGGCACGCTCGCCAAAGCAAATGGCCCGGGATTGCGCCCGGGCCATTGTCTAGATTGGTCGTTGTTCGCGTTGTCAGAAGTCCATTCCGCCGCCGCCCGGCATCGGAGGAGCCGGTGGGGTCTTCTTCGGCAGCTCGGCCACCATGGCCTCGGTGGTGATGAGCAGGCCGGCGACGGAGGCCGCGCCCTGCAGGGCCGCGCGCACCACCTTGGTCGGGTCGATGATGCCCTTCGACATCATGTTGACGTACTCGCCGGACTGGGCGTCGAAGCCGAAGTTGTATTGATCCTTTTCGAGGATCTTGCCGACCACGACCGAGCCGTCCTCGCCGGCATTGAGGGCGATCTGGCGCGCCGGCCAGGAGATCGCCTTGCGGACGATTTCCACGCCGGTCTTCTGGTCGTCGTTGTGGGTGCGGATCTTCTTGAGGACTTCGCTGGCGCGCAGCAGCGCAATGCCGCCGCCCGGCAGGATGCCTTCCTCGACCGCGGCGCGGGTCGCATGCATGGCGTCGTCGACGCGATCCTTGCGCTCCTTCACCTCGACCTCGGTGGCCCCACCGACCCGGATCACGGCGACGCCGCCCGCGAGCTTGGCCAGCCGCTCCTGCAGCTTCTCGCGATCGTAATCGGAGGTGGTCTCCTCGATCTGCGCCTTGATCTGGTTGATCCGTCCTTCGATGTCGGCCTTCTTGCCGGCGCCGTTGACGATGGTGGTGTTCTCCTTCTCGATCATCAGCTTCTTGGCGCGTCCGAGCATGTTCAGCGTGACGTTCTCGAGCTTGATGCCGAGGTCCTCGCTGATCGCCTGGCCGCCGGTCAGGATCGCGATGTCCTGGAGCATGGCCTTGCGGCGGTCACCGAAGCCGGGCGCCTTGACGGCCGCGACCTTGAGCCCGCCGCGCAGCTTGTTGACCACCAGCGTCGCCAGCGCTTCGCCCTCGACCTCTTCGGCGATGATCACCAGCGGCTTGGAGGTCTGCACCACGGCTTCCAGCAGCGGCAGCAGCTCCTGCAGCCCGGACAGCTTCTTCTCGTAGATCAGGATGTAGGGGTCTTCCATCTCGACCCGCATCTTCTCGGCATTGGTCACGAAATAGGGTGAGATGTAGCCGCGGTCGAACTGCATGCCCTCGACCACTTCGAGCTCGGTCTCCAGCGACTTGGCCTCCTCGACCGTGATCACGCCTTCGTTGCCGACCTTCTTCATGGCCTCGGCAAGAAAACGGCCGATCTCGGCATCGCCATTGGCGGAAATCGTGCCGACCTGGGCGATCTCCTCGTTGGAGGTGACCTTCTTCGAGTTCTTCTGGAGGTCGGCCACGACCGCCTCGACCGCGAGATCGACGCCGCGCTTGAGGTCCATCGGGTTCATGCCGGCGGCGACGGCCTTGGAACCTTCCTTCACGATCGCCGCGGCCAGCACGGTCGCCGTGGTGGTGCCGTCGCCGGCCTGGTCCGAGGTCTTGGACGCGACCTCGCGCACCATCTGGGCGCCCATGTTCTCGAATTTGTCGTCGAGCTCGATCTCCTTGGCGACGGTCACCCCGTCCTTGGTGATGCGCGGCGCGCCGAACGACTTGTCGAGCACGACGTTGCGGCCCTTGGGGCCGAGCGTCACCTTCACTGCATTGCTGAGAATATCGACGCCGCGCAGCATCCGGTCGCGGGCATCGACTCCGAATTTGACTTCCTTGGCTGACATTTCTGTCTACTCCGATTTTGATCCTATCCCGAGCAAGGGGCGTCGCCCGCATCTCGAGAACGGGATCGATGAACGGGGAAAGGCTTGGATTCCTCGAAACGCCGCGCCACGCGTTGCCGCCTGCGGGCATCCGAGGAAGAAGTCGGATGCGCGATCAGGCGGCCTTCTTCTTGGCCGCGGTGCCCTCGAGCACCCCCATGATGTCGCTCTCCTTCATGATCAGATACTCGATGCCGTCGATCTTGACCTCGGTGCCGGACCACTTGCCGAACAGCACCCGGTCGCCGGGCCGCACGTCGATCGGAATGAGCTTGCCGTTCTCGTCACGGCCGCCGGGACCGACCGCGATGATCTCGCCCTGCGAGGGCTTCTCTTTCGCCGTATCGGGGATGATGATGCCGCCGGTGCTGCGTTCCTCGGCATCGATGCGCTTGACGACGACACGATCGTGAAGCGGACGAAATTTCATGGGCTTCTCCTTCGAAGTTTGAACTGGGATCACGTTTGGGGTGAAGCGGCCGCCGGAAGTTGCCCCCCGCCGGAACCGCCTGGCCGCCAGATAGGGCGAGCTTGTT
>DASXXS010000106.1:0-15445 GCA_036502925.1 Xanthobacteraceae bacterium
TGCAGGCGCGCGCCGCGCGCGTCCCGCCGAGCGTGCACATGAATCCGGTCCTGCTCAAGCCGCAGAGCGAGGTCGGGGCGCAGATCGTGGTGCAGGGCCGCGTCTACGGGTCAGCCAAGGCGGCGGCCTATCAGAAGCTCAAGCCCGAGCTCATGGGTTTCGTGCTCGAAAGCTACGCCCGCCTCAAGCAAGAGTCCGACATCGTGCTGGTCGAAGGGGCGGGCAGCGCTTCGGAGGTAAACCTGCGTGTACATGACATCGCCAATATGGGCTTTGCGCGCGCCGCCGATGTGCCGGTCGTGCTCGTCGGCGACATCGACCGCGGCGGCGTGATCGCGAGCCTGGTCGGCACCAAGGCGGTGATCGACGCCGACGATGCGGCGCTGGTGCGCGGCTTTCTGATCAACAAATTTCGCGGCGATGCGGCGCTGTTTGCCGACGGCATGGCCGTCATCGCGCGCATGACCGGTTGGGAACCGCTCGGCCTGGTCCCGTTCTTCTCCGACGCCCTGCTGTTGCCGGCTGAGGATGCGCTGGCGCTCGACCGCGCACCGGCGGCGAAGCCGAAGGCGCGCCTGCGCATCGCGGTTCCGATCCTGCCGCACATCGCCAATTTCGATGATCTCGATCCGCTCGAAGCGGAGCCCGCGGTCGAGCTCGTGCGGGTGCGGCCCGGCGCGGCGCTGCCGGGCGATGCCGATCTTCTCGTCCTGCCGGGCTCGAAGGCCACGATCGCGGATTTGGCGGCGCTGCGCGCGGCCGGATTCGATACGGACATCGCGGCCCACCGCCGGCGCGGCGGCATGATTCTCGGCCTGTGCGGCGGCTACCAGATGCTCGGCGGCGCGATCCGCGATCCGGCCGGCATCGAGGGCCCTCCCGTCACTGCTTTGGGGCTCGGCCTGCTCGAGGTCGAGACGGTATTGTCCGCCGACAAGCGGCTCGAGCCGGTGAGCGGCACGACCGGCGACGGCATTCCGGTCGCCGGCTACGAGATGCATATGGGGGTGACGCAAGGGCCCGATTGCGCGCGGCCGTTCGCGCGCCTCGCCGACGGCGCGCCGGAAGGCGCCGTCTCGGCCGACGGGCGGGTGATCGGCACCTATATGCACGGATTGTTTTGCAACGACCGGCAGCGCTCGGCCTGGCTCACGCGCTTCGCGGCCGGCCCCGCGACCATCGGCTACGACGGCCTGATCGAGCAGACGCTCGATCGGCTGGCCGCGCATCTCGCCCAGCACATCGATCTCGATCGCCTGCTCAGCCTGTCGCGATGAGGCCCAATGTCAGCGCCGCGAAGAGCCCGATAAGGATCGCGTCGGCGTGGCGGTAGAGCTTGAGCGCCGCCCTGATGTCGGCCGCGTCGGCCCCGCGCCTGCCATCGCCCATCATGGCGTCGTCGACCTGCACGCCGCCATAAACGCGCGGGCCCGCCAGCATGAGCCCAAGCGCTCCGGCCATGGCGGCTTCCGGATAGCCGGCATTGGGCGAGCGGTGCCGGTGGGCATCGCGGCGGACCGCGCGCCAGGCGCCGGCGGGCGAAGCCCCCTTGGTCACGCCGGCGGCCGCGATGATCAGCAGGGCTGAGAGCCGCGATGCCGGCAGATTGACAAGATCGTCGAGCCGCGCGGCGGCCCACCCGAAGGCCGCATGCCGGGGCGTGCGATACCCGATCATGCTGTCGGCGGTGTTGATCGCCTTGTAGGCGGCGGCGCCCGGCAAGCCGGCGATCGCCATCCACAGGGCCGGCGCCACCACCCCGTCGGAGAAATTCTCCGCCAGGCTTTCGATCGCGGCCCGGGCCACGCCCGCCTGGTCGAGCGGCTCGGCGTCGCGGCCCACAATATGCGATACTGCCTGGCGGCCGGCAGCGAGACCGGCCGTCTCGAGGGCGGCGGCGACGCGCGCCACGTGCGCATGCAGGTTGCGCTGCGCCAGCAATGTGCTGGCGAGGAGCGCCGCCGCGATTGATCCGAAGGGCAGCCGCAACAGGCCGCGCTCGAGCAGGAATGCGATGGTGCCGACCGCCGCGACGAGGACCAGAACCGTGATCGTGCCCGCCATCCGCCGCCGCGCCGGCGTAGCCTCATCGCGGTTGAGGCCGCGATCCAGCGCGCCGATCAGCGCGCCCATCCAGCTCACCGGATGGCCGATCAGGCGCACCAGCCGATCCGGATAGCCGATGATGATGTCGAACAGGAGGGCGGAGAGGGTGAGTGCGGCGGCCATCGAATCTCACATGTATCCGGCGCCCATCGAGGCGGCGCCGATCGAGCATGGCGGCGATCTTGCCGCCGCGCGGCTTCTGTTCCCGGATGCCCCGGAACCTTTCATCGACCTGTCGACCGGGATCAATCCCTATCCCTATCCGATCCCGCGGCTGACGCCGGACTTGTTCATCCGGCTGCCCGAAGCGGCCGCGCTCGACCGGCTCTCAGCCATCGCGGCAAAGGCCTATGGGGCGCCGTCGGCCGCTCACGTGGTGGCGGCACCCGGCACTCAGATCCTGTTGCCGCTGGTGGCCGCGCTGGCGCGGCCGGGGCGAGCTGCGGTGCTGGGACCGACCTATGCGGAACATATGCGGGCCGCCGCGCAGGTCGGGCATCGCGTCGAGGAGGTCGCCGATCTGGCGCATTTGCGCAATGTCGAGCTCGCGGTCGTGGTCAATCCCAACAATCCGGACGGGCGCATCGTCCCGCGCGAAGCGTTGCTGGCCTGCGCCAACGATCTGCCGGCGGGCGGCCTCCTGGTGGTCGACGAGGCCTTCATGGATGTCGGCACGAGCGGCCTGAGCCTCGCCCCGGATAGCGGACGCGGCAATATCGTGGTGCTGCGATCGTTCGGAAAATTCTTCGGGCTCGCCGGGCTGCGGCTCGGCTTCGCGCTGGCCGCTCCGCCGGTCGCGGCGCGGTTGCGGGCGGGGCTTGGTCCCTGGGCGGTCGCCGGGCCCGCCATCGCGATCGGTGCCGCCGCCATGGCCGACCACAGCTGGGCCGCGACGACGCGCGTGCGTCTAGCGCAGGCTGCGTCGCGCCTCGATGAGCTCTTGAGCGGAGCGAACCTCAAGGTCGCCGGCGGCACCTCGCTGTTCCGGCTGGTGCACAGCCAGGCGGCGCCCGAGCTGTTCCACCATCTCGGGTGCGCCGGCATCCTGGCGCGCCGCTTTGCCCGCGAGCCCACATGGCTGCGCTTCGGGCTGCCGGCCGGCGAGCCCGGCTGGCAACGTCTCGCCGCCGCCCTGGCGGCGGACGGATGGGCCTCTACCGGCCTGGCTGCGCCGGTGCGGCTTCCGTCATCAAGCTGATGCGGATGGCTTGACGCGGATGTAGCGCCGGTTCCGCGAATGTGTTAGAAAAGCGGCTTCCAAGGACGGAAGGGCGGCCAGCTTGGCCCCAATCAATGAATGAAGCAGCAAGACGGGAGATTGCGCATGGGACGGTTAAGCACGGCGTTGTTGGCGGGCGTTGCACTCATCGTGACGGGTAGCGCGGTGTTGGCTCACCACTCTTTTGCGATGTTCGATCAGGATCATCCGATGGAGCTGCAGGGCACGGTGACGGAGTTCAAGTTCACCAGCCCGCACACTTTCATTCTGCTGGAGGTGAAGGGCACGGACGGCAGCTCCACGACCTGGAACCTCGAAGGCGCGAGCCCAAGCGCCCTGGTCCGCGAGGGCTGGGCGAGCAAGACGCTCAAGGCGGGTGACCAGCTCAAGATGACCATCGAACCGCTGCGCAGCGGCGCGCCCGGCGGCTCCTGGTCCGAGAAGAAGACCAACTTCTCCAGCGGACAGCCGATCGTTACGCATTAATCTGGGACCGAATAGCCGATCGGGAAGGGCGGTTGTGCTTGACCGAAGCCTGATTGGCGCGTTGACGCTGGTGGCGGCGCTCGTTCGGTCGGGCGCTGCCGCTCGCGCTTTTGATGAGTCGAGTCATGCGTGATCGGTGCTTGCTTGCTGCAATCGTGCTGGCGGCGCTCACCGCCGCCGCGACCGGGGCTCCGGCGGCGGAGGATGAGCACGATGCAAAGTTTCCCGACATCGGCGGCACCTGGGTGCGGCCGGGCGCCGCCCAATGGGATCCGACCAAGCCTGCGGGATTGCGGCAGCAGGCCCCACTGACCGCGCAATATCAGGCCATATTCGAGGCCAACCTGGCGACCACGGCCGCCGGCGGCCAGGAATACAACCCGCAGGTCAATTGCCTGCCGGCCGGGATGCCGCGGGTCATGATCGCCTATGATCCGCTCGAATTCATCGTCACGCCGGACGTGACTTACATCCGCAGCGATCACCTGGCGCAGTTTCGCCGCATCTACACCGATGGCCGGCCATGGCCCGATGAGATCACGCCGAGCTTCGTGGGCTACTCGATCGGCCAATGGGTCGAGCCCGACGCCGACGGCCGTTACGGCGCGCTCGAGGTGGAGACCCGCTCGCTCAAGGGGCCGCGCGCGCTCGATGCCAGCGGCCTGCCTCTGCACGCCGACAACCAGACCATCGTCAAGGAGCGGATTTTTCTCGACCAGGCCAACCGCAATCTTCTGCATGACCAGGTTACGACCATCGATCATGCCTATACCCGGCCGTGGACCGTCACCAGAAGCTACAATCGCGATCCCGATCCGGTCTGGGTCGAGAACAATTGCGGCGCCGACAACCACTATGTCTCGCTCGGCAAGGAAACCTATTTCATCAGCGCGGACGGCTACTTGATGCCCACCAAGAAGAACCAGCCGCTGCCGGTCTTGAAGGATTTCGAGCAGTCGCCGAAGTGAACAGAAGAGTAAAGAAACCGGTCGCGGCCATCGAAGGAAATCGATCTCGCTCTTTCCACGCTTCAAGCGTCATTACGGGAGGACCACATGCTGCTTCGAAACTCGATCGCCACGCTTGCGCTGGCAACGGCGCTCCTGGCGGGCGCCGGCGCGCGCGCCGATGATGCAGCGAAATATCCGAATTGGAAGGGCCAATGGGTCGGCGTCGGCGCCGCCGCGGACGCGGCTTGGGATCCGGGCAAGCCGGCGGGAGCCGGGCAACAGGCGCCTTTGACCCCTGAATATCAGGGAATCTATCAGGCGATCCAGGCCAAGCATGCCAGCGGCGTGAAGGATCCCACGACCTGCCTTCCGCCCGGCATGCCGCGGACGATGGTCATGTATGAGCCGATGGAAATCATCGTGATGCCGGACACCACCTACATGATGATCACCCATATGAGCGAGTTCCGGCGGATATTTACCGACGGCCGCAAGTGGCCGCAGGATATCGAGCCGTCCTATGCGGGCTATTCGATCGGCCACTGGGTCGATGAGAACAAGGACGGCCGTTACAACGTGCTCGAGGTCGAGACCCGCGCCATGAAGGGTCCCCGCACGTTCGATGCGAGCGGCCTGCCGCTGCACCAGGACAATGAGACCGTGGTCAAGGAGCGGATCTACCTGGACAAGAACGATCTCAATCTCCTGCATGACGAAGTCACCACCATCGATCACGCATTGACGCATCCCTGGAGCGTGATCAGGAGCTACTATCGCGAGCCCAACCCGGTCTGGAACGAGTTCGTCTGCTCCGAGGACAATCATCAGGTCCTGCTTGGCAAGGAGAACTATCTCATCAGCGATCAGGGCTATCTTTCGCCCACGCGGCCGGGCCAGCCGGCGCCGGACCTCAAATATTTCAATCAAAAGAAATAGCGGCCGGCGCATCCGTAATTGTTACGCGGATTTAATGTCGCCGCGTTTCCCGCGCGGCCGGATTTCACTTTTCCGGAAAATGCGCTTAACGTAATGTCAAAGAGCGGCTCCGGTCGCTCCATACAAGAACACGATGCGCAACGGGGAGTGGAAATGCTCGAATTCGCCGCAGGGCTCGCGAACACCACCATAACGGGCACGCTTCAATTGGCCGGCCGGACGGCGCTTGATGCGCGCATCCCGGGATTGGCGGCCCGGTCGCCGTCATGAGCGCGCCAGCATCTCTCCCGTTGACGTTCCGAAAACGAGTTGATATCCGCAATATTGCCGGGGGGCATACATGCATCTGATACCGCAGTCTTGGGCGCATCTGCACATTCTGGTGAGCGTGTTCCCGTCGGTCGGGCTCATATTCGCGCTCGGTTTTTACGTCACCGCATTGATCAGCGATAGCGAGGCTTTGAAGCGAAGCTGCCTCGTCGCCTTCGGCGTCCTGGGCCTGTTGGCCATCCCGACTTATTTCAGCGGCGACGGCGCGATGGAGGCGCTGTCCGCCAATCCCAAGTTTTCCGAGGACATGGTGAGCGCCCACTACGGCTGGAGCATGGCGGCGCTCGCCGTCCTGGCGATGACCGGCATCGCCGCCTGGATCGCGCTGGGGCGGTTTAGCCGCGCCAAGCGTGTGTCCGACAATGCACTGCACCTGGTCCTGGGTCTCGCCATCGTCACTCTGGGCCTCATGGCGGTGGTGGGTGAGCTGGGCTGGGAGATCAATCACACCGAGTTGCGATTGGCGACGCAGAAGACCCCGCAGATCTGGTCGCACGTCCACGTCATCTTGAATCACTTGCCGACCGTCGGATTCGTGTTTGCGCTCGTTTTCTACATCGCGGCGCTGGTCATGAACAATGTCGTCATGAAGCGCAGCAGCCTCGTCCTGTTCGTGATCTGCGCCATTCTGGGCGTGCCGACCTTCGTCACCGGCAACGCCTCGATGTGGGCGTTGACCGATCCGCCGGTGGCCGGGATTTCCAAGGCCGTGATCAACGCCCACCGCGATTTTGCGCTGTACTCGCTCTTCGCCCTCGCGTTCACCGGCGTTACCTCGTGGATTGCGCTGTGGCGGTTTCGGCACCTCGGGCGCTTTTCCAACCGCTCTCTCACCGTGATCCTGCTTTTCGCAATCGTCACGCTCGGGGTGCTGGCCGAGACCGGTCACCGCGGCGGGCAGATCAATCATCCGGAGATCCGCGTGGCGACGGATGTGCTGCCGACCGACCCGAACGCGGGTCTAAGTCCCTTCGTCGAGCACGAGATCAACCAGGTGCTGTGGTTCGTGCCTTGGCAGACCGTGCACTTTTTCGGCTTTGCGCTGATATTCGGCACGGCGCTCGCGGTTTCGCTGCGCGTGCTGGGCTTCTGGAAATCCATATCGTTCTCCGCCGTGCACCGGATACTCCCGTTGGGGGTCTTCGGCGTGGTGACGAATGTCTTCAGCGGCATGCTGATTCTGCAGGCCGATTCGTCGCGCTACCTGAACGAGATCACCTTCGTGCCGAAGGTCATATTCATCACCATCGGCGCCATCGCGGTCCTGTATTTCTCGGTGTCCGAGCCGCTTTGGAACGTCAAGGCCGGAGAGGACGCGCCGATGAGCGCCAAATGGGTCGCCGCCCTGGTCCTGCTGTCCTGGACCGGGGTGGTCATCGGCGGCCGGCTGCTGCCCTATGTGTAATACGGAGGATCGGCGATGGCGAACCTGGACGTCATCTTGATGGTCATTGCGGTCGTGTCCTGTGTCATCGGCCTTGTCCTGTTCGGGACGTACTACCTGAACAGGACGCTCGACCGGAACGCCGGCTGACGCAAATCGTAGCGGTGGACATAACGATCAGGGAGAGTGAACGTGCTCGAATGGCTGGCGAATTCTCCGTTCGCGATGTGGGTCGATGAATCGTGGGGCTGGCCGCTCGCGCTGACGGTCCACGCCTTGGGAATGGCGATCGTGGTGGGGCTGATGGCGATCATCGCCCTGCGCCTGCTGGGGGCGTTCCCGACGATTCCCTATACCTCGCTGGGCAGGCTGATCCCGCTGATCTGGATTGCCGTGGTGCTGCAAGCCATCAGCGGCTTTACGCTGTGGGTGACGAAGCCGGCGCAATATCTGGGCGACGTCATGTTCGATACCAAGTTCTCGCTCGTCATCATCGCCACGATCGTGATGTTGTATTTCCATAGCACCTTCAGGCGCGAGGTCGCGGCCTGGGAAGCCGCCGGGACCGTCACTTCGCGCGGCATCAAGATCACCGCCGCGGCTTGCCTGTTGTGGGCCGCCGTCACGGTCGGCGGGCGACTGACCGCGTATCTGGGATCGCTCTACCTTCGCTGACAACAACGCGCCGCTTGATCAGCCGGGCGCCGAGCGCAACTGAGGGGCGACGATCCGCTCGTACGGCACATCCCCCTGCAGAATCCCGCGCCCGCGCGCAAACGCGTTCATTCCGGCCACGAAGGTTTCCGAGATCGCGGTGTCGTAATAGGGCCGGTCGCGGCGGATGAGCTCGGCGATCAGCTCGGCCTGCGCCGGCGGGAACAATTTGCGGCCGACCGCGGTGGCGAGCGCGAGGTCGCCCTTGAGCGCCGCATGGGTCTTGGCGATCGCGCGGATCGCGGCGGCGGCGGCTTGCGGCGCGGCTTCGATCAGCCGATCGGTGGCCGCCAGCGAAGCCATCGTGTAGTTGAAGCAGGACTTGGGCCCGTCGCCGCGGCGCACGTCCAGCACGATGGTTCCGACGCCGCCGCGCACCGCCACCTCCGCTCCCATGCCGTTGGCCCAGAATCCGTCGATCTTGCGCTCTGCCAGCGCCTGCGCCGCCGTCACGCCGAAATTGACGCCGGCGCGCTGCGCGCCCGGCACCGGCGCGATGGCGACGCCGTCGCGCGCCGGATCGATGCCGGCCGCGATCAGCAGGCCGCGCAACCCCATCTCGACCCAGGGAGCAGCCCCGATGCGCCTGCCCTTGACGCTGCCGATGTCGCCCCGCTCCGCCCGGAAATCCTTGTGCATCACCAGGAACCAGTACATGCCCTGCGCCTGCGCGCAGATGAGCTTGACGCCCTGCCACTGCGGAAAGGCGGCGAGCGCCGAATGTGCCGAGCCTCCGACCAGATCGACGGTGCCGTCGCGCAGCGCCCCATAGGCCCTGTCGACCGGGAAGATCAGCTCAAGCTCGACATCGAGTCCCTCCTGCCGGAAGAAGCCGAGCTCGATCGCCGCGATCGCGGGGAAATACGAGTTTGAGATCATGTCGGGCACGGCGAGCTTCATGGATCGGCCGCGCTATTCGTGCCGGCTGCGCATGATCAGGCATCCTCCAGCGCGATGCGCGCGGCGCGGCGCTGGCTGTCGATCATCGAGGTCCGCAGCAGGAGTTGGCGCGCGCGCGCGGGGTCCGCCGCGATCGCCTTGAGCTCGTCGAGATTGCGCCGGCGCTCGCGCGCATCGGCGGCTTCGAGCCGCTTCTTGTTGGCGATCGACTGCTCCTGCACGAACTCGACCGCTACCGTGCGGCGCTGGCGGTCGTAGAGATCGAGCAGGCGCTCGGATTCCCCGCCCATGAGGATGCGGGCGAGCTTGTCGGCGAGATTGGCCGCGTCCTGGATGCCGCCGTTGAGCCCCATGCCGCCGATCGGATTGTTGACATGGGCGGCATCGCCGGCGAGCAGCACCCGGCCGTGGCGGAAGCTCGCCGCCACCCGTTGGTGGGTGACATAGAGGTTGCGGTGCACGACCGGGTAGGGGAGCGCGGCGGGGAAGAACTTGTGCAGCCGCGCCTGCACCCCGGCATCGCTCAGGGCGTCATCGTCGGTTTCCGCGGGCTCGGTCGGAAACACGGTGCGCCACAGGCCGGGCGGGCCGTCGGCCGAGACCTTGAAGCAATTGCCCCAGGCGCCCGGATCGGCGAAATAGCTGCGGTAACAGTAGCCGCGCTGCGCCTCGAAATCGTAGGGCGTGGTCAGCACCACGAAACGCTCCGGCCAGGTGAAGCCCGCGAACGCGATGCCGCACTGCTTGCGCACCGTGCTGCGGCCGCCATCGGCGCCGATCAGATAGGCGCCGCGATGCGTCGTGATGCCGTCCGGGCTGCGCACGTCGAGGCTGACGTCGCCAGTGCCTTGCCGCAGGTCGACCGCCGCCTGGCCGAACATGATTTCGACATTGGAGCATCGTTGCAGCCGGTCGAGGATCAGCCGGGCGGTCTTGAACTGCTCGCATTGCACCACATACGGATAGGGCGTGTCGTTCGCGAGCACCGCGTGATCGAACTGCGCCACCAGCTCGCCGCTCGGCCGGTCCCAGAACTGGAAGATCGGCGCCACCAGGCCGACGCGGGCCATGTCCTGCGCCAAGCCGTCCTCGCTCAAGAGCTCGAGCGTCGCCGGATGGGTGGTGGCGGCGCGCGGATCGGCCTGCGGGCCGTCGTTCTCGTCGAACAGCCGCACCGGCACGCCGCGCCGCGCCAGCAGCCAGGCGCACAAGAGCCCGACCGGTCCGCCGCCGGCGATCAGAACGCGCCGATGTTCGATGCTCATGCGATGATCTCGATGCTTATCCTTGTCCCGGCTTTAAGCCGGGACCGTTCCAAATTCTGAACCCGGAACGGTCCCGGCTCAAGGCCGGGACAAGTCCGCGATTGCAGGCGGTCCCGCAAGGCGAAAACAGCGATTTCGCGGCCGGCTTGATGTTTGGCAGGCGAACGGGCAAAGGTCGCGCCGAGCGGCCAGAACGGGCAAGGGCAGGGACATGGATCTACAACTCAAGGGTCGCAGCGCGCTCGTCACCGGCGCCAGCATGGGGATCGGGCGCGCCATTGCGGTGACGCTCGCGGCCGAAGGCGTGAAGATGGCGGTGGTGGCGCGCCGGCGCGAATTGCTCGAGACGCTCGCCGCGGAAATCGTGGCGGCGGGCGGGATCGCGCCGGCCATCATCGGGGCCGACGTGATGGCGCCGGATTCGGCCACCCGCATTCGCGACCAGGCCCTTGCCGCGCTCGGCGCGATCGAAATCCTGGTGAATTGCGCGGGCGCCAGCAAGCCGCTGCCGGTGGATGCGCCCGACGACAAATGGGACGAGGCGATGACGCTCAACTTCACCCGGGTGCGCCAATTGACCCATGCGGTGCTGCCGCAGATGCAGGCGCGCCGCTTCGGGCGCATCATCAACATCACCGGGAAATCGGAACCCGATCGGCTCAACGCGGCTTTCGCCGCCAAGGCCGGGATTCATGCCTGGTCCAAGGGCCTCTCGAAGGAGATCGGCAAGCAGGGCATCACGGTCAATTGCGTGGCGCCCGGGCGGATCATGAGCGAGCAGATTCGCCGCCTCTATCCGGAGCCGGAGCGGCAGGCGCTCTCCGACACCGAGATTTCCGTCGGCCGCTACGGCGAGCCCGAGGACGTCGCCCTCATGGTGGCGCTGCTGGCCTCGCCGCGCGCCGCCTATTTCACCGGCGTGGTCATCCCGGTCGACGGCGGCTTGCGGCGGTATCAGTTTTAGGTCGATAACGCCTGTAGCCTGGATGGAGCGCAGCGCAATCCAGGACCGCCGTTCCCGCATTACGCAAGCGCTCCATGCGGGCTACTGCGGCGCCCAGTCGGCGAAGGTGCGGATGAAGCGGTCGTCGAGCATGCGCCCGCTCGGCCACGGCTCCTTGGCTTCGCCGCGCTCGATCTGCAGCGACCAGAACACCTGCATGCTTTTCTCGTCCGGGAGCGAGCCGCGCTCGTCATAACCCGGCACGATCGCATCGTAGGCGCGCTCCGCGTAGGGTTTCTGGAACTTCAACCGGTCCATATAGGTCGCGACCACGAGATCGCGGTCGGCGCGAGCCAGGCGGATGGCCGCGACCTGCGCGGCCAGGATCGCCCGCAGGGTATTGGGATTGTCGTCGAGAAATTTCTTCTTCGCGACAAAGACGTGCTTGGGCCATTGGGGCGCGATCTCCTCGCCCTGGCTGCCCAAGAGGTTCAATCCGGCATCCACCATGATCCAATTCATCGGCGGCGCGAGAATCCCGATGGCCAGGCGCTCCGCCTTCAGGGCCTGGGCGATGCTCGCCGGCGGGCCTGCCTGCACGATCTGAACATCCCGTTCCGGAACGAGGCCGTGGCGCCGCAGCGCGTAGCGGGTCAGCTGATCGGTGGCGGAGCCGAAGGTCGACACGCCTGCCGTCTTGCCCTTCAAGGCGTCCCAGCTCTTGATCGCAGGCTGCGACAGCCACGCATAATCGGATTGATGAAAGCCGGCATAGAAGGCGATGACCGGCTGGCCGGCATTGATCATGTTGATCAGCCCGTCGGCCGATTGGATGGAAAAATCGATCGAGCCGCCGATGAGGGCCTGCGATACCTCGGCGTCGCCCCGGAAGGCGGTGAGCTCGATGTCGAGCCCTTGGCTCTTCCAGGTGCGGCCGGCCGCCAGATAGATCGGCAGGAAGCTCGCGGCATCGACCGGGATGGCAGCGACGAGCTTGCGCTTCTCAAGCGGGCCTGTTGCCGCGCGCGCGGGCGTCTGCGCCAGGGCCGTGAGCCCGGCGGCCGCGCCCGCGCGCAGCAAAGTTCGTCGGGAAATCCGCGAGGTCATCATGGGTGCGCTCCGCTTTATGCTGTCGCTCCGCGTTCTTTCGCCATCACGCCCGCCATGCCTGCAGCCTCGTCTCCACCGCATTGCCGAGCTGATTGATCAGAAGCCCGATCACAACAAGAATAACCAGGGGCACGAACACGTCGGCGGTGCGCAGATGCGCCGCATAGAAGGTGATACGGTAGCCGAGCCCGGCATTGGAGCTGAACATCTCGCCCAGCACCACGCCGTGCAGCGCGCGGCCGAGCCCGATCCGCATGCCGGCGATGATGAGCGGGACCGCGGCCGGCAGGATCACCTTGCGGATCACATCGAGCCGGGTGCCGCCGAAGGCGCGCACCGCGCGCACCAGCTGCGGGTCGACCCCATGCACGCCCGCCACCGTGTTGACCACCACCGACACGAAGCTCAACAGGAAGGTGATCGCCACCACGGTGGCGAAACCGAACCCGAGCCAGACGATGATCAGCGGATAGAACGCGATCAGCGGCGAGGAATAGAGGAACCAGACGAACGGATCGACCGCGTATTCGGTCAGCCGGCTGAGCCCCATGGCGATGCCGAGCCCGATCCCGACCACCAGCGACAACCCGAAGCCGGCGGCGAACTCGATCAAGGAGACCGCGAGGTCGCCCAGGATTTCTCCCGATTGCAGCTGGCTCACGAAGGCCGCCGCGATGCGCGAGGGATTGCTCACCACCACCGGGTTGATCAGATCGAAGCGGGCGGCGGCCTCCCAGATGACGAGAAAAGCCAGCGTGCCGATGATGCCGAGAACGAGCTGCTCGCGGCGCGGCGCGCTCGCGCCCGCTTGTGGCCGCAGGGCCGGCGCCATGCCGATCTCGGTCATGGCTCGAGACTCCAGGGCGCGATCAGGCTTTCGAGGCGCCGCAACAGCGTCACCAGCAGGAAGCCGAAGGTGGCGACCACCGCCACCAGCACGAAGATTTCCGCCGCCCGCTCGCTGGTCGAGTAGACCTGGATCAGCCGGCCGATGCCACGCACCGACACATACATCTCGGCTGCGATCAGGCCCACGATGGCGCGCCCGACGGCGAGCCGCACCCCGACCATGACGGAGGGGAGCGCGCCCGGCAGCATGGCCTTGACGATCACCTGGGATTGGCTCGCGCCGAACGCCCGGCAGGCGCGAATCCAGGATTCATGGACTTGGGTGATCCCGGTCATGGTGTTGATGACGATCGGGATGACGGCGGCGAGAAACACCATGATGGCTTTCGATTGCGTGCCGACCCCGAACCAGACCACCACGATCGGCACGAAGGCGATGATCGGCGAGGTGTTGAGCGCCACGATCATGGGCTCGAACAGGTAGTGGAGCCGGGTGCTGAGCGCGAAGGCGGTGCCGGCCGCGATCCCGACCGCGATCGCCGGCACGAAGCCCTGGATGAATTCCTGCAGGCTCACCGCGAGATTGCTGCCGAGCTCGCCGGAGGCCGTCATCTGTATGAGGGTTGCGGCCACTTCGGACGGATAGGAAATCAGGTCCGAGCGGATGATCTCGTTTGCGCCGGCGATCTGCCAGGCGATCAGGAACAGCGCCACCGCCGTGAACCCGACCACCGCCCGGGCCGAACGGCGACGCGCGAGCGCAATCCAGCTCGAGCCGCCGTCAACGGGGGCCTGCGCCAGCACGCTCATGTCATCAGGCTCATCTCATCAATGCTTATGTCAGGCGCGCTCATTTCAGGACATTATTCATCGCAGGTTTCGGCAGCCGGCTGCGGCTGCTCCCAGGCATTCGACGCCAGCACCTCCTGCTGCAGCAAATCCCAGATGCGCTGGCGGTAGGCCGTGAACGCGGGCTCGTTGCGGATCTCGAGCGGGCGCGGCCGCTGCAGCGTGACCGCCATGTCGGCGATGACGCGGCCCGGCGAGGCGCTCATCACGATGGTGCGGTCGGCCAGATAGATCGCTTCGTCGATGTCATGGGTGACGAACAGGATGGTCTTGCGGCCGCGCTCCCAGATGCGCAGAAGCTCGGAGCCCATCACCTGGCGGATTTGCGCATCGAGCGCCCCGAACGGCTCGTCCATCAGCAGCACCTGCGGCTCGACCGCCAGGGCGCGCGCGATGCCGACGCGCTGGCGCATGCCGCCGGACAGCTGATGGGGATAGGATCGCTCGAAGGCGCCCAACCCCACCATGGCGATGTGCCGCCGCGCGATCTTGTTGCGCTCCGGCACCGGGATGCCCTTGAGCTCGAGGCCAAGCTCCACATTGGCCAGCACGCTGCGCCACGGCAGCAAGGCGAAATCCTGGAACACCAGGGCGCGGTCGGGCCCCGGCGCGGTGACCAGCCGGCCATCGAGGCGCACCGCTCCGCCGGTCGGCCGCAGCAGCGCCGCGATCAGCATGAGGAGAGTGCTTTTGCCGCAGCCGGAGGGTCCCACGATGGTGACGAATTCGCCGTCCCGGATCGAGAGGTCCACGTCGCTGAGCGCCAGGAACGCGCCGCCGCGCTGCTCATAGGCCAAGCTGAGATGTTCGAGGTCGAGCCGGCCCATGCCACCCACATCGCGTTCGCGGCCCGCTGCGGGTTCCGCGTGGGAGCCTCAAGGCGCCCATTGAGCGAATGTGCCGATGAATCGCTCGTCCATCAACCGCGCTGCCGGCCAGGGCTCGGTGGCGGTGCCGGCCGCGATCACGATCGACCAGAAGATGTCCATGTACTTGCCGTCCGGCAGGCGGCCCCGTTCGTCGAAGGCCGGCAGGTTCTCGTCATAGGCTCGCGCCGCATAGGACGGCTGATACTTGACCTGGTCGACCAGGACCTTGACGGCAAGCGCGCGATCGGCCCGCGCCAGCCGGATGGCCGCCACATGGGCGCGCAGGAAGGCGCGAATGGTTTCCGGATTTTCGTCGAGGAACTTGCGCCGCGCCACGAAGGTGTGCTTGGGCCATTGCGGGGCGATCTCTTTTTCCTGCGTGCCCAGCACGGTGAGACCCAAATCCTCCGCCACCCATTTGGTCGGCGCCGACTGGATCGCGGCCAGCAAACGGCCGGAGCGGAGCATTTGGATGCTGGTGGCCGATGGCCCCGCCTGCATGATCTGGACGTCGGTCCCCGGCTTGAGCCCGTGC
>DASXXS010000107.1:0-22636 GCA_036502925.1 Xanthobacteraceae bacterium
CGCCGGCACCGCGAGCCGGTCCACGGCGAGCTGATAGACCTTGGGATGCGGTTTGTAGACGCCGACCTCCTCGACGGAAAGGATGATATCGATCAGCCCGCCGAGCTTGGCGTTGGTGACAGCAGCTTCCAGCATTTTCGGCGTGCCGTTCGACAGGATCGCGGTCCGCAACCCCGCTCCCTTGAGCTCTTCGAGAACGCGCGGAACCTCGGGGAAGACATCGAGCGTGAGGTAAAGGTGCATCAGCTCCTCGCGCAGGCCGGCCTTTTCGATGGCCAGCGTCTCCAGCGCGAAATCGAGCGCGTCTCCTGTCACCTGCCAGAAATCGGCGTGCCGATCCTGCGCTGCGCGCAGCCAGGTGTATTGCAGCTGCTTGTCCCGCCACAGGGCGGTCAACCTGTCGACCGCGTCGCGGGGGATTTCTTTGCAGGCGCGGGCCGCGGACGCGAAATCAAACAGCGTTCCATAGGCATCGAACAGGCAGGCTTTCACGCCATGCAGCGGAATTTGTGTCGGCGGAATTTGTACCATCGGGTCCTCGCTTTTGGGAATTGCAGGAGGCGTTCGCACCGGATTGCTCGCCGATGCGCGCTCCCGATCACGACGCAGTCACGGCGCAGTCAAATGAAAAGGGCCGTTGAGCACATAAAGTTGACCGGCGAAATGGCTCCTGCCTGATCTTCCGCCGCAAAATAGAGCTCTTGCCTTCATATTCGTGCCTGCTCGCGTCGATGATCGACAAACGGGGCGTGTAACCTTTGTCCCCGTCCGCACGTAAGAATGCCGTGTGAGCCGAGAGGGCTCGACTGACAAAATGGAGATACGACAATGTTCCGCAAGACGAAGATTGCGCTTGCAATTGCCATGGTCCTCGGCGCCGCTTCCGCGGCTCTGGCCAGCAACGAGCACGATGACAGCGTAGGCGGTGCCCAGGCCGCGCGAGAGCACGGCAATCCGCTGCCCTGGTGGTGGAATTCCTCGGACCACGGACGTGGTGCTTTCGCCTACCAGCCTGCGGATTCCCAGCACGATCCGATGGGTCGCGCATTCAAGCATCTGTAATGCATCGCGCCGGACCGAGGCGACGTGCTGTGCGTGGGGACGCTTGACGCTGGCGACACGGACACGAGGCTGGTGCAGTGCCGGCCTCGTGTCGCAGAGCCCTCGATCGTGGCCACTCGCTGCATCAACGCCTGCCCTGGATTGCCAAAGATGTGCCCAGCCAAAGGAACCCAAAATGTCGATTGCAATCTCTGAAGCTCCGCGGAATTTCGCCGTACAATTCGCCACCGATTCCGCGGACCGCCTGAATGCTCGCTGCAACATGCGCGTTGGCCTTTGGGCCGGAGCAAAGCTTGGATTGCCGGAGGAAAGCCGCGCCGTCTACGCGCTTGAGGTCATGCTGGCCGGCATGGTTGATTCCGGTCACGACGATGTCGTCGATAAGATCATGCGTGATTTCGCCAAACGAGGCATTCCGATGACGCGGCGGCAGATCCTTGTGCAGCTCAACAAGGATCATCACTTCGTCACGACGCATTGTGCCGCGCCGAACTGAGTACAATGGGATCGTGTCCCGAAGGGCGGAAGCGATCGTGCTCGGCGAGGGAGCCGTGACCTTCCGTCAGGAAGTCACTCGTCCCAGTGTCACTTGTCCCGGCCTTGAGCCGGGACCGTTCCAGACTCGGAATTTGGAACGGTCCCGGCTCAAGGCCGGGACAAGTCGGAAATGCGAAACAAGCGTCAGCGTCACATCACTTGGCCCCCTGCGCCAGCCCGACGCGCTCGGCCCGGTAGCCGCGGTCGAGGATCGATTGCCACCAGGGCCGGTTGTCGACGTACCAAAGCACGGTCTTGCGCAGGCCGCTGTCGAACGTCTCGGCGGCGCGCCAGCCGAGCTCGCGCTCGATCTTTGCCGGATCGATCGCGTAGCGCCGATCATGCCCGGGCCGGTCGGGAACGAACGTGATGAGCCGCGCGCGCGGCCCGGCAGGCGAGGGCGCGATCTCGTCGAGAAGCGCGCAGATCGCCTGCACCACCTCGACGTTGCTGCGCTCGCAGCGGGCCCCGATATTGTAGGTCGCGCCGGCCGCGCCGCGCTCGAGCACCAGCGTCAGCGCCCGGGCGTGGTCCTCCACATGCAGCCAGTCGCGCACGTTGGCGCCATCGCCGTAAACCGGCAGGGACTGCTCCGCCAGGCTCCTGATGATGATGTGGGGAATGAGCTTTTCCGGGAAGTGATACGGCCCGTAATTGTTGCAGCAGTTGGTGACGATCGTGGGCAGCCCGTAGGTCTCGCGCCAGGCGCGCACCAGATGATCGGATGAGGCCTTGGAGGCCGCATAGGGCGAGCGCGGCGCGCACGGGCTCTCCTCGGCGAACAACCCTTCGGGGCCGAGCGAGCCATAGACCTCGTCGGTCGAGACATGATGGAAGCGAAAGCCGGCCCGGCCGCCGCGGTCGAGCGCCTGCCAGTGTCGCAGCGCCTCCTGCAGCAGCGTGAAGGTGCCCACGATGTTGGTCTGGATGAACGCCGCCGGCCCGTCGATCGAGCGATCCACGTGGGTCTCCGCGGCCAGGTTCATCACATAGCCGGGCTGGTACTGCTCGAACAGCAGCCGCAGAGCGGGCCCGTCGCAGATATCCGTCTGCGCGAAACGATAGCGCGGATGGCCGGAAGCCTGCGGGATGGAATCGAGGCTCGACGCATAGGTGAGCTTGTCGATATTGACCACGAAGGCTTCGGTCGTGTCCAGCAAGTGGCGCACGACGGCGGAGCCGATGAATCCGGCGCCACCGGTCACAAACACCACGGCATCGCGGAACTGCATGGATCAGCGCCTCATTGCGCCCGGGCTATTGCGGCGGCCTGCGGCCCCAGGCGATGAATCCCTCGTTCTTGAATCCCGCATCGCTCTTTCCATAGCGCAGAGGCGATCCATCAAGGCCGACCACGCAGCCCCCGGCCGCATTCAAGATGGCATGGCCGGCGGCCGTATCCCACTCCATCGTGGGAGCGAGTCGAGGATAGACATCGGCATCGCCGCGGGCAATCAAGCAGAATTTCAAGGCCGAACCGGCGCGCTGCAGTTCGGTCACCGGCCGTTGACGAAGCCAGTGTTCGGTCTCCGCATTCATGTGCGACCGGCTGGCGACAGCGCGCAGGCCCGCGCCCGGAACCGGGCTGGCGGCAAGGACCTTCAGGGCGCCAGGTGCGACAAGCGCGCCGCCCGCCGCCAGGTCCGCGCGAAACGCCGTCGTGCCGCCCAGGTAGACCTGATCGAGGGCCGGCGCGCAAATGGCCCCGACGACCGGGTCGCCCCTCTCGATCAGCGCGATGTTGACGGTGAAATCCGGGTGCCCGGCCAGAAATTCGCGCGTCCCGTCGAGCGGATCGACCAGAAGAAATCGTTCCGGCACCGGGCTGCCGCGATGGGGCGCAAACGATTCCTCCGCGATCACGGCCACGTCCGGCATGATGACGGCCAGCCGCGCCAGAATGAGCTGCTCCGATCTGAGATCGGCTTCAGAGATCGGGGAACCGTCTGGCTTGCGCCGAGCCCCGACATCCGAAGCCCGTACCGTCATGATGACCCTGCCGGCCTCGGCCACGATATTGCCGAGCGCAATCGCAAGCTCGTCGCGCGCCTTCATTTCCATGACAGGACCGACAGACACCTTGCCCCGTCCGGCGAGGGGCTAAGCATTCAGGCGGCGCTTTTCCGGCTCGGCCGGATCAGCACTTCCGCCGAAATGCCGAGGCGCCTGTGAAGACGCCGGATCATGCCGATGGACAGCCCACGTTTTCCGTTGAGAACCTCGGCGATGCGAGTCCGAGTCCCGATGAGTTCCTCCAGATCGCGGCGCGTGAGCCCTTGCTGCTCCATACGGAATTTGATTGCCTCAATCGGGTCGGGCGGATCCATCGGATATTGCTCCGCCTCATAGGCGTCAATGAGGGTCGCAAGCACATCGAGCCGGTCGCCATCGCGCGTTTTTGCCTTTGCGCCCCAGAGGCGCTCGACCTCCTTGAGCGCAGCGTCATAGTCCCGTCGGGTACGGATCGGCTTCACCTCAGCGCTCATGCTCCACCTCGTTCACGTCGATCTTGTCGTAGTCCTTGTGCGTGCCGATCCACTTGATCCACACGATACCCTTCTCGAAGTCGACCGCCACGACCAGTCGGTAGTCATTGCCCTTGATGTTGAACACGATCCGATCCGCGGAGACGATGCTCGCGGTCGCATAACTGCGCTTTACGTCCGCCGTGCCGGTCCATCGCGCCTTCTTGACTTCGTCGAACCAGGCGTCCAATGCCCCTTTAAGGGCTGGCTGCTCCTTGTGTCCTCTGCGGCCCTCGACGAACTTTCGCAGGGTGCGCCGGGCGATGATCCGCATGCGCGAAAGCTAACATGCGCCCAAAATGGGCGCAAGAGCGAACCCGAGCTTGCATCCAACGGTACCTTCGAACACCCGCATGCTCCAGCGAATAGTGTGATTGACGCGAGAGTCACCGAGGCCGCTGGCGTGAGCAAGCTTGCTGCCCATGCAGAAATCGGGCGCCGCGCCGGCGTATAATGGGCTGGCAGGCTCCGGGCTTGACAATTAGATCAACGATGCCCGATGCCGGGCTTGGGCGAGCAACTGGACGGAGCCACCATGATCGACCTGCATTACTGGACCACGCCGAACGGCCACAAGATTACGATCTTTCTCGAAGAGACCGGGCTTCCCTACCGGATCATTCCGGTGAATATCGGCAAGGGCCAGCAGTTCGCGCGCGAGTTCCTGGCGATCGCGCCGAATAATCGCATTCCGGCGATTGTCGATCAGGATCCCGCCGACGGCGGCAAGCCGGTCGAGATATTCGAATCCGGCGCCATCCTGCTCTATCTCGCCGACAAAACCGGCCGCTTCATCCCGGCCGATCTGCGCGGCCGCACCGACGTCATCCAGTGGCTGTTCTGGCAGATGGCGAACCTGGGCCCCATGGCCGGACAGAACAATCATTTCAGCAATTACGCCACCGACAAGATTCCCTACGCGATGGATCGCTATCGCAACGAGGTCAATCGGCTCTATGGGGTGCTGAACCGGCGGCTGGCCGATCGTCCGTTCATCGCGGGCGATTATTCGATCGCCGACATGGCGAGCTATCCCTGGATCGTGCCCCATGAGCGCCAGGGCCAGAAGATAGACGACTTTCCGCATCTCAAGCGCTGGTTCGAGTCCGTGCGCGGGCGGCCTGCCGTCAAGCGCGCCTACGACAAGGCCAAGGAGATCAACCCCAATCCGCCCGGCATCCGAACCGCGGAAGAGCGCGCGATCCTGTTCGGCCAGACGGCAGCATCGGTCGCCAATGCGACGCGCTGAGCAAGCCCTGCTGGCGGAGCTCAAGGCGCGCCTGCTCGAGATCGGCGATCTCGCCGGGACCGCCGCCATCCTGTCCTGGGACCAGTCAACCTATATGCCGGCCGGCGGTGCGGCCGCGCGCGGCCGGCAAAGCGCGCTCATGAGCCGGCTCCTGCACGAACGAAGGACAGACGCGGGGCTCGGCCGCCTCATCGAGCAGCTGACGCCCCATGCGCAGAGCCTGCCGCCGGACAGCGATGACGCGGCGCTCATCCGCGTGACGGGACGCGATTTTGCCAAGGCGGTCAGGGTCCCGACCGGCTTCGTCGAGCGATTGAGCGCGCATTCCTCCGCCGCCTACGATGCCTGGACCCGGGCGCGGCAGAACAACGATTTTGCCGGCATGCGGCCGTTCCTGGAGCGGACGCTCGATCTCAGCTGCGAATATGCGGAGTTCTTCGCGCCCTATCAGCATGTCATCGATCCGTTGATCGACGACATGGACGAGGGCATGACTTGTGCGTCGGTCCGCTCCCTGTTCGCGGAGCTGCGCGCCGAGCTGCTGCCGCTGGTGCGCGCGATCTGCGATCGGCCCTTGATCGACGACAGCTGCCTGCATGGGGTGTTCGCGGAAGCTCCGCAGCTCGACTTCGGCCTCGCCATCGCGACCGCCTATGGCTACGACCTCGATCGCGGCCGGCTCGATCGGACCCCGCATCCGTTCTGCACCAGGCTGTCCGCAGGCGACGTGCGCATCACCACGCGGGTCTATGCGGACGAGCTGACCCAGGCCCTGTTCTCGACGCTGCACGAAGCCGGTCACGGCCTCTACGAGCAGGGCGTCGCGCCTGCGCTCGACGGCACGCCGCTGGGATCGGGCACCTCGGCGGGCGTGCACGAGAGCCAGTCGCGGCTCTGGGAAAACGTCGTCGGCCGCAGCCTCGGCCTGTGGCGGCATTTCTATCCCAAATTGCGTGCGACGTTCCCGGACCAGCTGGGCAACGTGCCGCTCGAGGCGTTCTACCGCGCCATCAACAAGGTCGAGCGCTCGTTGATCAGGACCGAGGCCGACGAGGTCACCTACAATCTGCACATCACCCTGCGCTTCGATCTCGAGCTCGACCTGCTGGAGCGCAGGCTTGCAGTCAAGGACCTGCCCGCGGCGTGGCGGGCCCGCTATCAGTCCGACCTCGGGATCAGCCCGCCCGATGATCGCGACGGTTGCCTGCAGGACGTGCATTGGTTCAGCGGCTGCATCGGCGGGGCCTTCCACAGCTACACGGTCGGCAACGTGCTGAGCGCGCAGTTCCATGCCGCGGCGCTGCGCGCCCATCCGGAAATTCCCCGCGAGATCGGCGAGGGCCGGTTCGGGACGCTCAAAGGCTGGCTCGAGCAGAATCTCTATCGCCACGGCCGCAAGTTCAAGGCCGATGAGATCGTGCGGCGCGCCACCGGCGAGCCGATGACCATCCGGCCCTATATGGCGTATCTCACCCGCAAGTACGGCGAGCTCTATGATCTGCCGCAAGGGCGATCATCGGCCGCGCCGCTCGATGCCATTCGGGCGTGAATCGATGCCGCAGGCTCCTATTAACCGAGCAGTGGCATGATCCGGACCCAAACGGGGGTTTCCCGATCATGTCGGAATGGCGGGCCGAGAGAAATCGGCGGGCGCTCGCGCGCCTCGAGAGGGCCTTGCCCGGCGTTTTTCCGGCGCCGGTTCTGACCCGCGCGTTGAGCCGCCCCTTCATACCGCCGATGCCGCGGCTCGCGATCGACGGCTATTGGCGCGCCCACCCGGTGCGGGCCGACCGGCTGGCGCGTGCGCTCGCCGCCCGCAGCGGCACGCCGGCCGGATGGACATGGTGCCTGGGTGCCGGCCGCAACGACGGCTTGCCGGAGACGTTTCGAATGCCGCCGGCGCCGTTCCGGGAGCCTGCCTTCGCGCGCGGTCCCGGCGCTTGTTGCGTGTGCGGACAGCCGGTCTACCGCTTCGGCTGGCATGCCGACCTCTGGGGTGCCGGGCCGAACAGAAAGGCCGGCTGGCACGCCGCCTGCGTGATCGCCTGGGAATTGTGGACCGCCCCGAGCGATTTCATTCGCGTGCTGAAGCAATTGCAGGCGCGGCGGTGCGGCGAAAGCGGTAAACGCCTGCGCAGGTCGGCGGAGGTCGACCATCGGGTGCCGCTCTACCGGGTGTGGGGCCAGCATCGCGAGACCGATTGGCCGCGACTGCTCGCTTTCTGGGGCGTGCCGAATTTGCAGGTGATCAATCGCGACGCCCACGCCGCCAAGTGTGCGAGCGAGGCGAACGAGCGGCGCACGCGCGCGGCTTGTGAGGACAGGGCAGGGTCCTGACTCGGCTGCACGGACGACAGCGGAGGGTCATCACAACGAAACGACCCCGAGGACAGGGCCTGGCCCCGGGACGCCCGGGAGGCCCTTTCCTTGTGGGCCGCCGAGGGATAAGCTTCAAGAAAACGTTTAGGAGGAGGAAACCTGATGAAGCATAGCGCTTGGTTGCTGCTATTCCTGTTCGCCGCCGGCCCGCAGTATGCGTCCGCCCAGCAGGCGGGCGACGGTCTCAACGACACCCAACGGCACGGCCGCCAGCTCCTGGCCCAGTCATGCGGCATCTGCCACCTTCCGCCCGAGCTCGGGGCGCGAACCTACGGTCCGCCGCTCAACAAGACGGCAGGGGGCGGCGACGACGACATCATGCGCGAATACATCTTGAATGGCACGCCGCGCATGCCGTCCTTCAAGAGCTATCTGAAGAGCACGGATATCGACGCGATCATTTCGTATGTGCGCACCGTACCGGCCCCGGCAGGCGCGCCGGCGGCGCGTTGAACAGACCCTGCGCGTTCACGACTCTGCAAGCTCAAAACTCTGGAAATCAACTCTCAAAGGGAGAAGCTCTCATGACCAACGTGCGAAGCATCCTGTTGGCGAGCGCGGCGGGCCTGATTGTTGCCGGCTCGGCGGCGCCCACGATGGCGGCCGATCAAATATTGAACGGCGCGGTCGCCTCGCCGTCGGGCGAGAAGCTCGGCGGCGTGACGGTGTCCGCCAAGCAGGACGGATCCACCATCACCACCAGCGTCTATACGGACGAAGCCGGCAACTACTATTTCCCGCCGCTGCCGGCCGGCAAGTACCAGGTCTGGGCGCAGGCGCTGAGCTTCGAGACCAGCAAGGCTTCGGTCGACCTCTCCGCCGCCGCGCATCAGGATATGGTGCTCAAGCCGATCACCGATCCAGAGCAGCAGGTTCGCCAGCTGCCGAGCGAATTGCTGGTGGCGGCGCTGCCCGAGGATACCGAGGACGACGCCCGCATCAAGAAGGTCTTCACCAATCAATGCACCGGCTGTCACACGCCCGGCTATCCGCTGCAATTCAAGTTTGACGAGGCGGGCTGGAACAAGATCATCAACCTGATGAAAGTCATTCCGGGCACCGGCATCTATCCGGGACCCGGCGCCAAGGCCAACGGCATCATCGACTATAACCAGAAGCAGCTGGCCGCCTATCTGGCGCGCGCCCGCGGGCCCGGCGAAAGCTCGATGAAGTTCAAGCCGCGGCCGCGTCCGACCGGCGACGCCGCCCGCGTCACCTGGACCACCTACGAGCTTCCGCTCAATCCGGATGCCGGCATCGGAACCGCCGTGAAGTACAATCCCAACGACGGCTCCGATTGGTCGCTCGGCACCACCTCCAAGCTCGGCGAGCTGCCCCATGACGGCAGCATGGGCCTGGATGGCAACCTCTATTTCACCTCCAATAATCCCAACAAGCTCATGACCGTCGGCAAGGTCGACACCAAGACCGGCGAGGTGAGCTACTTCAAGGTCGATGGTCCGAACGGGCATGCCGCCACCGCCCACGGCCTGACCCGGGACGGCGAAGGAAACCTCTGGTTCGACGTCAATCCGGGCCGCCGCAGTCTCGGCAAGCTCGATCCCAAAACCGGGAAAATCACCGTTTACCAGACGCCCAACAGCATGTCGCCGCTCGGCGGCGCCGTGACCATGGACGTCGACGGCAAGGGCAAGATCTGGGCCTCGGCGCCGGACGGCGTCCTGCGCTTCGACCCGGTGACCGAAACCTTCACCGACTTCAAGTCGCTCACGCCCTTCAAGAATGCCAAGGGCACCAACAGCACCTACGGGGCGGCGGGTGATCGGGACGGCAACGGCTGGTGGGCGCAGATGGCGTTCGACACCATCGGCAAGGCCGACGCGGAGAACCACAAGACTTCGGAAGTCGCGCTGCCCCTGCTCAAGAGCGAGATGGACCGCCAAACCCCGCAGGCGAAGGCGTTCTACGACAATTTCAATGATATGACCAACGGCAACCCGTTGCCGTGGTCGCAGGGTCCGCGACGCATGGGCACCGACAAGAATGCCGACGTGCTTTGGGTCGGCAATTCCTGGGGTGCGAGCCTGGCGCGGATCAATACCAAGACCATGGAGACCACGATCGTTCCGTTCCCGGACAAGACCATGCAGGCCTACCACATCGCGGTGGACCAGAACCACAATGTGTGGGGTAATCTGTGGACCTCCGATCAGATCGTGCGTTTCGATCCGGCCAACAACAAGTGGACCATGTTCGACCTGCCGGTGCGTGGCACCGAGATCCGCCACATCTCGCTCATGGAGCGCGATGGCAAGACCCAGGTGATCGTGCCGGTCTATCGGGCGAGCCAGATGGGCGTCATGACGCTGCGCAGCGAAGCCGAAGTGGCCGCGCTCAAGGCGCAGGCGAAGTAGCGCAGGCTGGCGCCGCCCGCGCCGGCGGCGCCATTGGTGAAAAGCGGGCGGGTGCGGCTCAGGCGGAGCGGGCCCGCCCGCAGTTTTTTGCGACGTCGATCGGTGCTCCCTGGCCCGGGATCGACCGGACTGTCGGAATTGTTGCGCCCTTGTCCCGGCCTTGAGCCGGGACCGTTCCAGCCTCCAGCGTTTCGAACGGTCCCGGCTCAAGGCCGGGACAAGGCCCATCACGGCAAACGCATCAATCTCTCGCCGACCCGGATCGTGGCGCCCTCCTGCACGCCCTCGCAGAGCGTGAAGCCGTCGGGCGCGAACACGATGATGGTCGACCCGTGCTGGAACCAGCCCATTTCGTCGCCCTTGCTGAAGCGCGCGTCGCAGCTCATGACGTTCGGTCCGCGATGCTTCAGCGTGAGCAGGACATCGAGGAAGTGCAGCCGGATGCTGGCGACCAGCACGGCGGCCACCGGCACCAGGGTCACGATGTGACCGCCGGCGGCGAGCCTGGTCCGCAGCAGCGCGCGCTCGTTCTTGCAGAACAGCTTCTCGATGCGCTTGAGCGCGATCGGGTTGACGTTCCAGGTGTCGCCCGAGATGTAGGTGACCTGCTCGACGCGGCAGTCGTGGGGCGCATGGAAGCGATGATACATGGCGGACGTCAGCCGCAACGTGACATAGCGCCCGTTGCGGTGGGCGTCGACCAGGTCCGGGTCACCGAGCAGGTCCTCCAGGCTGTAGGGAAAACCCTTGACCTGGAATAGCTCGGTGCCGGCGACCGTGCCGGACGTGCCGACGATCGCATCGCAGGGACTGACCAGGACGGCAGGGTCCCGGTCGATCGGGCGGGACCCAGGCTTGAGCTCGCGGATGAAGCAGTCGTGCATGCTGGGAAACTGCGTGGTCCTGGCCTCGCTGAGGTCAAGGCCGGAGAAAAAGCCCCAGACCCCGATCGACAGATCGCGCACCAGCGGCTGCTCGATCCTGCTGAACCAGCCCATGAACTGGGTCAGGAGCCGCCGCGGAATACGGTTGGTCAGCAGGAAATTGAGCTTTTCCTGCTGCAAAAACCTCGCGATCGAGCTTCTGGCCGTCATGCTCCAGTCAACCGGCGCGGTTAAACACTGATTCGATGGGAATCGAGCCCGCGACGCTGGCCTTGTACGCGCTGGGCGCAATCGCTCTGGCGATGCTGCTGGCGACGTTGAAGACGCGCCTGGAGCTGTCGCTGGCCAAGCACCGGTCGCTGACCGGGCACGTCCGCATGGCGCGGCGGATTGCCTCGCTGGTGCCGTTCTACGAATACGACGAGGCGCATTTCTTCCGCTGCGATGATGCGCCCGACGAGATCGCGGCGCGCCGCCGCGCCGGCTTCATGCGGCTCTCGCACCTCTACCGGGAGCGCTTCGCGCAGACCGTCCGCCGCACCGCGGAGGTCGCGCCAGGCATTTCCGACCTGCAATTCACCGGCGCCTATCGGGTGCCGTTCCAGTTCAGCCGCTTCGTGCGCCGGCACCTGACCGCCGGCGCCTTCGTCCAGTCCTCGGCCGGCGTGACCTTGACCGATCTCGACGGCAATCATCTGTACGATCTGACCGGCTCCTACGGCGTGAACGTGCTCGGCAACGACTTCTACAAGGAGTGCATGGCGCGCGGCCATGAGCGCGTGCGCGAGCTTGGGCCGGTGCTGGGCGCCTATCATCCGGTCATCGCCGCCATCGTGGAACGGCTCAAGCAGATTTCCGGGCTCGACGAAGTCTCGTTCCACATGTCCGGAACCGAGGCGGTCATGCAGGCGGTGCGGCTGGCGCGCTACCACACGCGCCGCTCCCACCTGGTGCGGTTTTGCGGCGCCTATCACGGCTGGTGGGGCGACGTGGCGCCGGGTGTCGGCAACCCGCAGCCGGCCAATGAAACCTATACGCTGCGGGAGATGTCGGAGGCGACGCTGCGGGTCTTGCGCAACCGCCGCGACATCGCCTGTGTGCTGGTCAATCCGCTGCAGGGGCTGCATCCCAACGCGGGGGCGCCGGCGGATTCCGGCCTCGTGGACAGCGCCCGGAGCGCGCGTTTTGACCGGGCCGCCTATACGGACTGGCTCAAGCGGCTGCGCGCCGTCTGCAGCGAACGCAATATCGTGCTGATCTTCGACGAGGTTTTCGTCGGCTTCCGCATCGCCGCCGGCGGGGCGCAGGAGTATTTCGGGGTCGCGGCCGACCTGGTGACCTACGGCAAGACGCTGGGCGGCGGCCTGCCGATCGGCGTGCTGTGCGGCCGGGCGCCGCTCATGAAGCGCTTCCGCGACGACCGGCCGGTGGATGTCTGCTTTGCCCGCGGCACCTTCAATTCGCACCCTTACGTGATGGCCGCCATGCATGAGTTCCTGCAGCGCCTCGAGACGCCGGAGGTGCGCGCGCTCTACCGCGATCTCGACGAGGTTTGGGAGCGGCGCGCGCAGCGGCTCAATCAACGCCTGCGCGACGAGCGCCTGCCGGTCGAGGTGGCGAACCTCTCTTCGATCTGGACGGTCTGCTACACGCAGCCCTCGCGCTACAACTGGATGCTGCAGTATTACCTCCGCGCCGAAGGGCTGGCGTTGAGCTGGGTCGGAACCGGACGCCTCATCTTCAGCCTCAACTACACGGATGCCGACTTCGACGCGGTGGCGGATCGCTTCGTGGCCGCCGCCAGAGCGATGCGCGAGGACGGCTGGTGGTGGTCCGCCCCCAGCACGACCAACAAGTCCATCAGGCAGCAAATCCTGCGCGAGATCATCGCCCATCGCTGGTCACTCGCGCGCGGCCAGGAGAGGGCGACGTGATGGTGATGGCCCGCCTGCCCACATTTCCAGAATTCAGTGCGTCTCGGTAACTCGCCTCGTCGTCCCTGCGAAAGCAGGGACCCATACGCCGTGCCCTTTCGACCTGCCGAGGCGTATGGGTCCCGGCTCTTCGGCCGGGACGACGCAGAGGGATCATCTACCCGTGCGGGTTCGGGCTCATCGAGTCGAACAGCTCGCCGCGCATGAGGTAGAGCGGCGCCTTGTGGTAGAGCTTGATGTCGTGGAACGGGTCGGTGAGGATCTTGGTCGCCCAAACCAGCCCGGTTCGCACGTCCTTGAGGAAGAACAGGTGCACGGTCCGGAACAGGAGTCCGGCCAGCCCGATCATCAGCCAGATCAGCGCCACATGGCGCAGGAACTCGCCGGCGCCGTTGTGCGGCCGGAACAGGCCGAACAGGGAGGGATCGAGGTAGAGCGGAAGCGGCGACACCGCCCAGATCGTCATCAGCACGACCTTGCGCTTGAGATTATAGCCGACCTTGACCTCTTCCTTGTACGCGTGCGTCGCCTGGTTCACCTCGTCATAGTCTTTCGGCTCGAAGAAGAAGTGCCCGACCTGCCGGCTGGTCATCCCGACCAGCCATCCCACCAGCGCGGCCGCAGCCGGGTTGGTGAAGGCGAGCGCGTAGGCACACACGAAGCTCGATGCGCTGACCAAGTGCAGTGTCTGATTGATTCGACTGTGGTGGTAGTAGCGGTGATCGTCCCATCGCTGCACCTTGAGCGCCTGAAGAAAGCCTTCCATCGATGTCCCCGTTTTTTTCTGACCTTTGTTAAAGCGATACACGAAGTTCCAAGACTGCCGCGCAGGCGATCGACCGGGAGCTCGTCCCGCATCCCGTCTCAGCCCGATCTTTGTGTTGTCACATTTTCGGAGGGAAAAACGGCTGCCATCCCCGCTTGCGCGAGGGCAGGCTTTCCCGCAAATGCTCCGACGCGCGCCTCCCGGCGCGGCGCGCGCACGGCGCTCTCGCGTTCCTTGGCGAATCGGATGAGCGAGAAATGGCCGAACGGTGGCATCGCGCGCCGCTCGATCAGCCGCACCCCATCCGCGCGTTCCGCCCAGTTCGTGTAGCGCGACCAGGGGAATTCCAGCCGCCAGCCGAGCCAGTGCGTCAGCGGCGCGAAGCACTGCTCGAAGGCGCCGCGCAGGCCGGTCTCGGCGCCGACCCGGCTCACCAGCACGATCTCGCCGCCGGGCCTGAGCACGCGGGCGAACTCGTCGAGCGTCGCCTCCGGGTGCGGCACCGTGGTGACCACGTATTGCGCCACGATGACGTCGAAGCTGCCGTCCGGGAAGGCCAGCCGCTCGGCATCCATGAGGGCAAGACCCTCGACATTGCGCAGGCAGAGCTCGCTGACGCGCTTTTGCGCCTTGCGCAACATCGGTTCGGAGAGGTCGACGCCGACCAGGCGGCTCGCCTCGCCGTAATCGGGCAGCGAGATTCCGGTGCCGACCCCGACTTCGAGGATGCGGCCGCCGACGCGCTCGGCCGCCCGGATCGCGGCGTGCCGGCCCTGCTCGAACACCGCGCCGAAAACGAGATCATAGAACGGGGCCCAGCACGCATAGGCCTGCGCGATCGTGTGTCTGTCGAGTTCCGCCGCCGCTTTGCCGAATCGCATGCCAAGACAATTGCGATTTCCTGTCTCAACTTTATGACAATTGGACTGCGACGTTACGAATTTGTCTTGAGGTTCGACGTGACCTATTGCGCCGAGGCGGTCTGACGGAACTGCGCCTGCCACTTGGCCGCCATGGCGGCGCGGGGCACTTCCTGTCCGCGCAGGTAGACCCGGTTGATCCGCCTGGTGTTGGAAATGCTTTCGAGCGGGTTGGCGTCGAGCACGATGAAATCGGCCTGCCGGCCCGCCGCCACCAGGCCGGAATTGAAGTGGCCGATGGCGGCGGCGTCACGGGTCGCGGCGACGATCGTCTCCATCGGGGTCATGCCGATCGCCACCATGCTCTCCAGGTCCAGGTGGTTGAAGTAGCCGATCAGGAACTGGATTTGCCCGGTATCGGTGCCGGTCACGATCTTCATGCCGGCGGCCCGCAGCCGCATGGCATTCTGCCCGAGCAACTGGAAGTCGCGGGCGATGTAGCGGTTGATGATGCCCTGCTTGCGCGACTGGCCCCAATAGGCCTCGACCTGCGCTGGCGCATAGGTCTCGCGCAGGAGCGGGTCGTCGAGCCAGGCCGGCCGCTGGCCGTCGGGGGTGGTGGCCCAGGAGGCGTTCATCCAGGCCGTGATCAGGGCCGGCGTCATCCACATGACCGGCCGGTCGTTGTCGGCGATCCGCTTCTTGACGATCGCGATCAGCTCGTCGTCGACGGCCTCGCCACCGCGCACCGGAACGTGCAGCCATCCCTCCATGCCATGCCGCATCATCTCCTTGGCGTCCTTCAAGGTGATGTTATGGACCCCGACCGGCACGTTGAATTTGTGCGCCTCGTCCAGGATCGCGTCATAGAGCTCGGGCGTCAGCGTCATCTTGGTGTGGTTGCGGTCGTCGACCCATATCTTGATGAATTCGGGCTTCATCTTGACGTAGTCATCGACGGCGGCGCGAGCCTGCTCTGCCGTGGTCACCGGATACGACACGTCGGCTCTGGAAACGTGTCCTTGGGCGCCCGCGCCAGGCCACGACATGCCGACGCCGGCGGTGTGGAACAGCGCCGCGTTTGGAACGACCTCCGCGCGCACGCGCAGCGGCACGTCGCCCCAATTGGTGCGGCCGCCATGCATGTCGGACCGATCCATCAGGTCGCCGATGCCGACCACCGCGCCGACCCCGTGATAGGCGAGCCGCTCGAGATGGTCGATGAGGTTCTCGCGCGTGAAGGTCTCCTTCGACATGGTCCCTTCCGGGATGTTCTGGAACCCGAAATGACCGTGCAGATCGGTCATGGTGGGCATCACGGTCTTGCCGGTCAGCTCCACATGCGCGGCCCCGGCAGGTACGGGCAGCTCGCCGCGCCGGCCGATGCGGGTGAACACGCCGTTCTCCACCATGAAGGCCGCGTCCTCGATGGCGGCGCCGCCGTCGCCCGTGATCAGCCGGGCGCCTTCGAACACCGTCACCGCGCTCGGCCCGGAGGCCTGGCCTCTCACCGCGGAGGAACTGCCTGCCGCCCAGACGAGACACGCCACCAAAAGCGCATACAGCACGTTCCTGCCTCGGCGCATGAAAGCCTCCCTCATTGGCGGTCAGTCCACGCTGACCCCGATGCTTTTCGCGGTTTGACCGAGCCGCGCGTATTCCTCGCGGAGCAGCTTGGCCATCTCGGCCTGGGTGCTGCTCGCACCCTCGGTGCCCTGCTCCTCGAATTGCCTCTTCACCTCCGGCAAGGTGACGAGCTTGGCGATGGTCGCGTTAAGCTTGTCGATGATCGGCTGCGGCGTGCCGTTGGGTACGAAGATCGCGCCCCAGCCGACGGCCTCATAGGCCGGGTAGCCGGATTCGGCGACGGTCGGCACGTCCGGCAGCAAGCTGAGCCGCGTCGGGCTGCCGATCGCCAGCGCCTTGAGCTTGCCGCTGCGCACCTGCGGCAGCCGGCCGCCGATCGGGGCGACGGTCCATTGCGAGTCGCCGCTGACGACGCCCTCGATCGCCGGTCCGCCGCCATTGTAGTGGACCACCTCCGGCTTGACGCCCGCCATGGCGATGAACATCTCGCCGGCGAAATGCCCGGCGGTGCCGGCGCCGGCGGTCGACATCCGAAGCTTGCCGGGGTTCGCCTTCATCATGGCGACCAGCTCGGCCAGATTTTTGACCGGCAACGCGGCATTGGTGGCAATCAGCGTCGGCTGGATCACGAAGCGCGCAACCGGCGTGAGGTCCTTGAGTGGATCGAAAGCGACCTTCTTGACGTGAGGCAGCAGCGCCAGGTTGCCGGACGATCCATAGACGAGCGTGTAGCCGTCAGGGGCGGATTTGATTCCCTTCTCCACGCCGGCTTCCAGGAACAGATTCTCGAACGTCACCGGCTGGCCGAGCGCCTCGCCGAGCCGCTGGCCGATGATGCGCGACATGAGGTCGGCCGCCGAACCGACGACTTCCGGGACGATCAGCCGGATCGGCTTGCTCGGATAGCTTTCCTGCGCGGGCGCCGTAAGCGCCGATCCCACGAGCGTTGCGGCCGCCACCGTCATTGCAGCCATGAATGGATGTTTCATCGGCTTTGAGCTCCCCGATTTGCGTCTATGCGGTAGGTTCCGATGCGAAGATTGCGCCTGGGCAACGCGCAAGACAAGCGCAGTTCACCGGACAGCAAGCGTGGGGCTCCCTTCAACCCGTCGCAACGATCTGTAGCCCGCATGGAGCGTAGCGCAATGCGGGACCGCCGAACCGGCATTACGCCATAGCCCGTCGAAGACGGGCGTAAACGCCCTAGTGGCTCCATGCGGGCTACGGAACTACGCAACGCGGTCGTCACTGCTGCCGTTGCCTGAAATATCGCAAATCCGGCGGCGCCTGGTTCTTCTTGGCCGGCATCAACAAGCCGTCCGTGCGCAGCAGATAGTTCTCTTTGCCGATGAGGACGTTCTGGTTGCCTTCCTGGCACCAGGTTTCGGGCCACTGCACCACCTGTTCCGAAACCCGCCGGTATTGCCGGTCGGAGGTCCACGGCCGCGTCAGCGCATGATCGATCACGGTGGTGAGGTCATGAATAATGTCCGGGTTGGTCTTGTCGATGAAGAACCGCTCCTTGAAGACCGACTGATTGTCGAAGGCCAGAGGCAGCCCGCTGGCGTCGAAGGCGCGCGGGCCTTTGAAGTACCTCGTCTCGGACTCGAGCACGCCGTAGCGGCCGTCGCCGTCCGCGTCGATCCATCGGCCGATCGAGTAGCCGCCGTAGGTCGGCTGCGGGTTCTTGGGCCAGTCGCGTCCGTCGGTGAAGATTCGGCGCAGGTGGTCCGAGCCGCTGAGCAGGATGTAGGTGGTCTCCGGCGTGATGACGTATTCTTGCGTCCCGAATGTCATGATGCGCGGCATGCCGCTGGGCAGGCAGCGCGAGGTCGGGTAATTGCCCAATCCGCCGGTGGCCTGGTCCGCCATGCTGTCTGCCAGCACCTTGCGATACTCCGGCGTCAGCGGCGCATCCTGGCCGAGTCCCCAAGGCTTGGTCTGATCGAAGGCGCCCTGGACCTCCACCTCCCGGTGAACGACGCGCGTCCACTGGCCCTTCCAGTTGGTGGGGTACTTTCCGCCGTCGGCCGCCCGCACGCTGCCGATTGCCATCAACATTATCGTCGTCAACGCGCAGGCGAGCGCTGCCGCGGCCACGGTCGAGCTTCGGTTCAACATGAGCTTTCTCCTTGAATGTCGGAGCTGCTTGCTTGATCGCGATCGGCGCGACGGCCGTCACTTCGGTGCTGGCTTGAAATATCTCAGATCGGGCGGCGGCTCATCCTTTCTGGTGGGCGTCAGAATGCCCTCTTCGTTCAAGCGATAGGTTTCGTTGCCGAGGACGATTCGGTCGTTGGTGACGTGGCAATAGGATTCGGGCCAGTCGGGCTGCGCATCCGCGTTGCGCCGGAAGGTCTTGTCCACCGTCCAGGGTCGGGCCAAGGCATGATCGAACACCGTGATCACATCATGCAGGAGGTTCGGATCGGCCTTGTCGATGAAGAATCGTTCCTTGAAGGCCGACTGATTGTCGAAGTGCAGCGGGAGCCCGGTCGGATCGTAGGCGCGCGGACCCTTGAACGGGCCGCGCGTCTCGGCCTCGAGCACGTCGTAGGTGCCGCTGCCATTCGTGTCGACCCAATGGCCGATCGAATAACCCTGATAGGTCGGGTTTATTTTTTCAGGCCAGTCGCGACCGTCGGTAAAGATTCGACGAAGGTTGTCGTCGCCGCCCAGCAGGATATAGGTGACTTCAGGCGTGACGACGTATTCCTGCGCCTGGTAGGCCATCATGCGCGGCATTCCGGCAGCGTAGCATTGCGCGGTCGGGTCATTGCCCAGCCCGCCGTTGGCCTGGACCGCCATGCTGTCCTCCAGGATCTTCTGATATTCCGGCGTGAGCGGCGCCTGCTGCCCGGGTCCGCCCGGCTTGGTCGGATCAAAGCTCTGGGCTGCCGCCCCGGGGGCGTGCACGGGAACCCATTGGCCCTTCCAGTTGGGATATTTCGCATCATCGGCTGCCGCAGCGCCGCCGACGGTCATCGTCAGCGCGGCGGCGAGGGCAACCGCAACCGCACCGGCCGAGTTTCGGTCCATGATGATCCTCCTTGCACCTTCAGGATAGCATGCCCGACCGGCCTGCAAAATCGAGTCTAGCGGCGATGCCCTGGGTGCGCCGGACCGACTCGGCGCGCGGCATCAATTCGCGTGATCAACTCATCGATGATGGGGCTGGTCGAAAACCGCATAAAGGACACAGGCGCGCAAAAGCTGACCCGATCGCCGAACATGCTCGGATTTCTAAGTAACAATGTGACCCGCGGCGGATTCACGAACGGCGAGTAGCTCACATTCATGATGTCAGATAAGGCGACTCGATCTTCGAGGTGCCCGTTGCGGATGACTAGCATATCGCCGGCATCCAAGACCTCGTCGACGAGATCGAACACTAGCTTCTTCATGATGATATAGCCGACCACGATCATAATCGCCGGCACGACCAAAAATGCCAGGGGCGAACCCGAGACCGATCCTCCGATCATGGGAGCGATGAATGGAGCGACCATGAAAACTACGAGAAGCCCGAACCAAATGACCGGAAAGATCCGTTTGTAGAAGAACGTGGTTCTTGAGGATATGCGGCGCATTCGACCTTTGCTCCTTGATTGGCTAAAGAAACCCGATCGACAGCCACGGAACGAGCGCGACGATCACGAGCGCGGCGAGAACGGCGCCGAGGTAGGGCCACACCCGCCCCATGGCCTCTTCGGGAGCGACGCGGCCGATGGCGCAGGCGGCGTAGAAGCCGAGCCCGAACGGCGGCGCGAACAGGCCGATGCCCATGGCCAGGATCACCACCATGGCATAATGCACGTCGTGCAAGCCGAGTGCGCGCGCGGCCGGGAACAAGAGCGGTCCGAACAGCACGATCGCCGGGATGCCTTCCAGCACGCTGCCCAAGATCAAAAAGGCCAGAATCGAGATGGCGAGGAAGCCGAGCTGTCCGCCCGGCACCTGTGCCATGGCGGCCACCAGCTGGTGCGAGAAACCCGATTGGGTGAGCGCCCAGGCCATGGCGGTGGCGGTGCCGATGATGAACAGGATGGCGCCCGAGAGCGACGCGGTCTCGACCAGCATGGGATAGAGCCTGCGCCATTCGAAGCGGCGATAGAACAGGAGGCCGGCAAGCGCCGTATAGACGACGCCGACGGTCGACACTTCAGTGGCGGTGGCGACGCCCTCGATCACCGCGCTGCGGATGAGGAAGGGCAGCGCCAGCGCCGGCAGCGCCACCAGGAAGCTTGATCCGACCTGGCGCAACGGCGCGCGCGTGACGGAGCTCAGATCGTCGCCGCGCGAACGGAAGTAGCAGACCACGACCAGCACCAATGCGGCCGCGAGCGCGGGCAGCAGCCCGCCGGTGAACAGGCCTTGGATCGAGACATTGGCGACCGAGCCGATGGTGATCAGCACCAGGCTCGGCGGGATCGTCTCCGACATGGCGCCCGACGCCGCCAGCAGCGCCACCAGCTCGCCGGGCCTGGCGCCGCGCCGTTTCATCTCCGGGAACAAGACCGGCGCAACGGCGGCCATGTCGGCGGCCTTCGAGCCGGAGATGCCGGAGACCAGATACATGGCGCCGAGCAGCACGTAGGCGAGCCCGCCGCGGATATGGCCGAGCAGGGCGGCAATGAAATCGACCAGTGCGCGCGCGAGCCCCGCCATCTCCATCAACAGCCCGAGAAACACGAACAGCGGCACCGCCAAAAGAATGAGGCCGGACATGCCTGCGTCCATACGGCTGATCACAATGGTGAGCGGGATTTGCGTCGTGAAGGCCAGATAGGCCAGGGTCGCGAGGCCGAACGCAAACGCGATCGGCACCCCGAGCGCGACCAGGATGCCGACGATGGCGACGAAGAATATCACGAGATTGTAGTTCCCCATCGCCAGCAGCGCCGGTCCGGCGAGCCACAGCGCGCCCGCCATGGCGCCCACGATGGCGGCGGCGATCAGGAACCAGCCGAGGCGGGCGTGCTCGATCAGGCGCCCCCCGGCGATGAGCAGCATGAGGCCGGCGCCGACCGCGATCGCCGCCACCCGGTAGGCGTCCGGGATTTCGAGCGCCGGCGTCGTGATCATTTGCTGGAAGGCCACATAGTCGAGCGAGGGCCCGATGATCGCGACCACGAAGACGAGCACCGCCGTAATGGCGAGGGTCTCGATCCGCGCGCGCAGCCGCGCCGGCGCGAGCGACACCAGAAAGCCGAGGCGCATATGCTCGGCGCGGCGCAGCGCAATGACCGCGCCCAGCATCGCCAGCCACAGGAACAGGATGGAGGCGAGCTCGTCCGACCAGGTCAGCGGCCGATTGAAGACGTAGCGCGAAATCACGCCCGCGAGCAGCACCAGGATCTCGACCGCGACCAGGATGGCGGCCGGAATTTCGGTGGCGCGGGCGAGAAACCGGTCGAACCGGCCGAACGCTTTGGATTGCTGCCAGGCCGGGTGTGGCCCGCGCCCGGCGCGTTCCACTACGGGGGCGGCGGCGGGATCGCGCGGCGTCAAGACGTCATTCCAACGAAGAGGGTGTGACGAGCTCCCCATCTCCCGTTCATTCCCGCGTAAGAGCGTGTGAAGGAATTCCTCCCGCTCGTCCCCGCGGAAGCGGGGACCCAGTCCTTCACACAGTCTGGGCAGAACGAGGTCCCCGCGTCCAAGCGTGTGAGGGAATCGCCGTCTCTGTCGTCCCGGCCCATAGCGCGTCGAAGACGCGCGTGAACGCGCTTAGGGAGCCGGGACCCATACACCGCAGCCGATCGATAAGCCACGGAGTATGGGTCCCTGCTTTCGCAGGGACGATGCGTAGAGGGGCTGTCCTTTGACAATTTCCTCACAGGCGCGAAGGCGGGGATCGGGTAACCCCAGCAATGCTGCGGAGTACCGGGTCCCCGCCTTCGCCGGGACGACAGGCTCTTGTTTGATTCCATCAGAACGAAACCTACTTTAAGGCGCCCATTGGGCGAATGTGCCGATGAATCGCTCGTCCATCAACCGCGCTGCCGGCCAGGGCTCGGTGGCGGTGCCGGCCGCGATCACGATCGACCAGAAGATGTCCATGTACTTGTCGTCCGGCAGGCGGCCCCGTTCGTCGAAGGCCGGCAGGTTCTCGTCGTAGGCGCGCGCCGCATAGGACGGCTGATATTTGACCTGGTCGACCAGGACCTTGACGGCAAGCGCGCGATCGGCCCGCGCCAGCCTGATGGCCGCCACATGGGCGCGCAGGAAGGCGCGAATGGTTTCCGGATTTTCGTCGAGAAACTTGCGCCGCGCCACGAAGGTGTGCTTGGGCCATTGCGGGGCGATCTCTTTTTCCTGCGTGCCCAGCACGGTTAGACCCAAATCCTCCGCCACCCATTTGGTCGGCGCCGACTGGATCGCGGCCAGCAAACGGCCGGAGCGGAGCATTTGGATGCTGGTGGCCGATGGCCCCGCCTGCATGATCTGGACGTCGGTCCCCGGCTTGAGCCCGTGC
>DASXXS010000108.1:0-25412 GCA_036502925.1 Xanthobacteraceae bacterium
GTCGGGCGAATAGCCGATGAACCACACATCTTTTTCGTCGTTCGTGGTGCCGGTCTTGCCAGCGATCGGCTTGCCGACCTCGCGCACCACGGTCGCTGTGCCGCGCTGGACCACGCCCTCCATCATGGACGTGATCTGATAGGCCGTCATCGGGTCGATCACCTTCTCGCGCCGATCGATCAGGGTCGGCTCCGCCTGGTCGTGCCAGCTCGTGGCGTCGCAGGCCTCGCACTCACGCTCGTCATGCTTGTAGATGGTGTGGCCGTAGCGGTCCTGGATGCGGTCGATTAGGGTCGGCTGAATCTTGCGGCCGCCATTGTCGATCATCGCATAGGCGCCGACCATCCGCATGAGCGTGGTTTCGCCGGCACCGAGCGCGTAGGACAGGTACGGCGGCAGGTTGTCATAGACCCCAAACCGCTTGGCATATTCGCCGATCAGCGGCATGCCGATATCCTGCGCCAGGCGCACCGTCATGACGTTGCGGGAATGCTCGATGCCAAAGCGCAGAGTCGAGGGGCCGTAGAAATTCTGCTCATAGTTTTCCGGCTTCCAGATGCCGCTGCCGGTATCGATCTCGAGCGGCGCATCGAGCACGATGCTCGAGGGCGTGTAGCCGTTGTCGAGCGCCGCCGAATAGACGATGGGCTTGAATGACGAGCCCGGCTGCCGCAGCGCCTGCGTGGCGCGATTGAACTGGCTCTGGTCGTAGGAGAAGCCGCCGACCATCGCCAGCACGCGCCCGGTATAAGGGTCCATGGCCATGATGGCGCCGGAGATTTCGGGCACCTGGCGAAGACGGAACTGGCCCTCCTTGCCGGTCAGCGGCTCGACATAGACGACATCGCCCGGCGCCAGCACCTGGCTGACCTTGGTCACGGTCTTGACCGGGCCCGACTTGGCCCATTTCACGGCTTCGAGCGGGACGGTGCCGGTCTCGCGGTCCTTGAGGACGGCGCCGGCGGGATCGCGGCCGGGCTGCAGGCCGATGCGGGCCGCCTGGTCGCCGGTGTCCAGCACCACCGCGAGCCGCCAGGGCGCCACGTCGGACAGCGCCCTGACGTCGGCGAGCTTGGCGCCCCACTCGCCGGTGGGATCGAGCTTGCTGACGGCACCGTGATACCCGGTGTTCTCGTCGAACCGCACGAGGCCATCGATCAGCGCCTTGCGCGCCAGCAGCTGCAGCTTGGGATCGAGCGTGGTGCGCACCGACAGCCCGCCCTCGTAGAGTTTCTGCTCGGTGTAATTGTCGGCGATGTAGCGGCGCACCTCCTCGGCGAAATATTCGGCCGCGAAGATGCGCGCCCCGGTCGGCCGCGTCGTCACCTTGAGGGGGTCCTTCTTGGCCTGCTCGGCTTCCTGCGCCGTGATGTAGTGGTCCTCGGCCATCCGCTCGATGACGTAGTTGCGGCGCGCGATCGCTTCCTCGCGATGGCGGAACGGATTGTAATTGTTGGGGCCCTTGGGCAGCGCCGCCAGATAGGCAGCTTCCGGAATGGTCAGCTCGTGCACGGACTTGTCGAAATAGAGCAGCGATGCCGCCGCCACCCCATAGGCGCCCACGCCCAGATAGATCTCGTTGAGGTAAAGCTCGAGAATCTTCTGTTTCGAGAACGTCCGCTCGATCTTCATGGCCAGCAGCGCTTCCCGGATCTTGCGGCTGAACCTCAATTCGTTGGTGAGCAAGAAGTTCTTGGCGACCTGCTGGGTGATGGTGGAGGCGCCCTGCGGGCGGCGGCCGCTGCCGTAATTCTGCAGGTACACAAGGCCGGCACGCATAATGCCCTGGAAATCGATGCCGTTATGCTCGTAGAAATTCTTGTCCTCGGCCGCCACGAAGGCGTTGATGACGAGCTTGGGCACCGCCTGGATCGGGATATAGAGACGCCGCTCGCGCGCATATTCGGCCAGCAGCGAGCCGTCGGCGGCATGCACCCGCGTCATCACCGCCGGCTCATAATCCTGCAGCTGGGAATAGTCGGGCAGATCCTTGGAGTAATGCCACAACAGACCGGCCGCCGCGGCAACGCCGACGAGAAACACGATCGTTCCCGCCGTGAACAGAAAGCCCATGAAGCGCAGCAATAATCTCATTGCCCAAATCTCATGCGCGGCGGCCGACCGCTGGTCGCAACCAGCAGCCGCCAACCATGAGCCGCAAATCTGGCAGGTTTCTCCGCTCGCCGCCAGCACCCGCGCCGCACGCCCATGGGTGTTTCAGTCGCGCCGTTTTATGTTGAAACTGAGGCCGCTTAGCCACCCTTGCACTCAATTCTGCCCGCTCCCGCGCCCGCTTCCGGCCAGCTTGGTCGTGAAGAAACGGTCGATCGCCTGGGCAACCGAATCGGCAGCGTGCTCGCGCCAATCCGCCGAGGTCAGGGATTTGATGTCTTGGCGGTTGGACACATAGCCGAGCTCGATCAGGACGGAGGGAATATCGGGCGCCTTGAGCACGCGAAAGCCCGCCGATTTGAGCGAATTCTTGTGCATCCGCGTCACCGTCCGCATGGACGTGATAAGCCCGCGCGCGAACTGCACGGAAAACGACTTGGTCTCGCGCTGGGCGAGATCGATCAGGATGTCCGCCACATCGTTGGGTTCGGAGGTGAGGTCGACACCCGCGATCACGTCCGCCCGGTTCTCGGTCTCGGCCAGCCGCGCCGCCTCGGAATCCGACGCTGTTTCCGACAGCGTATAGACGCTGGCCCCCTGCGCGTCTCCCTCGCCGCGCGGCAGCGCGTCGGCATGGATCGAGATGAACAGCGAGGCCTGTTGCGCGCGCGCAAATGCAACCCGGTCGGCGAGCGCCACGAAAGTATCGTCGGCGCGGGTCATGACGACGTGATATTTGCCGGTCTTTTCGATCTTGTCGCGCAACAGCAGCGCGAATTCGAGGACGATGGTCTTTTCCGTCTCCCCGCTCGCCGCCTTGGTGCCGTTGTCGATGCCGCCGTGGCCCGGATCGAGCACGATGATCGGGCGTGCATCGCTCAGATGCGCATCGCTCAGGTGGGCATCGCTCAGATGCGCATCGCTCAGGTGCGCATCGTTCTTGGGCTGGGGCTTGACGGCGACGGCCGGCTCCCGCATCCGATTCTCGAGCGCAATGGTCCGCATGAACGCATCCCGGTCGACTGCGGTAAGATCGAGCACCAGGCGCGCCGGCTGATCGTTGCCGGCATCGAGCAGGAAGGATTGCTCGACGCGGGCCGGACGCGTGAGATCGATCACGATGCGCGAGCCGCCCGTCATCATGAGCCCGTAGCGGAAGGCCTTGACCAGGCCGCGACCGCTCTCTCCGGTCGCGGCCGGGAACCGGAAGATCACCTGCGGCAGGTCGACGATCACCCGATAGGGATTGGCCAGGGTGAAGGCGTGCATGTCGATCTTCCGGTTGAAATCGACGACCATTCGGGTCCGCGTCTCGTCGCCACCGAGTCGCACCTCGCTCGCCACCGGAAAATCCTTGAACGCATCGCCGCCCACCCCGACGGCAGACGCGCCGGCCGCCGCGGCCTGCCACGGGATGCCGAGCAGGACTGCACCGAGGAAGACAAGCAGGCTTGCCGCGCGGACAGACATCGAATTCCGAGCCCTCCGGGCACTTCCTTAACCCATTAGCGGGGGCATAGTTAACCACCACTTAAAAGCGGCAGCGGCGTGGAGCTCCGACCGACCAGACTATGGTGCCGGGCCGGCTTCGGAACTCCGCCCGGAACGCCGCCGAGGCCGCCACCGGCGCGCCACCGCTGCCGATGCGCCGGGAAAAGGCGCCGGCCGCAGCCCCGGGCTGCTTGCCAATGCCCCGGTGCGGCCGTAAGAAGGGCCTGCTGATGGTTGAAAGTTCCGGTTGTGCCGCGTTTGGGCATCCGGCAGCCGCTCGAGGATCGCTCTCCGACGACCATCGGGAGGAGACTTGGGCGGCGGAAGCGACCCGTTAAGTCCCGCATTCGGCGGGACGGCGGCGAGCGATCAAAGCCGATGTCCTTGTAGAGCACGATTGGTGTCGCTTGCGGCTGGTGCCTCGCGGGTACCTCCCGCGGCGGTTCGGTGGCAGGTCCTGCGCGCTCGCAGCCGATCTGCCCGCGACGACAGCCGTCAGCCGAGAGAACCGACGGCCGCGCCTGGGCGCTGCCGCACTGTCACGGGCCGAAGGTCATGCTACGACCGCGCGTCGAAAGCCAAATCCATCGCAGCCACATCGCGTCGCCGAGCGACGCCATGAGCCGCGCTTGCGCATCGCGCGCAAGCCCGGGTGCGTGCGCTGGGATGCTTTCGCGTGCTGCAAAGGCTCTTCCATTCAACCGCAATCAGGCCGTTTCCTGGTCGCGCCGTTCCGTATCGCCCGCGAGGCGACGCTGGGCGGCCGCGTGCCGGCGTGCCATCACGAGCTTAGTCCATGCCCAACAAAATGCTGATCGATGCGACCCATCCGGAAGAGACCCGGGTGGTCGTTCTGCGTGGCAATCGCGTCGAGGAATTCGACTTCGAGTCCGCCAACCGTAAACAACTTCGTGGCAACATCTATCTTGCCAAGGTGACGCGCGTCGAGCCGTCGCTGCAAGCCGCGTTCGTCGATTACGGCGGCAACCGTCATGGCTTCCTCGCCTTCGGCGAAATTCATCCGGATTATTATCAAATCCCGGTCGCCGACCGGCAGGCGCTGATCGAGGAGGAGGAGCGCGCCGCGCGCGCCGCCGAGGTCGAGGCCGACAACCGCGCCGGACGCCGCGCGTATCGGGAGCGACGCTTCAGCCGGCGCGATGAAATCAAGAGCGCCCCGGTCGGCGTTCAGGGCGCGGGCGTCCATGACGATGGCGTCCATGACGATGGCGTCCATGACGAGGCCGCCGCCGGCGAAGGCGCGGCGATGGCGGCGGCGTCCGAGATGATGGCGCCGGCGGCCGGCGATCCCGGCGAGCGCCCCGTCGCGGCGGATCGAATCGGCCCGGATGCAGGCGACCAGCAGCTCACATCCTCACCCGAGGGCTGGCCGGAGGAAGCGCCGCCGCCCGCAGGCTCCCACGCGCAGGAGGCCGGCGGCGATTACGGCAGCGCCGCTTCCGAGGCTCCGATCGAGCTCGACCTGATCGCATCGAGCGCCGCGGCCGAAGCCATTCCGGGGAGCGGCGAGGACCACGGCGCGGAGACGGCCGAGAACGCCGCCGGCGAAGCAGCAGCCGTCGCCCCGGCCGGGCACGGCGCCGGCGAAGACAATGTCACCGAGATCAACGGCGTGGGCGCCGAGGAGGAGGCCGTCGAATCGGTAGGCGGCGCCGATGCGTTGGAAGAAGTGCCCGAGCGCATGTCGCGCATGCGGCGGCAGTACAAGATCCAGGAAGTGATCAAGCGCCGCCAGGTGATGCTGGTGCAGGTTGTCAAGGAAGAGCGCGGCACCAAGGGCGCCGCCCTCACCACCTATCTGTCGCTGGCCGGCCGCTATTCCGTGCTGATGCCCAATACCGCGCGCGGCGGCGGGATCAGCCGCAAGATCACCGATTCGATCGACCGCAAGCGGCTCAAGGAGGTCGCCCAGGAGCTGGAAGTGCCGGAGGGCATGGGCGTGATCTTGCGCACGGCCGGCGCCAGCCGCACCAAGACCGAGATCAAGCGCGATTTCGAATATCTGCTGCGGCTGTGGGAGACGGTCCGCGATCTCACGCTGAAATCCACGGCGCCGACGCTCGTCTATGAGGAGGGCTCGCTGGTCAAACGCTCGATCCGCGATCTCTACAACAAGGACATCGACGAAATCCTGGTCGCCGGCGCTGACGCCTACCGGGATGCGCGCGATTTCATGCGCATGCTCATGCCCAGCCACGCCAAGAACGTGAAGCCTTATAACGACAGCGTGCCGATGTTCGGCCGGTTCGGGATCGAAAGCCAGCTCGACGCCATGTTCCAGCCGGTGGTGCAGCTGCGTTCCGGCGGCTACATCGTGCTCAATCAGGCGGAGGCGCTGGTCGCGATCGACGTCAATTCGGGCCGCGCCACGCGCGAGCACCACATCGAGGATACCGCGCTCAAGACCAATCTCGAGGCCGCCGACGAGATCGCCCGGCAGTTGCGCTTGCGCGATCTGGCCGGGCTGATCGTCATCGACTACATCGACATGGACGAGAAGCGCAACAACCGCACCGTCGAGCGCCGGTTGAAGGAAGCCCTCAAGCACGACCGCGCGCGCATCCAGGTCGGCCATATTTCGCACTTCGGCCTCCTGGAAATGTCGCGCCAGCGCATCCGCTCGAGCGTGCTCGAAAGCTCGACCGAGAAATGCCCGCATTGCGGCGGCACCGGCCATGTGCGCTCGGTCTCCTCGGTCGCCCTGCAGCTCTTGCGCGCGATCGAGGAAATGCTGCTCAAGGGCGCCACGCACAATCTCATCGTGCGCACCCGCAGCGAAACCGCGCTCTATCTGTTGAACCACAAGCGCGCTCATCTGCGCGAGCTCGAGGAGCGCTTCCAGCTCACCATCACGGTGAATGCCGACGCCACCGTCGCGGGCCAGGTATCCTACGTGATCGAGAAGGGCGAGCAGGTGCACAGCCTCGAGCAGGCGAAGGCGCTGATCGCCGCGCAGCCGGCCAGCGTCGCTCCGGTCGCAGAGGATGAAGACGAGGCGGCCGAAGCGGCCGACGAGATCGACGAGGCCGCGGACGTTGAGGAGGTCGGCGAGGAAGATCACGCCGGCGACGGGCTCACGGCCGAGGCGGCGCCGAGCGAGGGCGAGCGCAACGGACGCAAGCGCAGGCGCCGGCGGCGCGGGCGGCGCGGCGGCGAGGGCCGCGAAGGCGAAGCGCCGGCAGCCCCGAACGGCGGCGGGCCGATGGCGGCGCGGAGCGACGATGAGCGGGAGCCGCCTGCCGGCGCAGAGGCCGAGGCGGAGACGGAATTCAGCGGACCCGAAGGACAAGGCGAATCGCAAGCTGACGGCGAAAAGCGGCGGCGGCGGCGTGGACGCCGCGGCGGCAGGCGCAGTCGCCATGGCCGCGAGGGCGAGGCCTTGCCGCCATCATCCGATTCCGTCCCGCCGTTACCGGCGGAAGCGAGCATGCCCGGCGAGCTGCAACAGGAAGAATCGCAGCAGGATGAACCGCAGCTACGCGGGTCCGAGCACAGCGAATCCGAGGAAGCAGGCCCCTACCGTAGAGATTACGCCGAACCAACCGTCGAGCGCCGCCCGGCCGAGGTCGCGCAGAGGGGGGCGCAGGACCGCCCCTTCGCGCAGCCACAGCCGGAAACCGGGCCGGCGGCGCCGGCCGGCAGCACGCCGGCAGCGCCGCGGCGGGGCTCCACAGTGCGCGAGCCGGTTCCGACCAGCTTCAGCTTCGGTGGCGAATTCAGCGCCCCCGCGCCGGCGCCACGGGTGGAACCGGAGCGGCCGGCGCCAGCAGAGAGCACGGAGAGTGAAGACGCCGATCGTCCGCGCCGCGCCGGTTGGTGGAGCCGGCGCGTGCTCGGCAAAGGATGATCGCGGTTCGGGAATTTTGGCGGTGGCATTTTCGGGCGCAAAGCGGTCGCCGCCCCGCATCGAGCGCGGGGCAGGTTTTTTCCTGAAAATGCGTTTGCCGCCATGGGACTTGCGTGATGAAAAGCGGCTGGGTTGAGCGCGATGCGCAGGCGATGGTCGATCGCTACGCCCGCCAAGGCATCGGCCGCGATCTCGCCTTGCGCATCTATACAACGCGACTCCTCGGCCGCGAACCCAAGCTGGTGCTGCACGGCGGCGGCAACACGTCGGTCAAGACCAAGCTGCGCGACCTTCTCGGCGAGGAGGTGGAGGTCCTCTGCGTCAAGGGCTCGGGCGGCGACATGGCGGCGATCGAGCCGGCGGGACTGCCGGCGGTGCGGCTCGACCGCCTGCGGAAGCTGCGGGCGCGCTCGGCGCTCAGCGACGAAGACATGGTGCGCATCCAGCGCGAGAACCTGCTCGACCCGATGGCGCCCAATCCCTCGGTCGAGACGCTGCTGCATGCCTTTCTGCCGCACAAATTCGTCGACCACACCCATTCGACCGCCGTATTGAGCCTGATCGATCAGCCTGATGGCGCCGCCTTGTGCGCGGAAACCTATGACGGGCGCATGGGCTTCGTTCCCTATGTGATGCCCGGCTTCGCGCTGGCCAAGCTGGCTGCCGAAATCTACGAATCCGCGCCCACGGTCGCGGGACTGATCCTGCACAAGCACGGCCTCTTCACGTTCGGGGAAACGGCGGAAGAAGCCTATACGCGCATGATCGAGATGGTCACGCGCGCGGAGGAGCGCCTGGCCCGCAAGCGGACGGCGGTGTTCGAGACCGCGCATCTGTCGCAGGCGGTGGCGCCGCTCGCGGTGGTGGCGCCCATCCTGCGCGGCGCTTGCAGCGCCAAGGACGAGCGTGGCGAAGGCGCCTGGCGCAGGCTCATCCTCGATTTCCGCGCGACGCCTGCCATTCTCAATTTTGTCAATGGCGCCGAGCTCGCCCGCTACGGCCAGGCCGGCGTGGTGACGCCCGACCACACCATCCGGACCAAGAACTGGCCGCTCCTGCTGCGCGCCCCCGAGGACGGAAGGCTGGATTCCTTCAAGCGATCCACCCAGAGAGCCGTGCTCGTCTTCGTCGAGCGCTACAAGGACTATTTCACGCGCAACAATGCGCGTGTCGGCTCGATCAAACGGATGCTCGACCCGCTGCCGCGCGTGGCCCTGCTGCCGGGACTCGGTCTGTTCGGCCTGGGGCGCACCAAGAAGGACGCCAGGGTCGCCGCCGACATCGCGGAAGCGGCGATCGCCACCATCACCGATGCCGAGGCGATCGGCCGCTTCGAGTCGATCCCGGAAGCCGACATGTTCGACATGGAATATTGGTCGCTCGAGCAGGCCAAGCTCGGCGCGGCGGAGGAGAAACCGCTCGCCGGCCAGGTTGCCGTCATCACCGGCGCCGCCGGTGTCATCGGCACCGCGACCGCCCGGGCGTTTGCGGCGGCGGGCGCGGAGGTCGCGCTGCTCGATCTCGACGAGAGGGCCGTGCAGGCCAAGGCCAGATCGATCGGCTTGACCGCGCTGGCGCTGCGCTGCGACGTGACCGACGCGGCGTCCGTGCGGGCGGCTTTCGATCACGTGGTGGAGGCTTTCGGCGGTGTCGACATCGCCGTCTCCAATGCGGGAGCGGCTTGGCAGGGCCGCATCGGCGAGGTCGACGAGGAGGTGCTGCGCAAGAGCTTCGAGCTCAATTTCTACGGTCACCAGCGCGTGGCGCAGGCGGCCGTCAAGGTGATGCTGGCGCAGGGCACCGGCGGCTGCCTGTTGTTCAATGTGTCCAAGCAGGCGGTGAATCCGGGCTTGAATTTCGGTCCTTACGGCCTGCCCAAGGCGGCAACCCTGTTCCTGGTGCGGCAATACGCGCTCGATTACGGGGCGGACGGCATCCGCGCCAACGCCGTCAATGCCGATCGCGTTCGCTCCGGCCTGTTGACCGACGAGATGATCGCCTCGCGTTCCACCGCGCGCGGCCTGACCGAGAAGGACTATATGAGCGGCAACCTGCTCGGCCGCGAGGTCACCGCGGACGACGTGGCGCAAGCGTTTCTTGCCCAGGCGCTGGCGCTCAAGACCACCGCCGACGTCACCACCGTCGATGGCGGAAACATCGCCGCGGCATTGCGGTGACGGCAGGCCCCTGCCCGGCCGCCGGCGCCGGCCTTGTCGTCAATCGCTCGCCAGGATGACGTTCTTCAGGATCGGAAAGATCTGGTTCTCCCAGGATTTCCCGCTGAACACGCCATAGTGGCCGACGCCGGCCTGCATGTGATGCCGTTTCATGTAGGGCCGCAGGCTGGTGCACAGGTCATGGGCGGCTGCTGTCTGGCCGACCGCGCAGATGTCGTCGCGCTCGCCCTCGACGGTGAACAGCATCGTGCGGCGGATCGCGCGCGGATCGACCCGGCGGCCGCGATAGTTGATCAGGCCGCGTGCCAGTGCAAAGTCCTGAAACACCAGGCGGACGGTCTCGAGGTAGAATTCCGCGGTCAGGTCGAGCACCGCGAAATATTCGTCGTAGAATTTTTTCGTTGTCTGCGCCTTCTCGATCTCGCCCTTGACCAGTTGATCGTAGAGATCGCGATGGGCTTTCAGGTGCCGGTCGATATTCATGCTCATGAACGCCGCCAGCTGCACGAAGCCGGGATAGACGCGGCGGAACGCGCCGGCGTAGCGCATCGGCACCGTCGCGATCAGATTCTGCTCAAACCATTCGATCGGCTTGCTCTCGGCGAGCTTGTTGACCTTGGTGGGGTTGACGCGCGGATCGACGGGTCCCGCCATCAAGGTCATGCTGCGCGGTTGCGCCGCGTTGCCGGCCTCGGCCATGACCGCGACAGCGATCAGCACAGCAACGCACGGCTGGCAGACCGCCACGACATGGGCGCCGGGGCCGATCACTTCGAGAAAACGGATCAGATGGGCGATGTAGTCGTCGAAGCCGAATTGGCCCTCCCGCGGCGCGACGTCGCGCACATTGTGCCAATCCGTGATGTAGACGTCGTGTTCCGGCAGCATGGTGTGTACGGTGCCGCGCAAAAGGGTCGCGAAATGTCCCGATAGCGGGGCGACCAGCAAGACCGGTGGCTGCGCCTGGTCGATGTCCTTCTTGAAGTGCAGCAGGGCGCCGAAAGGGGTCGCTTCGGCGAGGTCTTCCCGCACTGGCACGTCGTGGTTGCCGACCTTGATCCGGTCGATGCCGAATGGCGGCCGCTGATGGGTCAGGCCGGCGCGGGCGATCAGCTCGTAGGCGGTCGTAAGATTGCGCAAAGTGGCGGTGCCGGCGATACCGGACAGCGGCTGGCCGATCACCCTGCAGGCGGACGCCGCCAGCATGCGAACCGGGACCATGAGGTCCGAATGCGCTTGGTAGGCCTGGTAGAGCATTACGCCAATGTCGTCGTTGCGCACCGCAACGACCCCTCGCCCCTTCGACAGCTCAACCCGGCAGCGAAAAGCTAGTGGATTTCTTGCTGCGCTGCGAGGTAATTATCACTGGTTGGGAACGCCGACCCTCGCCGGGGGCGCAAAACCGCGCGGCGCATTTTGCCGCGGCTCGGGGACTGCGTCAGCGAAGCAAAACCAGCGCTTTTCGGCGCACGCCGGAAGCAACACGCCGACTCGGGACAGGGGGATCAGCTCATGGCGGAGGCTACGCTTACGATTGCCAGCAAGAATTACGGCGCCTGGTCGCTGCGTGGCTGGCTTCTATGCAAACTAGCCGGCCTCGATTTTGAAGAAGAGCAGAGCCGGAGCGATGACCCTTCGGTGCGGGCCGAGCTTCTGCTGCTCTCGCCCTCGTTCCTGGTCCCCCGATTGAGCCATGCCGGGGCGAAGGTCTGGGATACCCTGGCCATCGCCGAATACCTCAATGAATTGAAGCCGGAAGCGGGCCTGGTGCCGGCGGGGCGGGCCGAACGCGCCCTTTGTCGCTCGGTCTCCGGGGAAATGCATTCCGGCTTCAGCAATCTGCGCTCGGCGCTGCCGATGAACATCAAGGCGCATTATCCGGGGTTCAAGCTCTGGGCCGGCGTGCGCGCCGACATCGATCGCATCGTCACGATCTGGCGGGATTGCCTCTCCGGCTCCGGAGGACCCTATCTGTTCGGCGACGGAGCCTGCATGGCCGACGCCATGTTCGCCCCGGTGGTGACGCGCTTCGCCACCTACGACATCGGTCTCGAACCCGACTGTGCCGCCTATTCCGCTACCATCATGGCGATGCCGGCGATGCAGGAATGGATCGCCGCCGCCAAAGCCGAGCCGGACGAGCTCGAGGAGCTCGACGTCGAATTCTGACGATCAAGCGGGTCATCCCGCTCTTGTTGCCAGCCACCTGCCGATGCGCGCCACGGCCTCGTGCATGTCCGAGGTCGAGCCGGCGTAACAGAAGCGCACGAAGCTGTTGCCGTTGAGCGGATCGAAATCGATGCCCGGCGTCGCCGCCACATGGGCCTGTTCCAGCATTTGCCTGGCGAACGCGAAGCTGTCGGACGAAAAGCGCGAGACATCGGCATAAAGGTAGAAGGCGCCGTCCACCGGCAAGATCCGGTCGAGCCCGGCTTTCGGCAGGCCATCGAGCAGGATCCGGCGGTTCGCCTCATAGACGCGTTTCACGGCTTCGGCCTCATGGCGGCCGTCGAATGCCGCCTGCGCTGCAATCTGCGAGAGCGCCGGCACCGATATGGCAAGATTGCCCTGCAGCCGGTCGATCGGACGCACCAGCGCTTCCGGCAACACCATCCAGCCCACCCGCCAGCCGGTCATGCAGAAATATTTGGAGAACGAGTTGATGACGACGACGTCATCCGACAGCCGCGCCGCGGTCTCGGCCGCAAAGGCGTAGTCGAGGCCGTGATAGATTTCATCGGAGATGAACCGGATTCCTGCGCTTTGAGCGGCGCCCAGCAAATCCCCGATCGCCGCGGCCGTCATCATGGTGCCGGTCGGGTTGGCGGGGCTGGCGGCCAGCACGCCTTGCAGCGGCGTCCTGCGGTGGGCCGCGATCAACATGTCCGGCGTGATCGCCCAGCGCGAGGCCTGCGTGGTCTCGATCAGGACCGGCTGGCACCCGAGCGCGGTCAGGATATGCCGGTACGGCGGATAGCCCGGCACCGCGACGGCGACCCGATCGCCCGGATCGAACAGCGCCAGAAATGCCATGACGAATCCGGCCGAGGAGCCGGTGGTAACGACAATGCGCGCCGGATCGATGTCCAGGGCGTAGTGCTCCGCATAGTGCTGCGCGATGCGCGCGCGCAGCGATGGGATGCCGAGCGCCCCGGTATAGCCGAGCCGGCCGGCCGCAAGCGCCGCCCGCGCGGCCGCGATCGCGCTCGCCGGCGCGGATGCCGCGGGCTGCCCGACTTCCATATGCACCACATGGCCGCCTGCGGCCTCGATGCGGGCCGCCGCCGCCATGACATCCATCACCATGAACGGCGGGACGGCGCTGCGGGCCGAGGCGGTAAGCAGGCGATTTGCCCGATCCAGCACCATCTCCAGTCCTCCTTCCCCGCCGGCGGGGCCGCCGCCCCGCTGCCGCCGCATTTGTGCGGGCTTGCTGCCGCCTTGCTGCAATTAGACGTGATCGCGACCGCGTTGACCCTGTTCCGGCGCGCTACTACGTTGCATCACCATTGGGGGCGTGAACCGCAGACCGGACCACAGACTTGAGGCGATGACTTCAGGCACGGACCTGGGGGACACCGCCTTGAGCCGCAAAACCGAGCCGACATGACCGAAAACCAAGGACCTATCAGGGCGCGGCTGTGGAAGCCAGCCGCGCGGAGCTTGGCGGTGCTGACCGCGGCCGCCTTGGCGGCGGCGGGAATTCCGGCGGGGGCGCAGGAACGGGGTGGCGGGCCGCCGATCATCCGCGATGCGGAAATCGAGCAGCTCCTGCGCGAATATACCCAGCCCATTCTCAAAGCGGCCGGTCTCGCCCAGCAGAATGTCCGCGTGGTCATCATCAACGATCCCTCGTTCAATGCCTTCGTGGCCGATGGGCACCGCATCTTCATCAATTCCGGCGCCCTCATGCAGGCGCAGACGCCGAACGAGGTGATCGGCGTGCTGGCGCACGAGAGCGGCCATATCGCGGGCGGTCACCTGGCGCGCATGCGCGAGCAGATGGCCAATGCCTCGACCGAATCGCTCGTTGCCATGCTGCTCGGCGTTGGCGCCATGGTGGCCGGCGCGCGCAGCGGCGGTGTTGGTGGCGACATCGGCATGGCGGCGCTGACCCTGCCGCAAGGCGTCATCCAGAGCACCATGCTCGCCTATATCCGCACCCAAGAAGAGCAGGCCGACCGGGCCGGGGTCAAGTTCCTCACCGCAACCGGCCAATCGCCCAAGGGCATGTATGACACCTTCAAGCGCCTGGGCGACGAGCTTCTGTACCAGTCCCGCTACATCGACCCGTATTTGCAGACCCACCCGATGCCGAAGGAGCGCGTCGCCGCGCTCGAGGAACTGGTCAAGGGCAGTCCGTATTGGGACAGAAAGGACTCTCCCGAGCTGCAGTTCCGCCACGATTTGATGCGCGCCAAGCTGTACGGCTACATGGATCGTTCCGGCGTCTCCGCGAACCGGTATCCGGCGAGCGACCAGAGCCTGCCCGCGCGCTATGCCCGCGCCATCGCGGCTTCCCGCTTCTCCGATTCCCGTGCCGCCATGGCGCAGATCGACGCGTTGATCGAGGCCCAGCCGCAAAATCCGTACTTCCATGAGCTCAAGGGTCAGACCCTGTTGGAGGCCGGCAAGCCAGCCGAAGCGATCGCACCGCTGCGCCGCGCCGCCCAGCTGGCGCCCAATCCGGCGCTGATTCAGATCCTGCTCGGCCAGGCGCTGGTCGAGAGCAACGATCCCGCGCATCTCAAGGAGGCGGTGTCGGTCCTGGAATCCTCGCTGAGCCGCGAACCCGAATCGCCCGAGGGCTACAACCAGCTCGCCATGGCGTATGGTCGCAAGGGCGACCTCCCCCATGCCGATCTTGCTTCCGCGCAGTCGGCTCTCCTGCGCGGCGATCTGAAGGCGGCGCGCATGCTCGCTTCCCGCGCCAGGGACCGCTTCCCGGTCGGTTCGCCCGGCTGGGTGAAGGCGGACGACATTTCCAACAAGGATCCGGCCGGAACGGCGCGCGCCACGGTGGTGGTGCATCCGAAAAATCCGCCGTAGCATCGATTTCGAAGAGGACCGTGACGATGAAGCTCAACATGGTGCCGCTGGCGGCTCTGCCGCTCGCGATCGCTCTTGCGGCTTGGGCACCGCCGCCCGCTCGCGCGCAATCGTTTGCGCCCGATCAGCGCGGCGAGATCGAAAAGATCGTGCGCGAGTATCTCTTGAGCCATCCCGAAGTGCTGCAAGACGCCATGGCGGAATTGGAGAAGCGCCAGACTGCCGAGGACGCGGAAAAGCATCTCGCAGCCATCAAGGACAACGCCACCGCCATCTTCAGCTCGCCGCGGCAGGTCAATCTCGGCAATCTGCAGGGCGATGTCACCATGGTCGAGTTCTTCGATTACAACTGCGCTTTCTGCAAGCGCGCCATGTCCGACATGCTCGACCTGTTGAAGACCGATGCCAAGCTTCGGGTCGTGCTCAAGGAATTCCCGGTACTCGGGGAAGGCTCGGTGCAGGCCGCGCAGGTCGCCGTGGCCGTGCGCATGCAGGACAAGGCCGGCAAGAAATATCTCGACTTCCATACCAAGCTGCTCGGCGGCCGCGGCCCGGCCGACAAGGCGCGGGCGCTCGCCGTCGCCAAGGAGGTCGGGTTCGATATGACGCGGCTGGACAAGGACTTGCAGAGCGATGAAGTGAAGCAAACCTTGGAGGAAAACCTCAAGCTCGCCGAGGGGCTTGGCCTCAACGGCACGCCGAGCTACGTCTTCCCCGCCGAGGTCGTCGTGGGCGCGGTCGGCCTGCCGGCGCTCAAGGGAAAGATCAATAGCGCACGCTGCGGCAAGGAAACCTGCTGACGGCCGCCTGACGGACGCGCCAGCGCGGTCTTGCTGCTCCCTTCCACCATCTGCCGTCGCTGCGCCGTGGCCGGTTTACGGGGGCGAGTCCGTGTCGTATCCGCCTTTCCGGCTTCACCTTTGCGGATCAGGCCCCTATAAGGCTGCAGGGCACTCTCAAGATTGCACACCACTTTAGTTTGCAGGGCGGCGCGTCGATGGCGAAATCCGTCTACGTTCTCAACGGTCCCAATCTCAATCTGCTCGGCACGCGGGAACCCGAGACCTATGGGCGCGCCACGCTCAAGGATGTGGAGCGGCGGTGCCGCGACCGCGCCACTTTTCACCAGCTCGGCCTGGAATTCCGGCAATCGAACCACGAGGGCGATCTGATCGATTGGATCCATGAAGCGGGCGCCAAAAACGCGGTCGGCATCGTGCTCAATCCGGGCGGCTATACGCACACCTCCGTGTCGATCCGCGACGCCGTCGCGGCGGTGAACGTTCCGGTGGTGGAGGTTCATGTCAGCAATATCTTTGCGCGCGATCACTTTCGCCACCACTCGCACGTCGCGCCGGTGGCGCGGGCCTTGCTGTGCGGCTTCGGCATCGAGGGCTACGCATTGGCGATCGACGGGCTGGCGGCGCTGATCGCCGCCGAGCACAAGGCCTGAGCCGTGGCGGACGGGCCCAACGATCAGATCAAAAAACCGGCCAAAAGCCAGTCCAGGCCGGCATCGACGAAGGCGGACGCGAGCAGCGAAATGGCGAAGTCCAGGTCCGCAGTCAAGTCCGCGATCGATCGCGATCTCATCCGCGAGCTTGCCAAGCTCCTCGAAGAGACCGGCCTCACCAAGATCGAGTTCGAGCGCAACGGCGAGCGCGTGCGGGTTGCCCGCCGCGCCAAGCGGGCCGCCGCTCCGGCGGCAGCGGCATCCGTGCCGGCGGCGTCGGGCGCGCCCGATGAAGGGCCGATCGATCTCGCCGACCATCCGGGCCTGGTCGCCTCGCCCATGGTCGGCACCGCCTATCTGGGCCCCGAGCCGGGCGCGCGCGCCTTTGTCGAGATCGGCAGCCTGGTGCGCGCCGGCGAGACGCTCCTCATCGTGGAAGCGATGAAGACCATGAACCAGATTCCCGCCCCGCGCGGCGGAACGGTGACGCAAATTCTGATCGAGGACGGCCAGCCGGTCGAGTTCGGCGAACCGCTGATGATCGTGGAGTGAACAGGTATCAGTCATCAGTGGTCAGTAATCAGAAGGAGCGGCTGCGAATCCTGGTTCTGATTACTGATTACTGACTACTGATTACTGGAAACCATGTTCGACAAAATCCTGATTGCCAATCGCGGCGAGATCGCGTTGCGCGTGCTGCGCGCGTGCAAGGAGCTCGGCATCGCGACCGTCGCGGTGCATTCGACCGCGGACGCCGATGCCATGCATGTGCGGCTGGCCGACGAAAGCGTCTGCATCGGCCCGCCCGCCGCCCGCGACAGCTATCTCAATGTTCCGGCGCTGCTGGCCGCCTGCGAGATCACCGGCGCCGACGCGGTTCACCCGGGCTATGGCTTCCTCGCGGAAAACGCCCGCTTTGCCGAAATCCTCGAGGAGCACAGCATCCATTTCATCGGCCCCCGGCCCGCCCATATCCGCCTGATGGGCGACAAGATCGAAGCCAAACGCACCGCCAAGCGGCTGGGCATCCCGGTGGTGCCGGGCTCCGAGAGCGGCGTCACCTCCGACCAGGAAGCGTTGTCGATCGCGGGCGGGATCGGCTTTCCGGTGTTGATCAAGGCGGCCGCGGGCGGCGGCGGGCGCGGCATGAAGGTCGCCGCTTCCGCCGACGAACTCGCCTCCTCGCTGGCAACCGCGCGCGCGGAGGCCAAAGCCGCCTTCGGGGATGACACCGTCTACCTAGAAAAATACCTCGCGCGCCCGCGCCATATCGAAATCCAGATCCTCGGCGACGGCCGCGGCCACGCCATCCACCTGGGCGAGCGCGATTGCTCGCTGCAGCGCCGCCACCAGAAGATCTGGGAGGAAAGCCCCTCGCCGGCGCTCAACGCCACGGCCCGCAACGTGATCGGGGAGACCGTGGCGCAGGCGATGCGCGAGCTTGAATATCTCGGCGTCGGCACCGTCGAGTTCCTGTACGAGGACGGCACGTTCTACTTCATCGAGATGAACACGCGCATTCAAGTCGAGCATCCGGTGACCGAAGAGATCACCGATATCGATCTCATCCTGGAGCAGATCCGCATCGCGGCCGGCAACGAGCTCGATCTGCAGCAAAGCGATATCCGGTTTCACGGCCACGCCATCGAGTGCCGCATCAATGCCGAGAACCCCGCTACGTTTCGGCCCTCGCCGGGCAAGATCGTGCACTACCACCCGCCCGGCGGGCTCGGCGTGCGGGTCGATTCGGCGGTCTATCACGGCTATACGATCCCGCCCTTCTATGATTCGCTGGTCGGCAAGCTCATCGTCCACGGCAAGACCCGCGCCGAAGCCCTGATGCGGTTGAAGCGCGCGCTCGACGAATTCGTCATCGACGGCATCGAGACCACCGTCCCGCTGTTCCAGGCCCTGGTGCGCGAGAAGGACATCATCGACGGCGACTATCATATCCACTGGCTCGAGGACTACCTGGCTCGCGCCACGTAGACCGGACGACCGGCAGGTTGGGTCAGCGCGGCCGCCGTGCCTGCATTTGGCAGCACGGACATGTCGGGCGCCGGCCCAGGACGGAGGTAGCCTAATACCTCCATTTTGGCAGAACGAATTCGATTTTCATGAATGAAAACAAAGGCCGTGGTCGCGGCAGCCCCCAACTGGGAGCGAATTGAGGCCGCGGAGGAAGCGCTACGGTCCCGCCGGCGCGCGTGGCAGCAGCACGTCGTCCTCCAGGGTCTCCTTATCGAAATCGCTGATCAGGACGTCGACTCGGAGCGTCCAGCGGCCGGCGATCGGTATCCGCAGGTCGTCGACGCGCCAGTTGGAAGCGTCCTCCCGGTCGGCGTCGCGGCGCACCGGTTCGATCCCGGCCTTGGCGTTGGAGAGGAAGATCGTGACCGCCTTGGCGGCGAACGGATGGAAGGTTGCGTCGAGAACCTCGATGCTGAAATCGGCGCCGCGCGCGCGCACCGGCTCGACCTCGATCTGCGCCATTACCTTCCCGCCGTGGAAATGGATCGAGGTAGGCTCGGCCGCGATCAGGGCGCGCGGCGGCGGCGTGAATCGCCAAAGCGCTACCGTCCCCAGGATCGCGAACGCGATCACCGACTCGGCCGCGATCGAGGCGGCGAGCGGTCCCGCCGAACCGGCCTGGCGGGCCTTCAGCCGCGGCACCAGCGCATAACGGTTGGCCGCCGCCAACCCCAGCAGGGCCAGCACGGCGACGAGCTTGCCGGACAGAACCTCGCCATAGCTCGTCGTCCACAACGCGTCGGGCCGATCGAGCTGCGCCCAGGCCAGATAGGCGCCGGTCGCGATCAGCACCGCGAGCGGAATTGGAATGAGCCGGGAGAACCTGGCAAGCTCGCCGTCGCCGCGCCCGCCGTCGCGCACGATCGCCACCAGCGGAAGGAGCGATCCGACCCAGAAGGCGATGCAGACGCCATGCAGGAAAACCGCCGGCCGGCTGAGCGGCTGCAACCCGGCCGTCGCCGCATGTCCGCTCAAGGCCAGTGCGAGGCCGGCGCCGGCGATCGCGCCCGAAGCGCACAGCCTGATCAGGGTCGGCCTCGCCGCGCGCAGAGCGGCAAGCCCGAGCAGCAGCGCGACCCCGGCGGTTATTGCGGTCCAGCCATAGGAGGTGGCAAGCCCGTCCATCCACACATCGGGACGCCACAACTGCGCGAGCGGTAGCGCCAGCCCGTCGAGCCCCTGCAGGCCGAGCGATACAAACGATGCAATGAGACCACCGACCATGGCGCCGGCCATCCACCGTTCCGTGCGTCCCGGCAGCGGCCGCGTGCGCGCGATCAGGGCGATGAAGCCTGCCCCACCGACGCCGACGAAGAGTCCGAGATAGATCAAGAGCCGCGTCGCCCAGATCGCCACTGCGACGGCCGGATCGGTGTCGAGCGCGCCGAGCGCCGGGCTTGTGGTCGGCGCCCCGATGGAGAACATGACCGAGCCGCCGACCGGATGACCGTCCGCCGAGATCACGCGCCAGCTCAGCACATGAGTGCCGAGGCGCAGCGGCGCAGGCGTGATCGTCAGCGTGCTGTTCTCGGCTTTGACCGCCGCTGTGACCGCCTCGCCGCCGGGGCCGACCAGACGCACGACCAGCGGCGATACCGGCTCGTTGAAGTCCAATCTGAGCGTCGCGGGCGCGGTAGCCAGCGTGGCGCCCGCGGGCGGCTCCGATGCCACTAGCGCGGCGTGCGCCCGTGCCGGCGGCGGCTGCGCCAGCCATGTCAGCACAACGACCAGCAAAGCCAGTCCGCAGCCGCGCACGCCCGCCGGCGATCCGGACAGCCGCCGCCTCATCGCTTCGGCAGCAGCTTGAGCGCTGGGGCAGGTTCTGCTGGTTCCCGTGCATGGGCAGTGTCGGCGGCCGGGATCTCGATCCAGCGGTTGACGCCTTTCTCGCATTCCTGCACCACCGGGAAATACATCGTCTGGCCGGCCGGTGCTTCATCGGCGATATAGCCGGTAAGCACAAACTCGTCGTAATAAGCGTCGGGCAGGTTGCCGCCGGACCAGTCCACCTCGGTCACGCCTTCGGTGAGGCTCGTGCCGCGCACGCTCATCGGCTTTTGATACTTGCCGCGCGCGACATCGAGCTTCCAGCCGGGCTTGGGCATCGGCTTCACCTCGAGGAAGCCGTCCGGAATGCGCACCCGAACCGCCATGGTCGCGGATCCGTCGCAGCCGTGCGGGACCCGCAGCACGGCTTTGTAGGATGCGCCGACTGCCGCCTGTTGATTTTCGAGCGTGATATGGGCGAACGCGAGCGTCGCGCCGGCGAGTGCGCCGGCAGCGCCGAAAAGAGCCGCGGCCAGAAGGGTCGTGCGAAACATGGGTTGTCTCCGGGTTCGAAATGAATGCGCGCGGGCTTAAAGGGCGGCCCGCATCGAATACGGCACATTCAGTCGAGGATCGGAGGCGCCTGCGAGGCTCCGGCGCGCACCGCACGCGCCGTGATGCGGACCAGGACCGCGGACAAGACCGGCGACGCGAAAGTCCGCCAGCGCTCCGTGCGCACCGCGGTCAGCTGCGCCGGCAACGTGGCCGGCGCGGCAGCGGCCGCGCAGGCCTCGCAACACGGATGCTGGGTGGTGGCCGGATCGGGCCCGGCCGGATCTTGCGCCGCCCCGCCATTGCCGTGGCAAATGACGGTGAAGTCGGCGCCAGGCAGATTGGCGGTCAGCGCCAGCGCCTGCGCCACCGTCAGCCCGGCCAGGAAGGCCTGCACGGCAACTAGGCCAGCCGCGACCATGACGGCCGGGCGGCGGTAGCGGCGCAGACGGGCGACCAGACCCAGCGGCATGACGACTCCTGCTTCAGCGCATCATAGCAATCGCGGTCGCCGGAAACACCCCTGCCCCATCTTACTTGTCCCGGCCTTGAGCCCAGGACAAGTGAGCCCAACCGCCGCTGCAGATCGCCAAACCCCAAAAACCGATCCAATTTTCGGCTAATCCTGCTAAGATTCACCCATGGCCAATCGTGAGTCCGCCTTTATCGAGATCACGCCGGAAGTGCTGCTCAAGGCCTATGCCTGCGGCATCTTTCCGATGGCGGAGAGCGCGGATGATCCGGCGCTTTATTGGATCGAGCCCGAAAAGCGCGGGATCATTCCGATCGATCGCTTTCATGTACCGGCGCGGCTCGCCCGCACCGTGCGCTCCGACCGTTTCCTCGTCACCGTCGACCGCGATTTCGACGGCGTGATTGAAGGCTGCGCCGAGTCGCTGCCCGATCGTCCGCGCACCTGGATCAATGATCGTATCCGCACGCTCTATCGCAAGCTGTACGAGCGCCGCCATTGTCACAGCATCGAGGTCTATGACGGCGATCGCCTGGTGGGCGGTCTCTACGGGGTCACGCTCGGGCGCGCCTACTTCGGCGAGAGCATGTTCCACCGTGCGCGCGACGCCTCCAAAGTCGCCTTGGTGCATCTGGTGGCGCGGCTCAAGGCCGGCGGGTTTCGGCTGCTCGATACCCAGTTCGTGACCGACCATCTCAGGAATTTCGGCGCGGTCGAGATGCCGCGGCGGCAGTATCACAAGCTCCTGGAGGCCGCGCTGGTCGGCGAGAGCGATTTCCTGGCGCTCGGCAAGCATCCGATGCCCGGCGCGCAAGTCCTTGCCCAATTCGCCCGCGATCGAAGCTCGCCGACTTGACCGGCCCGGGTTCGCCGCCGCGGCACGTAATTGATCCCGGCAGGCTTATGCCGAAGTGATTCTATCGTGGCGCCGACGGTGGCCGGCGCGGGGCCGCGGGTTGTTGCGGGGCGGCAGGCTGCTGGGCGCGTTGTTGCTGATTTTGCTGCGCGCGCGGCGGCGGCGGTGTCGGATCGGGCGTCGGGGTCGCGGTGACGGTTTGCGTGGCGCCCTTACAATTGGTGAGCCAGACGTCGTAGATCGCATGCTCGACCCCGTGCAGCCCGGGACTTGCCGCAAACATCCAGCCGGTGAAGATGCGCTTGACCTCGCCTTGCAGCGTGACCTCGTCGACCTCCACGAATGCATCGGTATTCGCCGTTTCTGTCGGCGGGCGCGTATAGCAGGCGCGCGGTGTCACCTGCAGGGCGCCGAACTGCACGGTTTCGCCGATCGCGACGTCGAAGTTGATGATACGGCCGGTGATCTTGTCGAGACCGGAAAAGAGCGCACCGGTATTGGCGATCTTTTGTGTCGGCGGCTCGGCGACGACCTGGTCGCCCGGCTGCGGCGAAGTGTCGGCTGGCTGCGGCGCGCCGCGCGGCGGCGGGCGCTGTCCGGGCGGGAGATTGGTTAGCGCCGGCTGGCTCGGCGAATTCGGCTCGGTGCCGGCCACGCCGGGCGGCGGCGGCAACGGCTGGGACTGCACGGCGCCCGGAGGTGCTGCCCGTGCGCTACTCGGCGGCGGGTAGCCGGGAGCCTGCTGCGGCGGGTAGGCGGGAGCCTGGGGGTCCGCCGGAATCGGTTGCCGGCTGCCGGGCACGCCTGCCGGCGGCCGCGGCGGCGCGCCGAAAATCCCGCCAAACTGCGCGAACACGCTGCTTGGACCGAGCGCGCATGCGACGGCGACGAGCGCGGCGGCGAGGCCATGGCGGGACATCGGGCGGGTTAACACTCAGATTGGGGCGGTCAGATGACGGAGGTCAGAGGACGGATGATAGAGGTCGGGGGACCGGATCGATTCCGTCGGTCCTCTGCCGTCTGTCCTCGTTCGTCGCCTGACTACGGCCGCCAAGCCTTATAGTCGCCGGTGGCTTTGGGTCTGCGGCCCTGCGCCAGCGTCGACCCGGTCGGCCGATGGGCGGCGGGCGTGCCCGTGAGGTTGGGCCGGTGCGGCTTCCACCAGCTACGCGGCGTCACCTGCTCTTCGGTCGGGGGTTCGTCGACTGTGTGGTGCAGCCAGCCATGCCATGTTGGCGGCACGCAGGAGGCTTCGGCAACGCCGCTATAGGTCACCCAGCGCCGCTCGAAACCCAGCATCGGATCGATCCTGCGGCCCTTGGTGCGGTAGTAGCGGTTGGCGAACTCGTCCTCGCCCACAAACTCGCCGTAGCGCGCGGTCCACAGCTGCGTGCCGAAGGTCTGGCCGTTCCACCAGGTGAAGAAGCGCAGAAAAAACGTCTTCATCGTCATTCAGGCAACCCGAGCTTCGGCCAAAGGTCCACATACGCGATCCGGAGTGCCGCGTTCTTGCCAGTTCGGCCATGGTCTGTAAAGCCGCGCCCGGTACGCCCACAGGGACGGAAAACCCGGTGCTCGCTTTTCCTGAAAATGCTCTACTAACGCCGATCGAGCCGATCGAGGCCACATCTTGGAAACCATCAGGGATGCATTCGTAGCCTTGCGCGATGCGCTGGCGTTTGCGCCGAGCGGCGTCATCGGCGTGCTCATTCTCGCGCTCGCGGCCGTGATCGCGATTGCCGTGCATGAAATCCTCACGCGGCTGCTGCGCCGCCTGCTCGATAGCCGGCAGCCCTATCTGCGCTCGCTGCTGAACGCGGTCAGCGGGCTCACGCGGCTGGCGTTCCTGATTATCGCGCTGGTCATCGTGCTGCCCGTTGCGCCGATCGACCCCACCGCAATCGCGGTTCTGACCAGAATACTGTCGCTTGCCACCATCGCCCTGCTCGGCTGGATCGCCCTCACGGCGACCCATGTGACGGGCGACCTTTATCTGCGGCGCTTGCGCCTCGACGCCGCCGACGATCTCCTGGCCCGCAAGCACATCACGCAGGTGCGCATCATGCGCCGCGTGGTCGACACGCTGATCGTCGTGCTGACCGTCAGCGCTGCATTGATGACCTTCCAATCGGTGCGCCAATACGGCGTGAGCCTGTTCGCCTCGGCCGGCGTGGCCGGCCTGGTGGTCGGGCTGGCGGCGCGGCCGATGCTGAGCAACCTGATCGCCGGGATTCAAATCGCCACGACGCAGCCGATCCGCCTCGACGACGAGGTCGTGGTCGAGAACCAATGGGGCCGGATCGAGGAAATCACCTCGACCTACGTGGTGATCAAGCTCTGGGATCTGCGGCGGCTGATCGTGCCGCTGAGCTACTTCATCGAAAAGCCGTTCGAAAGTTGGACGCGCGAATCGACCGAGCTCATCGGCGCGGTCTCGTTCCACGTGAGCTACATGACGCCGATCGAGCGCCTGCGCGAGAAGGCGCTGGAAATCGTGCGGGCTTCGCCCCTGTGGGACGGCGATGTCGCCAAGCTGCAAGTCAACGACGCGAAGGAAGCCGCGCTCGAGCTGCGCGTGCTCGCCAGCGCCCGCACCTCCGGCGCGGTCGCCGACCTGCGCACCGAGATCCGGGAGAAAATGATCACGTTCCTGCAGCGGGAATATCCGACCTGCCTGCCGCAGCTCGTGGCCGCGCCGCCCGTACCGCAACCGACGAGGCCTCCCGATGTGCCGTCGCCGCCGGCGCGCAAATCAACTTGAGGCCGGCCCCTGCGGCTGCGGCCATGCGGTGCTGCGGCCATGTTGCGGCGGGCAGCGGGCCTGCCTATGCTCAATCCTCGGCGGCGCGGCGCGGCGCGCACCGGCAAACAGCGAAACAAACCTGCGGCGTTCCAGACACAGGGAGGAACCAGCCGATGAATAGGCGACGCCAAGTGCAGGGCGCCCTCGCGGGGGCGTTGATGTTGCTGGCCGGCTCAGGCGCGATCTTTGCGCTGACGACGCCAGAGGCCGCCGCCCAGGCCTGGCCCACCAGGCCGATCCTCGCGGTCATTCCGTTCAGCGCCGGCAACGCCAATGACGTCGTCGGCCGCGTCGTGCTCGACCAGCTGTCGCAGCAGCTCGGCGAACCCATCGTCATCGAGAACCGGGCGGGCGCCGGGGGCACGACCGGCGTCGCCTTCGTGGCCAAGGCTGCGTCCGACGGCTACACCATCCTGGTTCATTCATCCACGTTCAGCGCCGCGCAGGCGATCTACAAGAGCCTGCCCTATGACACGCTGCACGATTTCGCCTCGATCATTCCCCTTGGACTGCAGCCGACCGTGCTGGTCGCATCCCCATCCAAGGGATGGAAGACCGTGGCCGATCTGATCGCCGCCGCCAAGGCCAAGCCCAACGCCCTCACCTTCGCTTCCGCCGGCATCGGCAGCGCGTCCCATCTCGCGGCCGAACGGCTGCGCTTCAGCGCAGGATTTCAGGCCCTGCACGTGCCCTATCGCGGCCCCAACGAAGCCCTCGCCGACGTGATCACCGGGCGAATCGATTTCTATTTCCTGCCGATCGCGCCGGCTTTGCCTTTGAT
>DASXXS010000109.1:0-2655 GCA_036502925.1 Xanthobacteraceae bacterium
AAAACGGGTGGCCTGAAGCGGGTCGCCGGTGACTACCAGGGCCATGGCGGCGCCGGCGCTGAAGCTGTCGCCCGCGCCGCAGATATCTACAGGATTGGCGACGGATTTCGCCGGCACCCACTGCTCGCCGCCTTCGTCCACTACGAGCGCGCCTTTTTCGCCATGAGTGACGATCAGGCACGGCGCCTGCATGCGACGGCGCAACTCCGGATAGTCCACGCGTCCGAGGACGCGCAGGGAGGCGGCTTCGGCCTCCTGCTGGTTGGGCTTCACGACGGTGTAATGGAAGTGCTCGGGGCGTAGGCGGGAATCCACCCAGATTAATTTATCCGGGCGTGCGAGAGCGAGACGCGTGAGCACCTCGCGCATGGCGGGCGTGATGACGCCGCCCTGGCTGGTTTCGGCCTGATCGGAAACCAGAATTAAGTCATAGTCAGACGCAGCGCTTTCGAGGCGTGCGAGCAAGTGGCGCTCCACTGATTCCGGCAAGGGATTGGTATAGACGAAATCGACGCGGGGCAGATCTTCTTCGCCGCTGCGGGCGTTGATGAGCTTAGTGTAGGTGAAGGTGGGGATGCCGGGGGCGTCCACCAGGAGTTTGTGCGAAATGCCGCGCGCGGCGAGGGTCGCGCGGAGCTCGTAGCCGAAGCCATCGTCACCGACCATACCGAGCACAGCGACCTTGCCGGCGCCGAGCGCGGCGAGATTGTTGGCGATGGTTCCGGCGGCTCCCGGAGTGACCTCGGTGGCGACGACGCCGATGCGCGGGATGCCGGTTTCGCGTGAGGGGTCGGCCAGCGCCGGGTCGTAGCGGCACCAGCGGTCGAGGCAGACATCGCCGGCCACGAGCACGCGGAGCTTGCGGAATTCGGCGAGGATTTCGGAAGTCGTCATAGCAGCCGCCAGAGGGCGGGCAGGGTGGCGCGATGCTCGCCGCGGAAATAGAAGCTCTCGCCGCCATCGGCGACGGTGCGCACCAGCATGGTCTTGTGGGGGCGGAAGTAGTAGCCGGGATCGGTTTTGGGCAGCTCCTTGCGATGGTCTCCCAGAATCGGGACGAGGTCGAAGACGGCGGTGGTGAAATGGCGGATCGCGCGCCCTTCCTGGTGGGCGACGTTGCGCGCCATGGCAAGGGCTTTGAGGTAGACCTCCGGCCCCATGATGGCGGACCCGAAGTTGAGCAGCACGCCGCCTTCGAGACGCTCCACGGTGCGCGCGAAGATCAGGAAATCGCGATAGGTCGCCGCGCCGAGCGCCGCGCCGTCGCAGTTGGGGTGCTCGTGGATGATGTCGTAGCCGATGCCCGCATGGACGGTGACGGGGACGCGGGCACGGTATGCGGCGGCGAAGACGGAGAGGTCACGATGCGGGTAGTCGCTCGAATCGGTGCGGCGGCCGACGTTTTCGCCGAGGCCGAGGGATTCGGCGGCGGCCTCGCGGATCCAATCGTTGAGTTCGCCGGTCTCGCGCCATAAGCCGAACTCGCCGGTGCGTATGTAGCGATCGACGCTTTCGGTGGTGGCGCCGAAGCGGGACACTTCGTAATCGTGAATGGCGCCTGCGCCGTTCATGGCGATGTGATCGACGAAGCCGCGCTCCACGAGATCGATGATGTGGCGGTTGACGCCGCCGCGCAGGACATGCGCTCCCATCATTAAGATACGGGCTGCGCCGGCGGACCTGGCGGCGGTGAGGCGCTCGGCGACAGCGGGCAGATCGGGATGGTCGAAGGGCGGCGTGGGGTCGCTGAGCGCGAGCCAGCGGTCCAGGTGCAAATCGTGTTGGCGCTCGGCGAGGGGCTTTACCAGCAGCCGCGAGCGGTCGAATTGTTCATATCGGGTCATGTTCGGCAAATAGCATCGGCAGGAGGACCTGCCGGCATAGATAGTTGGGGATGATGTAATCGGCGCCGACGTCGATCAGGCTGCGGCGCTTCCAGGGACTGGTGTCGCGGCATAAGAGTTCGTCTGTGGCCAGGCCCACGGCGACACCGCCGGCGCGTTTCAATTCTTCGATCTCGACGGGGCCATCGCCGAAACCGATGAGGTGGTGAGCGCGCATGCCCGGAAGCTGGAGGATGTGTTCCATGAGGATGCGTTTGGAGAAGGCGTCGGGGTCGGGGAGCGCGCCGTAGATGCCGCCATCGAAGTAGCGGGCGACATCGAGCAGGGCGGCTTCCTCTTTGAGGTGGGCGTCATCGGTACCGCTGGCGAGGTAGAGACGAAGGCCGCGAGCGCGGAGGTCTTCGAGCATGGCGCGGGCGCCGGGGACGAGGTACTGGTCGGGCGCGGAGGTGTGGTCGCGGAGCTGCTGAATGCGCAGGCCGGAGACGGCGAAGAGCCGCTTGAGGAACTGCTGCTTGTACTCGCGCGGATCGAGCGGCGTGCCGCCGCGGAGGGTTACCTGATCGGCAAACGCGATCATCTGGTAGAGGGTGTCCTTGCCGGTGAGGCGCCAGATGAAGGGCTCGACGGCCCGGCGGAGGTCGTCCTGGCTTTCGCCGGTGCGGAGGGCGCTGAGGATCTCGAGCATCATGGGCAGCATGATGTCCATCCATCCGGCACGGATGAGGGAGATGGTGCCGTCGAAATCGAAGACGGCTATGCGGGCGCCGGGCGCGGAGGCGCCGGGATGGATGGCTTCGAGCATGGATCT
>DASXXS010000110.1:0-30362 GCA_036502925.1 Xanthobacteraceae bacterium
GTGAGCCGGTCGCCGATCAGCTTCAGCGCCCGGCTGAAGCCGGTGGTGGAGGGTCCGTAGCCGCCCATGCGGATTTGAATCGGATTGCTCATCTGTGCCCCGGCCCGGCCCCCGCTTGCTTCGACGCCTTCCTATACTCGACCATGTGGCCAAAGATGAAGTAGCTTGGCGTGACCGATGTTCCGCGCCACGAGGTGCCCCATGCGCAAGCCGATCTTTGTTGCCGCCGCACTTGCCGCCATGCTGGGGAGCGTCGGCGATGCCGGCGCGCAGACCTATCCGTCTCGCCCGATCACCATGATCGTGCCGCTGGCGACCGGCGGCTCGACCGACGTGATCGCCCGCATCGTGGCGGAGGGCATGCGGGCTTCGCTTGGCCAGCCGGTCGTCGTCGAGAACGTGACCGGCGCCGGCGGCACGCTCGGGGTCGGCCGGGTCGCCCGCGCGGCGCCGGACGGCTACACCATCAGCCTCGGCCAGTGGGGCACCAACATGGCGAACGGGGCGATCTATCCGCTCCAATACGACGTGATCGGGGATTTCGAGCCGGTTGCCCTGATCGCCAATCAGCCGTTCCTGATCGATTCCCGGAAAACTTTGCCGGCGAAGGATCTCAAAGAGCTGATCGCCTGGCTGAAGGCCAATCCGGACAAGGCCACCGAAGGCAATTCCGGGCTCGGCACCCCGAGCCACGTGGCCGGCATTCTGCTACAGAACACGCTCGGCACCCGCTGGCAGATGGTGCCTTATCGCAGCGCCGGCCTGTCGATGCAGGATCTGGTGGCCGGACAGATCGATATTTTGCTCGATACGCCGGCCGTCTCCATGCCGCAGGTGAGCGCCGGCTTGATCAGGGCCTATGCGGTCACCGCCAAAAGCCGGCTGCCGGTCGCGCCCGATATCCCGACCGTGGACGAAGCCGGATTGCCCGGATTCTACTTTTCCTTCTGGCACGCGATCTGGGTCCCCAAGAACACGCCCAAGCCCATCATCGCCAGGCTCAACGCGGCGGTCGTCAACGCCTTGGCGGATGCGACCGTGCGCAAGCGGCTCACCGATATCGCGCAGGATATTTTTCCGCGCGAGCAGCTCACCCCGGAAGCGCTCGGCGCGTTTCACCGGGCCGAGGCCGAGAAATGGTGGCCGATCATCAAGGCGGCGGGCATCAAGGCGGAATGAGCGGGCGGATTTGCGCAATTTCGATGGCGAGTGAGGCAGCGAAGCGGTCCCTCCCTTGTCATGGCCGGACTTGTTCCGGCCATCTCGCTAAGGGACGCGCAGTCGTGCCATCCTTGTCGGGATGGCCGGAACAAGTCCGGCCATGACACCTGGGAGAGGCGACGCCGGGCGTGCGGGCCTGTGGATGCTGATCCTCGTCAGCGCGCTCGTGGTGCTGCCGCCGTTCTTCTACCTGATCCAGAACAGCATGGTGGTGCCGCTGCCGGGCTTCAAGACCATGCTCGGCCTGGAGAACTATCGGCGCGTGCTCGCGGTCAACGGTTGGCAGTTGTGGGGCGCGACGCTCGGCTTCGCCTTGGGTTCGTCGCTATTGGCGATCGGGCTCGGCTTCCCTTCGGCCTGGCTTTTGGCGCGCACCAATGTGCCGCTTCGTCAGACCGTGTTCGTGGGCGCGTTCCTGTCGCTGTCGGCGCCGCTGATCGTCAAGGGGATCGGCTGGATCCTGCTGCTCGGTCCCAACAACGGCCTGATCAACGTCTGGCTGCGCGCCTGGCTCGGCCTGCAAGGCACGCCAATCGAATTGTTCGGCCTGGGCGGCATGATCTTCGTCGAGGGCCTGCTGTGGACTCCGATCGCGCTCCTGCTCGCGCTGCCGCCGCTCAGCGCCATGGACCCTTCGCTGGAGGAGGCGGCATCCATGTGCGGGGCCTCGCGCTGGCAGACGCTCAAGCGGGTCACGCTGCCCTTGGCGCGGCCCGCCATCCTGGCGGTCCTGCTGCTCTCCTTCATCCGCGCGCTCGAAGCCTTCGAGGTGCCGCTGTTGATCGGCATTCCAGGCGGCGTCGTCACGGTCACGACAGCGCTCTTTCAGTCGATCCATTCCGGATTCGTGCCGCGCTACGGCGAGGCGAGCGCCTACGCGCTGCTGCTGACCGCCGCGGTATCGGTGCCCTTGTTCCTGTACTACCGGGCCACCCGGCAAGGCGCCAAGTTCGCGACCGTCACCGGCAAGGGCTTCCGCCCCTCGCGCATCGATCTCGGAAAATGGAAATACCCTTGCGCCCTGTGGGTCCTGATCATTCCGCTGTCGCTGTGCGCGCCGCTCCTGCTCATGCTGTGGGCGTCATTCCTTCCCATCTATACGACGCCGTCCCTTGGCGATTTCGGCCGCATGTCGCTCGCCAATTACGCGGCGGTGGCGACCCGCGAAGACACCGTCGCCGGCGTCTGGAACAGCCTCGTGGTCGGCATCGGCAGCGCCAGCGCGGTCGCGGGGAGCACCTTCGTGCTGAGCTGGATGGTGGTGCGCCGCCGGCAAGCCGTTCGCTGGCTGCTGGACGTCATCGTGTCGCTGCCGCTGGCGTTTCCCGGCATCGTGCTCGGCATTGCGGTCCTGGTCGAGTTCCTCAACCTGCGCTTCATTCCGATCTACGGCACGGTGTGGATCGTGATGTTCGCGCTCGGGGTGAAATTCCTGCCCTACGGCATGCGGTTCTCCTATTCGAGCCTCCTGTCGATCGACCGCCAGCTCGAGGAAAGCGCGCGCATGTGCGGAGCCGGCACCTTGCGGGTGCTGCGTTCCGTGGCATTGCCGCTCACCATGCCGGCGATCGTGGCGACCTGGATCTACGTCTTCATGCAGGCCACGCGCGATCTGTCCACAGCGGTCCTGCTGTCGGGCGCCAACAACGCCATCGCGTCGGTGGTGATCCTCGATCTCTGGAACAACGGCGAGGTGCCCCAGCTCGCCGCGCTGAGCATCCTCATCGTGGCCGCCGTGACGGTGCTGGGCGTGATGTTCATGAAGCTCGCCACGCGCCACAATTACAGGATTTGAAGGACCCGGGCGGGGCAGTGCGCGCGTCTCGCGGAAGCGACGCTATGGAATGTCCGGCTCGAGTTGCCCGGATCACTCCGGCTTCATGCCCGCGAACTTCACCACCTTGGCCCACTTCTCGGTCTCCTCGGCAACGAACATCGCGAACTCGGAGGGCGAACCCGCGAGCGCCTCGCCACCGATGTCCGCAAACCGCGCTTTCATCCGGGGCTCAGCGAAAGCGGCATTGATTTCCTTGTTGAGCTTGTTGACGATTTCCGCGGGCGTGCCTTTGGGCGCGCCGACGCCATACCACTGGCTCGCTTCGTAACCCGGCACGGAATCCGCTACGGTTGGCAGGTCCGGCAGCACTTCCGCACGCGAGCCGGTGGTCACGGCTAGCGCGCGCAGCCTACCGGTTCTGACGTAGTCGGTCGTCCCGGGTGTGGTCGCGAACAGGACTTGCACCTGACCGCCAAGCAAATCAGCAAGGGCTGGACCTTGGCCGCGATACGGGACGTGGACCATGTTGACATCGGCCATGACATTGAACAGCTCTCCGGCCATATGCGGCGCGCTTCCAATGCCGGCCGATGCCATGTTGACCTTGCCGGGGCTGGCCTTGGCGTAGGCGATGAATTCGGGAACTGTCTTGGCCGGAACTGATGGATGCACCAGTATGACCATCGGCACGCGGATGATGCCGGCAACCGGCGCGATGTCGCGAATAAAGCTGAAGTTGAGCTTCTCATAGAGCGTCGCATTCACGGCGTTCGGGACGGTAGCCAGGAGCAACGTATACCCGTCCGGGGGTGCATTCACGACCGTCTCGGTGCCAATGTTGCCGCCGGCGCCCGGCCGATTCTCGATGACGAAGGACTGGCCGAGCCGCTCGGAAAGCCACTGACCAATCAGGCGCGCGGTGATGTCGACGCCGCCGCCCGCGGCAAAACCGGCAATGATGTGCACCGGCCGCGCCGGATAGGATTGAGCCCTTGCGAGACGCGAAATCGCCGGGAGAGCGGCGGCGCCCGCTGCCAGACGGAGAAATCGACGGCGTGCAGATTTCATGACGATCTCCCGGAATGGCCTGCAAGTGCAGTCTGGCAGCGCGCTGCATACGTCCGATGGTCGGGCTACTCGTAAAACGCCGGAGCATATTTGCGCAGCGGCACCTCGCTGACCTCGTGCCCGATCCAAAGCTGCGCGTTGTTTTCCTTGAGAACAACCGCCATGCGGTCGAGCGAGGCGAGCGACTGGGCCATGTTGAAATTTCGCTCGGGCACGCGGTGGCTGTCCCAATTGGCCCGGGTGTGGACGGCATCGCCGGAAAGCAGCACCGCGCCGGTCTTCGGCAGCTTGACCAGGAGACACTGATGCCCCGGCGAATGTCCGGGCGTCGAGATCAGCACCACGCTGCCGTCGCCGAACAGATCGCGATCGCCCTCCGCCTTGATGGCCGGCTGCTCGGGCTTGAAGCGCGGGCCGCCGAACGGCTGCACCCAATCGTATTCGGCCTTTTGCACCACCAGGGTGGCCTGCGGGAACATGTTGAGATTGCCGACATGGTCGGGATGCGAATGCGAGAGCGCGAGGTAGCGGATGTCGGACGGCTTGAGACCAAGCTCGGCGAGCTGGCCCGTGAGCGTCTTCATGCTGGTCCATACGCCGGCATTGCTCTTCATGCCGTCGGGCATGCCGACCAGGCTGTCGGGCAGGCCGGTGTCCCACAGGACCCAATCCTGCTGGTGCTTGATGAGGTAGCAGGTGTCAGAAAGCGCGCCGGGGCCGCTCGCGCCGGGCGTGAAGCTCGACGCATCGTTGAGCGCGATATCGCCGCAATAGAGCACGTAGAGCCGTTCGACGCCGCTTGTGCCGTGCTGCGGTGCGGCTGGTTGGGCGAGGCCGGCTTGCGGACAAGCCAACCAGGCCGTGATCGCACCGACAAACAAAGGCAGCCTTCGCATGGGGGCGCTTCCTCACTTTTTGGTTTGATTGAAATATTTCAAATCCGGCGGCGGCTGGTTTTTCTTGACCGGCATCAGAGAACCATCCGCGCCCACGAAATAGACCTCCTTGCCGATAGAGATATGCGGATTGCCCTCGCTGCAGCTGTCTTCCGCCCAAATCACGTTCTGGGCGCGTCGATAGCTCTTGATCGCGGACCACGGCCGCGTCAGCGAATTGTCGATCGTGGTCATCTCGTCGTGGAGGATGTTCGGATTGGCTTGGTCGAGATAGAGGCGCTCCTTGATCACGCCCTCGTTGTCGCTGGCGGTCGGCATGCCGCTTTGGTCCCAGGTACGCGGCCCGCGCAAATAGCGGGTCTCGATCTCAAGCGTATCATAGCGGCCGCTGCCGCGGGCATCGATCCAGCTGCCGATGGAGTAGCCGCCGTAGGACGGCTCGACATCTTTCGGCCAACCGCGGCCGTCGGTATAGATCCGGCGCGTCGTGATGCTCATCAGCTCGAACAAGATGTGGGTGACGTCGGCCGAGATGATGAATTCCATGGGCGACACACCCGACATTTGCCGCGGCATGCCTTGCGGAATGCAGCGAAAGGCGAGGTCGAGACCCAGCCCACCGGCATCCTGGTCCGCCATACTGGCCTCGTGCAGGACGCGATATTCCGGCTTCATGGGCGCTTGCTGGGCCCGCAGCGGCTTGGTGGTGTCATAGCGCGGAGGCCCGCCGTCGGGAACGCGACTCCATTGGCCCGACCAGTCCGGATATTTGGACTCATCGAACGCCCAGGCCCTGGGCAGCGGCATCATCAGCGCCGCCGCCAGCGCAACCGAAGCGATTGCGTGCTGCAACATCGCGCTCCTCCCAACTTATTTGCCATTGGCCGGCGTATCGTCTGCTGGTGATCACGATCGGCCCGTAAACGATACACCGTTTGCGTGTGCGTGCAAAAGGCGGTCTCCAGGTTGGCGGCAGGACGGCATAGCCGAGACGCCCTGTCCGCAGCGCCCTTGCCGGTGCGACCGCATTGGCGCATTTTGGCGCCCGGAAATGTCGCCTGGAACGAACGGCTCAAACCAGGGCAGGGAGGATCGCATGCACGATCAAGCGAAAGATCAGGGTCTCGGCCGACGTGATTTTCTCAAAGGGGCCGTCGTGGGCGGCGCCGCGGCGGCCACGACGACCAGCCTGGACCTGACGACGCCTGCGCAGGCGCAGCAGGCCGCCGCACCGGCCGCCGCCGGTTACTCCTTCTTGAATCTCGAGGAGGCGGCTTTCGTGGAGGCGCTGGTCGATCACATGGTGCCGGCCGATGAGCTCACCCCCAAGGGCACCGACATCGGCATCAACATCTATATCGATCGCGCGCTCGCCGGCGCCTGGGGCAAGGGCGACCGCCTCTACAATCAGGGACCATGGAAGCCGGGCGTGCCGAGCCAGGGCTACCAGCTGCCGCTCACCCCGGCGCAGCTCTATCGCGCCGGCATCGCGGCCACCAACGTCCAGTGCCACAAGGCCTATGGCAAGTCGTTCGACCGGCTCGACGAGAAGCAGCGCGAGGAGGTGCTGGCGGGCCTGTCGTCGGGCAAGCTCGCCTTCGAGGGCGGGCTGCCGGCGCGGGTGTTCTGGACCACGGTCTATCAGACCGTGATGGAGGGCATGTTCTCCGACCCGATCTATGGCGGCAACCGCGACAAGGCCGGCTGGAAATTGATCGGCTTCCCGGGCGTGATCGAGGTCAATCGCGAGAATGTCGCGAAATATCTCGACAAGCCGTTTCCCACCAATCCGCTCAGCATCGCGGACATGAGCTGAAGGAGGACGCCATGGTCACGAAGCTGAAGGATGTCGATGTCGTGGTCGTCGGCCTGGGTTGGACCGGCGGCATCCTCTCCAAGGAGCTGGCGGAGGCCGGTCTCAAGGTGGTCGCGCTCGAGCGCGGCGCCGTGCGCACCACGGCCGACGACTATTCGGTGCCCGGCGTGCGCGACGAGCTGCGCTATGTGGTGCGCCACGACCTCATGATGAACACGGCGCGCGACACGCTCACGGTGCGCAACAATCCGGCGCAGGAGGCGCTGCCGATGCGGCGGCTGGGCTCGTTCCTGCCCGGCGACGTGGTGGGCGGCTCGGGCGTGCACTGGAGCGGCCACACCTGGCGCTGGACCGACATGGAGTTCAAGGTGCGCTCGCTCAACGAGCAGCGCTACGGCAAGAGCTTCATCCCTGACGACATGACGATCCAGGATTGGGGCATCACCTATGCCGAGCTCGAGCCCTATTACGAGCGGTTCGAATACACAGCGGCGGTTTCCGGCAAGGCCGGGAACCTGCGCGGCCAGATTCAGCCGGGCGGCAACCCGTTCGAGGCGCCGCGCAACCGCGACTACGCGCTGCCGCCGCTCACCACCATCCTGGCGAGCGAGATGTTCAGCGCGGCGGCCAAGAACGCCGGCTATCACCCGTTTCCGCGGCCGACCGCCAATGCCTCGCGCGCCTACACCAATCCGGATGGGGCAAAATACGGGGCGTGCCAATATTGCGGCTTCTGCCAGCGCTTCGGCTGCGAGGCCAATGCCAAGGGCAGCCCGCATGTTTCGGTGATCCCGATCGCGATGCGCAATCCGAACTTCCAGCTGCGCACCCATTCGTGGGTCACCAAGGTGCTCAAGGATTCGGACGGCAAGCGGGTGACCGGCGTGACCTACACCAACCTGCTCGACGGCGAGGAATTCGAGCAGCCCGCCGGCATGGTGCTGCTCTGCGCCTATGCGCTCAACAACGTGCACCTGATGCTGCTGTCGGGCATCGGCGAGCCCTACGATCCGGCGGCGCAGAAAGGCGTCATCGGCAAGAACTACTGCTACCAGACCGGCGCCGGCGCAACGCTGTTCTTCGAGGGCCGGCACTTCAATCCGTTCATGAGCGCCGGCGGCTCTAACGTCACCATCGACGACTTCAACATCAATCTGGAGTTCGATCGCGCACCGCACGGCTTCGTCGGCGGCTACAATATCGGGGCCGGCTTCAACACGCCGCTGCCGATCGGCTACCGTCCGGTGCCGAGCGGCACGCCGCAATGGGGCAAGGCCTGGAAGGCGGCCACCGCCAAATACTATCAGACCGCGATGAACATCGGCGCCAGCGGCAGCGTCATGGCGAACCGCTACAACTACTTCGATCTCGACCCGACCTATCGCAACGCGTTCGGCCAGCCCTTGATGCGCATGACCTTCGATTACAAGGAGAACGAGCACAAGATGGGCCGGCACGCCGCCGATGTCGTCAACGCGATCGCCAAGTCCATGAACCCGACCGCGATGAACCCGGCCTCCGCCCGCACCGATCCGTGGACGGTGGTGCCCTACCAGTCGACCCACAATACCGGCGGCACCATCATGGGCACCAATCCGCGCGACAGCGCGGTGAACAAGTATCTGCAGAGCTGGGCCTGCCACAATCTGTTCGTGGTCGGAGCGAACGTATTCCCCCACAACTCGTCCTACAATCCGACCGGGCCGGTGGGCGCGCTGTCCTACTGGACGGCCGACGCGATCAAGAATCGCTACGTCAAGAGCCCCGGGCCGCTGGTGCCGGCATGAGCGGGCTATCGATGCACGCCAGGGTGCTGATGGGTGCGGTCGCGCTGCTGGCCGCGGCCGGCGCGGCGCGTGCCGAGGGCGATGCGGCGCGCGGCGAGAAGCGCTTCGAGGAATGCGCCACCTGCCATACCCTCGAGCGCGGCGTGAACAATGTGGGGCCGAGCCTGTTCGGCCTGTTCGGGCGCAAGGCTGGCGAGATCGCGGATTTTCGCTACTCGCCGGCGCTCAAGAAGAGCGGCATCACCTGGACGCCGCAGACGCTCGACAGCTTCGTCGCCGATCCGCAGAAAGAGGTGCCCGGCAACCGCATGCCGTTTGCCGGCATGCCCGATGCCGGCGACCGCGCCGACCTGATCGCCTATCTGCAGAAGGCGACGAAGTGATCGTTTGCGTGCCCCGGGCGCAGGCGTACTCCTCTCCCGCGTACCATCAGGGCGTTTTACGCCCGTCTGCGACGGGCTATGGAGAAGGTCGGGATGAGGGGGCGTCGCCGCGAGTCTGAGCTTGTAGAAACGCCCCCTCACCACGCCGTAATTTGCTTTTCCTCAGTGTCGTGTGGCTCTCTCCCCGCACGCGGGGCGAGGGACGCTGGGCGTGCGGTGACGCCAGCCGTGCTTATTGCGGGGCGACGCCCTCGGCGATGAAGATGCGGCTCTTGGCCGAGGCGTGCCGCATCGGCTTGATGGCTTCATAGGCCGGCGAATCCTCCCAGGCGCGCGCCTTCTCGACGCTGTCGAAAGCGATGACGATGAAGCGCTGCTTGGGCGCATCGCCTTCGACCGGCGTAATCTTGCCGGCGCGGATCACATACTGGCCGTTGAAGGGGGCAAGCGTCGCCGGAACGCCCGCCGCATATTTCGCAAATGTGGCCGTATCCGTCACCTCGACTTCCGAGACGACGTAGCCCGGCGCCACCTTCGCCTGCTGCGCATGGATTGCCGTGGCGCCGGCGCCGCCGAGCGCGATTCCCGCCAGCATGACCAGCACCAGCTTATGGTTCGGTTTCATCAGGTTCTCCTTTCGATTGAGAAATATTCACCTCGCAGGATGATCGAAGTCGCGCAGATCGGGGGCCGCCTGGTTCTTGCGGGTAGGCATCAGAAAGCCGTCGAAGCTCACGAAATAGTTCTCGTTTCCGATCTCCACATGATGGTTGTCCTCGCTGCAGACATGCTCGATCCACACCGGCTGCTGTTGGCGCGTGTAGCTGCGGGTCACCGTCCACGGGCGGGTCAATGCATGGTCGACTGTCGTGATCTCGTCGTGCAGCAAATCCGCATTCGCCTGGTCGAGGTAGATGCGTTCCTTGACGACGGTCTCGTTGTCGTCGTGCAAAGGCAGTCCGCTGCTGTCGAAAGCGCGGGGACCGCGCATGCCGCGGGTTTCGATCAGCAGCGTGTGGTAGCGGCCATGATCCTCATCGATCCATTTGCCGAGCGAATAGCCCACGAAGGACGGCGTCAGGGTTTCCGGCCAATCGCGTCCATCGGTGTAGATGCGACGACGCTGGTTCATGTGCTCGAGCACAACATAGGTCACGTCCGCGGTCATGACGAACTCGATCGGATTATACGCCAACATCATGCGCGGCATGCCGGGCGGATAGCACTTGTACATGAGGTCGTTGCCGTGCCCACCGGCGGCCTGTTCCGCGATGCTTGCGGCCAGGAAGGCCTGATATTCCGCCGTGAGCGGCGCTTGCTGGGCGAGACGGGGCTTGCTCGTATCCCAGCGCGCGTCGCCGACCCGCCCCCATTGGCCCTTCCAGTCGGGGAGTTGCGCGGCATCGAGCGCGCGCGCGCCGCAAATCGTCGCGCACAGCGCCGCCAGCACGGCCACGACGCCGATCGAGCCATGGTGATGCATCCTGTCCTCCGTTCGCCGAAGAGCGGCCTGATCGAAGGCTCGGCAGGCGGCTTCAGGCTATATCGATCCACGGTGATGCGGAAGGGTGTTCCTGCCCCGCTGGTGTCAGAGGGCGGCAGGGGTGGCGGAGATAAACATTTCCACTGCCTCGGTTTAGATAGGTGCGCTGTCTGCGTTCTTGGGATTAAATACCGCCTGCACCCGCCTGCGGACGGGCGAACCATGAAAGGGAGGTTGGCATGAACACGCGCCGGTGGGAGCTCCTTTTGTTGGTGACGTTGGCGGCAGCAGTTGCGGCGCCCGCCGCTGGGCAAACGGTGGCATCCGTACCTGGTGCGGCCGGCACGCAAGGCGCCGCATCCATCCCGGATTTCTCCGGTATATGGTGGCATCCCTCTCTCCCCGGCTTTGAGCCGCCGGCATCGGGTCCCGGCCCGGTGACGAACAGGTCGCGGAGCAACGGCGTCAGCAACTACGACCAGCTGGTTGGTGATCACACCAATCCGGTCTTGAAGCCCGAGTCGGCCGAGGTCGTGAAGCAGTTCGGCGAGCTCTCGCTCAGGGGCGTAACGTTTCCGAGCCCCGCCAACCAGTGTTGGCCCGAACCGGTGCCTTACATCTACAAGAATTTCGCAATACAGATTTTTCAGCAGCCGGACAGGATCACGATCATCTACGACCAGGACCATGAAGTCCGCCACGTGCGCATGAACCAGTCGCATCCCGCGCAGGTGACGCCGTCCTGGTATGGAGATTCCGTGGGCCATTACGAAGGCGACACGCTGGTGATCGACACCGTGGGCACCAGGACCGACCGGCCGTTTCCGATGATCGACTTGTACGGAACGCCATACACCGAGAAGCTGCACGTGGTCGAGCGCTATCGGCTGCTTGACTACGAAGACGCGAAAGAAGGATTGGCAAGGGACGCCAAAGAGAATCGGCGCGCCCCGGTCGGCATCGACCGCAACTACAGGGGTAAGCACCTGCAGCTCCACTTCACGGTCGAGGATGCAGGCGTCTTTACGATGCCCTGGAGCGCAACCATAACTTACGGGCGCGGCTCCAACGATTGGCCGGAGACGGTCTGCGCCGAGAACAGGCACGAATACTACAACAATAAGGACTCCGACGTCCCGACCGCGGAAAAGCCGGATTTCTGAGCATCGCGTTGCGAAACGGCCGGCGAGGAATCAAGCGCCTGCGCGCCCTGGCCAATGAGACGGAACGGGGTATTGCGGGATTTTCGCCGCCATCCAGATCGATGGTTGCTCCACGCAGCCAACTGCCGTTCTTTGGTTCCGATTTTGAGCGCTGCTCCGCGTCCGGCACTTCCCGATCTGCCTGAAATAGCGCAGATGCGGCGGCGGCTGGCCCTTCTTGGAGGCATCAAATAGCCGAGCCTTCAGATCAGCGTCTTGCGCAGCCGGGCACTGAAGAGGTCGATCAATATGACGGTCACCACCACGATGATGACCTGCGCTGCGGTCTCGCCGTATTGGAAGCTGCGGATGCTTTCATAGAGCGTCTGCCCGATGCCGCCGGCGCCGACGATGCCCAGCGTGGTGGCCGAGCGGACGTTGGTCTCCAGCCGGTAAAGGGTGAGCGAGCTCCACAGCGGCATGACCTGCGGGATGACGCCGAAGATCACCTCCTGCAGCCGCCGCGCGCCGGTCGCCCGGATGCCCTCGACCGGTCGCGGATCGATCGCCTCCACGGCTTCCGAAAACAGCTTGGCGAATACGCCGAGATTGTGGACGAACAGCGCCATCACGCCGGCGAACGGTCCAAGCCCGACCGCGACCACGAACATCAGCGCAAACACGATTTCGTTGATGGCGCGACAGGCATCCATCAGGCGTCGCACCGGCTGCACCACCCACTGCGGACAGACATTGGCGGACGAGAGGATCGCAAACGGAATGCCGAAGCCGACCGCGAGCGCGGTGCCCCAGATCGCGATCTGGATGGTGATGACCATGTCGTCGAGATAGCTGTCCCATTCGTGGAAGTTGGGATGGAGAAACGCGTTGCCGAATTCCGCCATGTTCCGCCAGTCGGTGAACAAGGCGGATACCCGGAACATTTCGGATGGCGCCCAGCTCCAGGCCAGCAGCCCCATGAGGGCGAGCCACAACGCCCAGGCCCGCAACCGGCGCGACAGCGGGTGCCGCGGCACGATGATCTCGGTCTCGTCCCGGTGCGGGGAACTCGCCGTGGAAACACCCGGCCTGGTGTCGGTCATCTCGATCGTCATGGGGATGTTTTCATCGGCGGTGCTGCGGGGAGTCGCGACGGTGCCGCGCTCGCAGCGACACCTCCCCCTGAAAGGGGGAGAGCCTGCCCTCGGGCCGCGACCCGAGGGTCGACCCGCAAAGCCGGTCGGGTGGGGGTCACGCGACAAATACTGAATCTGTGGGGAGGCAGGACCCCCACCCGGCGCCTTCGGCGCCACCCTCCCGCTTTCAGGGGGAGGGATTCGTCTATGCGCTCACGCCGCATGCACGCTCAGTTGGTGCGGGCGTTGCCGGCCGCGAAGTCGGCGATCATCCGCTTGAGCGCGGCCTGATCGCCGCTCTTATCGGCCTCGACGAAGGCCGCAAGCTTCTTCTGGAACGGATCGGTCGCGGCCTTCTTCTCCATCTCGTCGAGCTTGACCAGCTGGGCTTGAATCTCCGCGGTCTGCTTCTTCTTGTCCTCGTCGGAGAGCTTGGCGTCGCCTTGAACCCGCAGCAGGTCGCGGCTGGCTTCGAGCTTGCGCATGGGCAGGAGCTGATCGTCGGACGAGGGCCGCAGCGGCGACCAGATCATGTTGGCGATCAATTCCCTGGCCGCCTTGATTTCGTCAGGCGAGCCGATGCGGCCGTAACTCAGCAGGAACGTGTAGAGCTTGGCCTTGATGCCCGGATCGAGGTCCTTGCGCCAGATGATCGGGTCGAGCGGGATGATGGGCGAGGTCCAGATGATCTTGATCCGGGCGCGCGCCTCCGGCGCCGTCATCATCAGCCGTTGCAGATCTTCGCTGTTGTTGGTCGCCGCGGCCACCTGCTTGTTGGCGACCGCCATGGCGTTGGCCTGGTGGTTGGCATTGCGCACGGTCTTGAAGCAGGATTTCGGATCGACATTCCTGGCGGCAAAGATGTAGGCGGTCGGCACCAGGAAGCCGGAGGTCGAGTTCGGATCGCCGATACCGAAGTCGAGCGTCTTGTCGCACTTGAGGATGTCCTCGAGCTTGCCGTACGGGCTGTCCTTGTGGACGATGATGTGGGAGTAGTAGCCGAGGCTCCCGTCGGTAGCCACCACCTGGGCAAAGACCTCGCCGCTGGCGCGGTCCACCGCCTCTATGCCCGATTTGTTGCCAAACCACGCCACCTGAACCTTGCTGAAGCGCATCGCCTCGATGACGCCGGCATAGTCGGTCGCATAGAAGCCGTTGATCTTGTAGCCGGTGGATTTGGCCATGGCCTGCAGGAACGGCTCCCAGCTCTTCTTCTGGTTGACCGAGGCCTCGGTCGAGATGATGCCGAAGTTGAGCTCGGTCGGCGCCTGCGCGTTCGCGGCGAGGCCCGATACCGTGAGTACGACCGCAGTCACCGTGCTTGAGAGAAGTGTCCGCAACATTTTTGTCTCCCTGTTGGGTTTGAGTCTCGAATGTGCCGTTCGCCTTGTGCCCATCGAATTTGGTTGTCGTCGATCAGCCGGCGCGGCAAACCGTCAGACGGTCGCGGCCGGCTGCAGCCGGTGCGGTGCCGGCTGCTGCGGATGCGGGTATGAAGGACGCATCGGCGTGCCCGCGGGCGCCGCCTCGGCGCCGCGCAGCGAAATGCTGGCTTGATCGAGCGACGGCAGGAACAACTCGCTGCTCTCGGCACCATAGATGCTGTTCAGGAGCTCCGGCGTGAGCTTGCATGACGGCCCGTCATAGACCACCTCGCCGGCCTTGAGCGCGATCGTGCGCGGGCAATATTTCACCCCGTATTCGACCTGGTGGAGCGACACCAGGATGGTGATGCGGTCCCGCCGGTTCATGTCGGCGAGGATGTCCATCACCCGCCGCGCCGAATTCGGATCAAGGGAAGCGATCGGCTCATCCGCGATGAGAAGCTCGGCGCCCTGCACGAGGGTGCGGGCGATCGCGGCGCGCTGCTGCTGACCGCCGGAGAGCTCCGAGCCGCGCTTGAGCGCATGCTCCGCCATGCCGACGCGCTCGAGCGCCCGCATGGCGCGACGCTTCTCGTCGGCGCTGAAGCGCCCGAGCATGCCCTGCAGGAACGGCATGCGGCCGAGCAGGCCGAGGCAAACATTGGTAAGAACCGGCAGCCGCGAGACCAGATTGAACTGTTGGAAGACGACGCCGATGCGCGCCCTTAGTTCCTTGGCCGAGCCGATGATCCGGCCGTTTTGCTGCATCGGCCGGCCGAACAGGAAGATGGCGTCCGACTCCGCTTCGCCGCCCTTGGCGGCGCGGCTCTTGTCGATCGGCACCAATCCGGCGATCGCCCTGATCAATGTCGACTTGCCGGAACCCGATGCCCCGATCAGCGCGACCATCTCGCCGCGCTTCAGCAGGAACGAAACGTTCTTGAGGACCGGGATACGACGGTCGAACGACTTCGAAACACGCCGAACCTCGACGAGAGTTTCGGTCAGCATGCCGGACCTCCTGGTAGAAACGACTACCAACGGCATGTGACAGAGCGATGAAAGGCGTGGGACGCCTTGTGGTTATCCCGCTGAATTCCGCACCCGCGCCTGTCCCACGACCCGAAAGGGGGCGTTCGGATGATCCTGGCGCGCCAGCGCGAGCCGATCGACCCGGATAGGTTCATATCCGCAAGCCTGAGCAAATGCGTTTTGCAGGAGGACGTGGATCGCCGCGCGTCGATCCGGTCCAATTCGACCCGTCAGCGTCATGTGAAATCGGAACTCCTCGAACACATACGGATATCCCCAGCGGTCGAGATTGGCGGTCTGGTGTCGGCTCAGTCCAGCCGCCAAGCGCCTGCTTCTTTCCTGTGCGGTCATGGGCAGGCGGAATCGCTCGAAGGCCGCGACGCAGTCCGCCGCAAGCCGGTCAAGCGCCGGTGATGCCGCTGCCGGGACGATCGCGACGAATCCTGCGATCAATCCGACGGCGGGCTCGAGCAACGGGATTGTCGGGATCGAGGCCGCCAGCGTCCGGACATCCGCGAGCAGATCCCCTTGATTGAATTCGCCCCGAAGCCGAAACGGAGCCTTCAAGGTGGCATGGAAGCCGTAGGTTCGCGGCTCTGCGGTCAGCGCGGCCCATTCGGCCGCGGTCAGGCCAAGATGGTGCAGCCGCGCGGCGCCCTCGCCGGTGTAGCAATCGTATCCAAGCACCGCGGCGCCGAAGCGGTAGAGCGCCGTATCGGCGGCCGGCACGAAGTAGACGGCAAATCGCGGCCCGGCAACCAAGGCGAATGCTCTAAGATGACACGATGCGGTCGGCGTCGACCAGATAAACGATGCGGCCGGCCACGATGGTGGCGACCACGCGCGGCCGCTGATCCTGCGCGTCCACCAGGATCAGGTCGGCGCGTCGCCCGCGCGCAATGCTGCCTCGATCCGTGAGCCGCGCTGCCGCGGCGGCGGTCTCCGAGACCAGCGCCCAGGCGGCATGCAGCGGCAGGACGTTCTCCGCCGCCAGACGGAATGCCGCCAGCAGCGGGGCCGGATAGTAGTAGTCCGAGGCCAGGACCGAGCACAGGCCGCGTCGTACCATGTCCTTGGCGTCGATCCAGCCGATATGGCTGCCGCCGCGTACTACGTTCGGGGCGCCGAGCACGATGTCGTCGCCTTCTGCCGCGGCCTCCTGCGCGGTCTCGACCGTTTTGGGAAATTCCGCCAGCCGGCAGCCGAGCGCGCGGAACCAGCGGCGCTGATCGGGGCTCGCATCGTCATGCGAAAGCAGGGGAATGCCGCGCGCGCGCGCGGCCTGCGCGATCCGCTCGATCGAGGCCGGCACTTCGTTGCCGCGCCGGCGCACGCGCTCGACCAGGGCGAGGAATTCCTCGCGCGTCACGCCCGAGCGCTCGACCATCTGGGCGAGTAGCTTCTTGGAACGCGGCGAGGTCTCGTCGGCGATCATGTGATCGTTGAACGCCATCAGGCCGATGCGGCGGCCGGCCAGCCATTGCAGGATCTCGGGCTCGGCCTCGAGATTGAAGGTCTCGTGCCGGAGATGAAAGCGCGTGTCCGCGCCAAGACGGGGGCGCAGCCGCTCGATGGCGGCCAGCAGGGTGCGGGCATTTTCGGGACCGCGCAGACCGGGCTCCCAGGACCAGGTCACGCCGTGGAAAACCGTGGTGATCCCGTTGGCCACCGCCTGCCTGTCGCTGTCGAGGAGGGCGATGTCCATGGCGAAGTCCACGCCCGGCCGCGGCATCATCTGCCGCTCGAAGGCATCGCCATGAATGTCCACGATGCCGGGCAGCACGATGAGGCCGTCGGCATCGATGCGGCGGCGCGCCGGCGCATCGCTGCCGATGTGGCTGATCAGGCCCTGCGTGGAAGCCAGGTGGATGGTGGTGCTTTCCAGCCGGTCGCCGATGAGGGCGCGTCCGCCTTCGATGCGAATGTCCATGGGTCGATCTTACCGATACTCAAGCCGTGGCGGCCGCCTTCTCGTGCCGGTCGAGAAAGCGGTCGATTGAGAGTTTCTGGAAATCCGGCAAGGCCGCGTGCAGGCGTTCGTGGCTCCAATCCCACCAGGCGAGCCGTTGCAGGCGCGCGGCGATTTCATCGGCAAAGCGCGCCCGGATGAAGCGGGCCGGATTGCCGGCCACGATCCCGTAGGCTGGCACGTCCTTGGTGACCACCGCGCCGGCCGCGATGACGGCGCCAGTGCCGACCGTGCGGCCCGGGAGAATGATCGCGCCGTGACCGATCCAGACATCGTGACCGATGCTCACCCCGTGGGATCGTCGCCAGGCGAAGAAATCCGCGTCATCCGCCGCTCCCGCAAAATACATGCTGGCCCGATAGCTGAAATGCGACTGGCTGGCGCGCTGCATCGGGTGGTTGCCGGGATTGATCCGCGTCATCGCCGCGATCGAGCAGAACTTGCCGATGGTTGCATGGGCCGCATCGCTGTCATTGACGATATAGGAATAGTCGCCGAGCTCGACCTCGAGCAATCGGGTCCGCGCGCCGACCTCGCAATAGGCGCCGAGCTTGCAGTCGTGCACATCCGCGCTCGGATGCACCAGTGGCGTCAGCGAAAGTGTCGTGGTGGGCATGGGTCGAGCCTGTCGCACGTCAGATGGGCCTGATTGCAAGAACGACATTCGAATGACAGAGCAATGACGCACGCTCGGTGCGCTCAGCTTTCGACCAAGAGCTCGACGCGATCGGCGGCAAACCGGGCGCGGCTGGTCAGGACCGGCACGCCGCGCGGGGTGACATCGATACTGTCCACGATGAAGACGGCGCGTCCCGGAACCAGGCCAAGCCGCTCCGCATCGAGCGCGTCGGCGGTCGCGGCCGTGATGCGGGTTGATTGCCGCCGGTAGTCGCTGATGCCGAAATGCGCGAGCGTTGCGGTCATCGAGCGGCGAGCCCGATAGATGCGCGCCGCAGCGGCCGCGAGCGCGGCCGGCAGCCAGCTGGTGGCGGAGCAAATCGGCACCCGATCGGCGCTGCGAAGAATCTCCAGACGAACCACCAGGTCGCCGACTTCGAGGCCAAGCCGCTCGGCAATCTCGGGTGTCGCCGGCTCGCTCCCGTGCCCAATGAGCCTTCCTTCCGCCCCGCGCCCGGCGGTTCCGACGATCTCCGAAAAGCGCGTGCGCGCACCGATCGGATAGGCGAGCCGCTTGCGCTCCACATAGGTTCCGCTGCCGCGCTCGGCCCGAACGAGGCCGCGCCGGGTCAGCTCCGCGAACGCGCGTCGCACCGTGTGGCGGTTGACGCCCAAACGGGCGGCGACCTCGACCTCGCCGGGAAGACGGTCGCCGGCCGCGTGGGTGCCCAGCGCGATCGCCTGCTCGAGGTCGTCGGCGATCCGGCGCCACAGGGTGACGCCATGCGCGGGCACTGCCGGCGCGCGTCGTTGCAGCCTCATCGGTTTCCACAGGGGCGGTCGTCGGTCATCAGGGCGTCATTGAAATGGCGTTTAAAGTTGTCTAGTACTATAGACAACTTGAGAGGCCGCTTCAAGCCAAAGAGCGTCCGAGCATCTAAAGAGCGTCCGAGCATCTGATGTCCGAGCCGCAAACGTCCGATCCTGCCGCGCCCGCTAGCGGCCCGCGCCGGGCCGCGATGGCGCTGCTGGCGCAGGCGCACGCGGGCGAGATTGCGCAAGGTCTTGCGGCCGTGGTTGATCCTCTGCGTTACGTCGAGCTGCGGCCGGTCGCGACCGGGCTCGTGATGGTGTGCGGACGGATCGGCGGCGACGGCGCCCGCTTCAATCTCGGCGAGGCGACCGTCACGCGCGCGGCAGTGCGTATGGAATCAGGCGAGGTCGGCTTTTCCTATCTGCTGGGTCGCGACCAACACAAGGCGCGCCTTGCCGCCGTATGCGATGCGCTCTGGCAAAGCGAGCGCCGCCGGGACGCGATCGAGCGGCACGTGCTGGCGCCTATCCGCGGGCGCCTGGAGCGCGAGCGTGCCGAGAAGCGCGAACAGGCGGCGGCGACCCGGGTGGATTTCTTCACCCTGGTTCGCGGGGAGGATTGAGATGCTGGCGCCCGCTTTCGATGATCCGGCTTTATCGAGCCAAGCGGTGTTTCGCACCGTCATGGAGGCGATCGCGCGTCCCGGCCTGGCGCGGCCGCTGCCATCCCGGCTCGCAGTTCCGCCGCCGCTCAGCCCGACCGCCGCCGCGGTGGCCTTGACCTTGCTCGACTACGAAACGCCGTTCTGGCTCGATCAAGGGCTCGCCGCGGGCGAGGTTGCCGCCTGGCTCAAGTTTCACACCGGCGCGCCGCTGACCGCGGATTGCCCGCAAGCAACTTTTGCGTTCGTTTCCGATCCCGCCGCAATGGCTTCCTTCGCGAGCTTTTCTCCGGGTTCGCCGGAATATCCGGACCGCTCGACCACGTTGGTGCTGCAAGTCGCAAGCTTCGGTCGTGGCGAGGTGCTTGCGCTCTCGGGTCCCGGCATCGCTGGAACAACAAGTTTTTCCGCCGAGCCGCTGCCGGCGGATTTCCGGGCGCGGCTTGTCGCCAATCGCGAAATGTTCCCGCGCGGCCTCGATCTCATTTTGGTGAGCGGGCATGCGGTGGCGGCGCTGCCGCGCTCGATCCGCGTCGCACATTAGAGGAGACTGCCATGTATGTTGCGGTCAAGGGGGGCGAGCGCGCGATCGAGAATGCCCATGCGCTGCTCGCGCATGCGCGCCGTGGCGACCCTTCGGTCCCGGCAATTTCGCTCGCCCAGATTTCGGAGCAGCTGGCGCTTGCGGTCGACCGCGTGATGAGCGAGGGCTCGCTCTACGATCGCGAGCTTGCCGCGCTCGCCATCAAGCAGGCGCGCGGCGATCTTATCGAAGCCATTTTCCTGGTGCGAGCATTCCGCACCACGGCCCCGAGATTCGGCGCCTCGGAGCCGATCGATACGGCCGCGATGGACATCGTCCGGCGCATCTCGGCAACCTTCAAGGATTTGCCAGGCGGACAGGTGCTGGGGCCGACCTTCGACTATACCCACCGGCTTCTCGATCTCGATCTCAGCGCGGGCGGCGCCGTTCCGGAGCCGGCGCGCGCGCCGGCAGCCGAGGAATGTATGCCGCGCGTCACGGATCTGCTCGCGGCCGACGACCTGATCGAGCCTTCGGGCGCACCCGAGCCGGCCGCGCCGGCCGGCGATCTCACGCGCGAGCCATTGTCGCTGCCGGCAGACCGGGACCTGCGTTTGCAGAATCTGGCGCGTGCCGACGAGGGATTTTTGCTCGCGCTCGGCTATTCGACCCAGCGCGGCTACGGACGCACTCATCCGTTCGCGGGCGAGATCCGCTTCGGCACCGTCGAGGTCGAGTTCTTCGCCGAGGAGCTGGGCTTCGCCGTGCCGCTCGGCCGCATCGCGGTGACCGAATGCCAGATGGTCAACCAGTTCGGCGGCGCCGCGAGCGAGCCGCCGCGTTTCACGCGCGGCTATGGCCTGGCTTTCGGCCAGGGCGAGCGCAAGGCGATTGCGATGGCGCTGGTCGACCGCGCGCTGCGGGCGCGCGAGCTTGGCGAAGACGTCAAAGCGCCGGCGCAGGACGAAGAATTCGTCCTCATGCATTCGGACAATGTCCAGGCCACCGGTTTTGTGGAGCACTTGAAGTTGCCCCATTACGTCGACTTCCAGGCCGAGCTCGGGCTGGTGCGGCGCCTGCGCGAGGAGTTCGCGGCGGCGGCCAGGGACGGCAGGCCCGGCATTCCGGAGGCCGCCGAATGAGCGCATCGCAACGCGACGGCACCTACAACTTCGCTTATCTGGATGAGCAGACCAAGCGCATGATCCGCCGCGCCATTCTCAAGGCGATCGCCATTCCCGGCTATCAGGTGCCGTTCGCCAGCCGCGAGATGCCCATGCCCTACGGTTGGGGCACCGGCGGGGTCCAGGTCACCGCCTCGATCCTGGGGCCCGACGATATTCTGAAGGTGATCGATCAGGGCTCCGACGATACCACCAACGCGGTTTCGATCCGCAAGTTCTTCGCCAAGACCGCCGGCGTGCGCACCACCACCCAAACCGGCGAGGCGACCGTCATTCAGACCCGCCACCGCATCCCGGAATCGCCGCTGCACGCGGGCCAGGTTCTGGTCTATCAAGTCCCGATCCCCGAGCCGCTGCGCTTCCTCGAGCCGCGCGAAACCGAGACCCGCCGCATGCATGCGCTGGCCGAGTACGGGCTCATGCATGTCAAGCTGTACGAGGACATCGCGCGCCACGGCCACATCGCCACCACCTATGCGTATCCGGTCAAGGTCGACGGCCGCTATGTAACCGATCCCTCGCCGACGCCGAAGTTCGACAATCCGAAAATGAACCATTGCGCAGCCCTGCAGCTGTTCGGCGCCGGCCGCGAGAAGCGCATCTATGCGATCCCGCCCTACACGCAGGTCGTCTCCCTCGACTTCGAGGATCACCCGTTCGAGCCCTACCGGCACGACGCGACCTGCGCGCTGTGCGGCTCGACCGAGAGCTTCCTCGACGAGGTCATCACCGACGATCGCGGCTCCCGCATGTTCCTGTGCTCGGACACCGATTATTGCGCAACCCGGCGGGAGCGCGGCCAGCAGGCCGGCACGTCCGCGCCGTCCGTGCATCGCAAGGAGACGCCGCGTGCCTGATCGAGCGCCGATAGTGGTGCGCAAAGCCAGCGCCGCCGACATTGCGGCGGTGCTCGGCCTCTATGCGCAGCCGGATCTCGACGACGGCAATGTGCTTCCCGTCGATCAGGCGGTCGCTCTGTTCGAGCGGTTTGGTCGCTACCCGGACTACACGCTCTATGTGGCGGAGCAGGATCACGAGATCGTCGGCAGCTTCGCGCTCCTGGTGATGGACAATCTCGGCCATCTCGGATCGCCGTCCGGGATCGTCGAGGACGTCGTGGTCGCGCCCGCCCGGCAGGGCAACGGCATCGGCCAAGCCATGATGCGGTTTGCGCTGGAACGCTGCCGCGAGAAGGGCTGCTACAAGCTGATGCTCTGCTCCAATGCGAAGCGGGCGCGCGCGCACGCCTTCTACGAGTCGCTCGGCTACGAGCGCCACGGCTACAGCTTCCGCGTCGATCTCGAACGGGTGCCCGGATGAGCGCGGCGGCGGACGAGCGGCCGCTGCTGGCGGCGGAAGGATTGTCCAAGTGGTACGGCCGGCAGCTCGGCTGTCGCGACGTGTCGTTCGAGCTCTACGCCGGCGAGGTTTTGGCGATCGTCGGCGAATCCGGGTCCGGCAAGACCACGTTGCTGCAGCTCCTGTCCTGCCAGCTCGACCCGGATGCCGGCCGCGTGCTCTACCGAACCCGCGACGGCGTCCTGCGCGACCTCGCCGCGATCGGCGAGGCCGAGCGGCGTTTCCTGTTTCGCACCGATTGGGGCTATGTGCACCAGGATCCGGCGCTCGGGTTGCGCATGTCGGTCTCCGCCGGCGGCAATGTCGGTGAGCGCCTGATGGCGGTGGGCTGGCGGCAATACGGTCGTATCCGCGGCACTGCCGCCGAATGGCTCGATCGGGTCGAGATCGATCGCGCCCGCATCGACGATGCGCCGCGCACCTATTCGGGCGGCATGCGGCAGCGGCTGCAGATCGCGCGCAATCTCGTGACCGACCCGCGGCTGGTCTTCATGGATGAGCCGACCGGCGGCCTCGATGCTTCCGTGCAGGCGCGCCTCCTTGATCTCATGCGCGGCCTGGTCGGCGAGCTGGGCTTGGCCGCGCTGATCGTCACGCATGATCTCGCTGTCGCACGCCTGTTGTCGCACCGTATCATGGTCATGAAAGACGGGAAGGTGATCGAGCAGGGCCTCACTGATCAGGTGCTCGACGATCCGCATGAGGCCTATACGCAACTGCTCGTTTCCTCGATCCTGCCTGCATGAGGTTTGCAATGTCCGCCGTGCTCGAGCTTCGTGACGCAGGCAAGGGCTTCACCATGCACCTCCACGGGGGCTTGCGCCTTCCGGTCGTGGCGGGAGTCGATTTTTCGGTCGGCGCCGGACAATGCGTCGTCCTGACGGGACCTTCGGGCGCCGGCAAATCCTCGATCCTCAAGATGATCTTCGGCAACTACCGCTGCGACAGTGGCCGGGTTCTGGTCCGTCACGGCGGCACCACCATCGATGTCGCCGGTGCCGAGCCGCGCCAAATTCTCAGGCTTCGCCGGACCGTCATGGGCTATGTGAGCCAGTTCCTGCGCGCGGTGCCGCGGGTTCCGGCCCTGGACGTGGTCGCCGAGCCGCTCATGGCCGAGCCGGCCGCGCGGGAGGGGGCGCGCGCCAAGGCGGCGGCTCTGCTGCATCGCCTCGCCATTCCGGAGCGCTTGTGGCCGGTGCCGCCGGTCACCTTCTCGGGCGGCGAGCAACAGCGCGTGAACATCGCGCGCGGCTTTCTGCCCGAACGGCCGCTCCTGCTGCTCGACGAGCCCACCGCCTCGCTCGATGCGGTGAACCGCGCCACCGTGGTCGAGCTGATCGCGGAAAGGAAGCGGCGCGGCGCCGCGATCGTGGCCATCGTGCACGATGACGACGTCCGTCGCGCCATCGCCGACACCGTCGTCGATGTCACTCGCTTTTCACCCGCAGCCGCAGCCTGACCATGCAGCCAGACAACAAGCCGCTCGTTCTTTCAAACGCCCGCCTCGTGCTCGCCGATCGCGTGATCGAGGCCGGCTGGATCGCAGTCGTGGACGGGATGATCACGGACTTTGGCTGCGACCGCCCGCCCGCCGGCGCCGAGGATGTGGGGGGCGATTTCATCATTCCGGGCCTGATCGAGCTGCACACCGATCACCTCGAGGCGCACTACATGCCGCGACCGAAAGTCTACTGGGACCCGGTGGCCGCAGTGGTGTCCTATGACGGCCAGCTCGCGTCCTGCGGCATCACCACGGTACTGGATTCGCTGCGCGTCTGGCGCGAGGAGGGCGCCGATGAGGTCGGGGGCGAAGCCGGCGTCCTGGCCGCAGCGATCGCGGCGGCGCGCGATGCCGACATGTTGCGGGTCGCGCATTTCCTGCATCTGCGCTGCGAGGTACCGATGCCCGATGTGGTTGCCGAGGCGGCGGCGCTGATCGAGCGGCCCGAGGTCAGGCTGGTCTCGCTGATGGACCACACGCCGGGGCAGCGGCAATTCCGCGACCCGGAGAAGCTGCGAACCTACTACCGGGGGAAGGCGGGCGGATTGACGGATGCGCAGCTCGATGTCCTGTTCGACCAGCGCCGCGACCTGGCGGCGCGCCATTCAGCCAGCAACTATCGCGATCTGGTCGCGCTCGCGCGCGCCCGCGGCCGGCGGCTCGCCAGCCATGACGACACCACGCTCGAGCACGTGGAGCAGTCGGTCGCGGATCGGGTGGCCATCGCCGAATTTCCGACCACGCGCGAGGCCGCGCAAGCCTTGCACGCGGCCGGGATTGCCGTCCTCATGGGGGCGCCCAATCTGGTGCGCGGCAGCTCCCATTCCGGCAATGTCGGCACCGCCGAGCTGGCGCGCGCCGGCCTGTTGGACGTGATGTCGTCGGACTACATGCCGTCGAGCCTGCTGATGGCGGCGTATCATCTGCCCAAGGCGGTTCCGGCAATCGATCTGCCGGAAGCGGTCCGCACCGTGACCCGCACGCCCGCCGCGGCTGTCGGTCTCGATGATCGCGGCGAGATCGCGATCGGCAAGCGCGCCGATCTGGTCCGCGTCCGCGTCACCCGGGATATTCCGGTGGTCCGCTCGGTCTGGCGCACCGGAGCGCGCGTCGCATGACGGCGGCGGGTTGTTTGACGAAGCCCGATGGCGCTCCACGCATCGGCCCCGGCGCGCTCGTGGTCGTGGTGGGACCAAGCGGCGCCGGCAAGGACACGCTGATCGCCATGGCGCGCGCGCTGTGCGTGCAAGACCTGCAGATTGATCCGCGGATCGTGTTTCCGCGCCGCATCGTGACGCGTCCGCCCTCAGGCGCGGAAGACCATGACAGCGTCTCGCGCGCCGAATTCGACGCCGCGATCGGGCAGGGCGCCCAAAGCGCCTATGCGTTCTGGTGGGAGGCCCATGACCTCAAATACGCCCTGTCCGCCGCCATCGATATGGAGCTTCGCGGCGGCAAGACCGTGGTCTGCAATGTCTCGCGTGCCGTCGTGAGCGCTCTGCGCGAGCGCTATGCCCGCGTCACCGTGGTCCTGGTGACGGCGCCCAAGGATGTCCTGCTGGCGCGCCTGGCCGCGCGCGGGCGGGAGAGCGGCGGCGATGTGGCGGAACGATCGGATCGCGCCGCTCCCGCCGTCCACGAGCTTAAGCCCGACGTCGTGATCGAAAACATCGGCGACCCGCAGATGGGCGCCCGCCGGCTCGTCGCGGTGCTGTGGGCGTTGACCTGTCCGTAGGGGCGCGCCTATGGGGGCGCCCCCGGTGGGCGCCCAGATGATGGTAGCCGCAGGGCGGCCACGAGGGCCGCCCCTACTTGCTATTGCTTGAAATATCGCAGATCCGGCGGCGACTGCCCCTTCTTGGCCGGCATCAGATAGCCGTCCGCGCTCATCATATAGTTCTGCTTGCCGATGCGGACGTGCTCGTTGCCCTCCGCGCAGATCGCCTCGAACCAGATGACCGGCCTGGTTTCGCGGACATAGTTCTTGACGATCTTCCAGGGATGCGTGAGCGCGTGATCGAAGGTCGTGATCTCGTCGTGCAGCATGTTCGGATTGGCCTTGTCGAGATAAATGCGCTCCTTGACCACGGTCTCGTTGTCGGCGTGCAGCGGAATGCCGCTGAAGTCGTAGGCGCGCGGACCCTTCAGGAGGCGAGTCTCGACCTCGAGCGTATTGAAGCGGCCGTTGGCGTCCGCATCGGTCCAATTGCCGATCGAGTAGCCCATGAAGCTTCGTTCGAATTCCTTGGGCCAATCGCGGCCGTCGGTATAGATCCGCCGCAGCATGCTCAGATATTCGATCATGACGTAGGTGGTCTTCGGCGTGACCACGATCTCCATCGGGAAAATCACGTTCATGGCCCGCGGCATGCCGTCCGGAATGCAGGTATAGGTCGGATCGGTGCCCTGTCCGCCTTCCGCCTGGTCCTTGAGATTGGCTTCGAAGATCGCCTGATATTCCGGCGTCAGCGGCGCTTCTTCCGCGGTCCGCGGCTTGCTGATGTCGTATTGATTGGAGACCCCGGCAGGCCTTTTCCATTGGCCGGCAAAATCGGGATACTTCGATTCGTCGAACGCCCGCGCGCCCGCGATGGTCACCAGCAGCGCGGCTGCCAGCGCCAGCGCGCTGCTCGCGTTTTTGTACAGTTGGTACGGCATGAGTGTCCTCCCGGCCTGACGATGGACGCGTTCACTGCTCCGGCTTGATGTCGAGTTCCTTGGCGATGGCGGCGAGCTTGCTGGTCTGATCCTCGATCGCGGCGGCAAATTCTGCGGGGCCGCCGGGATTGAGGATCTGGCCGGTCTGAATCAGGTGCGGCTCCACGCCGGGATCGGCGGCGACGGCGCGAATATCGGCGGCGATGCGTTCGCGCAGCTCGGGCACCATGTTGGGCGGCCCGAACAGGCCGACCAGGCCGTCGAAGGTGAGCTCCGGATAGCCGGCTTGCGCAACGGTCGGTATGTCGGGCGCGGTCGGCGCGCGCGTTTGGTTGGTCATCGCCAGCGCCTTGATGGTGCCGGCCTGCAGCTGCGAGCGCACGATGGCGAATGCCGACGTATAGATCTGGATGCGTCCCTCGGCCAGATCGGTGACCGCCTGGACCGGATCGCGGTAGGGAACCTTGGCCACCTCCAGGTCGCTGCCCTTGAGGAATCCGGACAGGACGAGATCGAGGGCGCCGGTGATCGAGGCGCGATTGAGCTTGCCGGGTTGCGCGCGCACCAGCGCCACCAGCTCCTTGAGCGAGCGGACGCGCAGAGACGCCGGAACCGAGATGCTGATGAGCGTATTTGTGATCCGCGCGATCGGCACCAGGTCGCGCGGATCATAAGGGAGCGTCGGGTGAAGAATCGGATGCGCCGTGAAGGTCGAGGTGGGGGCGAACAGGAGCGTGTGGTCGTCGTGCGCGCCGAGAAAGGCCGTGATGGCGACAAAACCGTCGCCGCCCGGACGGTTCTCGATCACCACCGGCTGGCCCCAACGCGCCGTCAGCCGCTCGGCGAACAGCCGCGCGCCGATGTCGGACCCTGAGCCGGGACCCAGCGGCAGGATGAACCGGACGGTCCGCTGCGGCCAATTCGGCGTGAGCGCCTGCAGCCGCAGCGGCGTCGCGAGCAGCCACGCGGTTGCGACCGCGATGCCGGCCAGCAGCAGCATGAGCGGGCGTAGCTTCATGAAGCGGGCTTGCGCGGTTCCGCTCATGCTACTGCGCTCCGGCCGCCTTGAGGTATTGCGTGTCGACGAAGCGGTCGGCGGACGGCAGCGGAGCTTTAAGGTTGCCCGCTTGGTTCATCAGCGCGATGACCTGCTCCAATCCCTTGAGCTCGATCTCGCCATGGCGGGGAAGGACGCCCCGCTCGGGCCGGAAGAAAAGATCGAGCGTCTGTCCGGCGATGAGCTCCGACACACCCGTGGTCTCGACGACGGTCTTGATGACGTGATCGCCGTTGGCCGGATCGCGAATGAACTCGAATGCCGCGGCGAGCGCGCGCACGTAGCGGGTCACGGCGTCCTTGTGGGCGTCGGCCCAGGATCGCCGGGCGGCCGTAACCGTATAGAGAAGCTCCGGCACGGCGTCATTGGAAACGCCGAGCAGCCGAAATCCCTCCTGCATCGCCTGCAAGTCCTGCGGCTGGCCGAGCACGACCGCGTCGCAATCGCCGCGGTGCAGGCACGCCCAGCGGGTCGGCGTTCCCTCGATGACCTTGACCCCGAAATCGCCGTGCTGCAGGCCGTGGAGCGCCAGGAGCTTGCGCATCGAGATCGCAATCGTGCCGGCTTCGTCCGCCAGGCCCACCACCTTTCCCTTGAGGTCCGCGAAAGTCTTGATCTCGGGCTTGGCGATCAGGCTGTAGATGGGATTGTCGAACTCGGCCGCGATCGCCACCGCGTCGGAGCCGGCCAGCGCGGCCCGGATGAGGAACGGCGTCGCCACGTGGGTGAGGTCGACGAAATCGTCGTGCAGGGCCGCGATCATCTTGTCGGAGCCGCCCGGGATCGGCACCAGCACCTCGACATCGAGCCCCTCGCGTGCAAACAGGCCCTCGCGCTGTGCCACCGCGATCGGCAGGGAGAAGATGCTGTGCGCCGACGAATAGGCCTGGCCATAACGCAATTTCAGCGTCTCGCCGGAAGCGGCGTGAACGGCACAGAGACCGAGCAATGCGGCGAGGACGGCGCGCATTCCATTCTTCTTTCGTGTTCCTTGTCCGGCGCCAGTCTATCAGCGGGTCGAGCGTCGTGTCACGGCGGCAGCGGCCGGCGGGAACCGGACCGCGGCGGGGTGGTGGTGTACAAGCCAAGCCGCCAAGGCTCGCTCTCCCTCGCCTCGCGGCCACCGCGGCCCTGCTGCCGCGACCCCGCGACCCTTCCGCCGGAGCGCGCAGACGGTATATATTCCTCGGGAACTGCCCGACCGACGGACGCGCCGTCGTTGCGGTGATCAGAGCGGGCAGCAAGGAAACCGGCTTGGGAGGACATGCATGCGTTACCAAGGATCGATCGGAGCCATCGCGCTGGCGGCGAGCGCATTGGCGGCGGCGCTGTCGCTGACGCTCTCCGGCGCGCGCGCGGCCGATGCCTCGAAGTATCCGGATTGGCGGGGGCAGTGGACTCGCGTCGGCAACCCCAATTGGACCCAGCCAGGAGGACCGAAGGCTCCGCTGACACCGGAATACCAGAAGGTCTACGACGCCAACCGGGCCGATCTGGCGGCGGGCGGCGTGGGCGACGTGCCTTCGACCTTTTGCATTCCGCAAGGAATGCCGATGATGATGAACATCTATGATCCCATGGAGATCATCATCACCCCCGAGATCACCTACCTGCTGATCAGCCACATCAACGACTCGTACCGGCGGATCTATACCGACGGACGTGATTTTCCCGAGGACGCCGAGTTGAATTACGCGGGCTATTCCATCGGCAAATGGGTCGACACCAAGGGCGATGGCCACTACGACGAGCTGCAAGTCGAGACCCGCGCCTTCAAGGGCCCGCGCGCCTTCGATGCCAGCGGGCTTTCGCTCGCCCGCGACAACCAGAGCGTCATCAATGAGCGGTTCTTCCTCGACAAGGCCGATCCCAACATCATCTATGACGAGATCACCGTGCGCGACAACGCCCTGACCCGTCCCTGGACGATCGTCAAGAAGGCGAGCCGCAACCCGACTGCGCGGCCGAAGTGGCACACGGAGAGCTGCTCGGAGGACAATAGCTGGGTCCGTATTGGCAACGAGCCCTATTATCTGAGCGCGGACGGCAACCTGATGCCGACCAAGAAAAACCAGGCGCCGCCGGACCTGAAATATTTCAAGCAAACCCAGAAGTAACGACGCGGTCGGTCTTTGCCCGCGGGTTTGGACCCGCGGGTCTTATCAGCAAAGAGAATCGTCCCGGCAAACGGCCGGCCGCAGCTCTCGGTGAAACCCCGCGGGCGGTGGCCGGCCGCGACCTATTTGACGCCGCTCGCCTCCTAAGGCAGCGTCGGCGATCTTCCGCGCATCAGCCCGAAAATCGCCGAGATCAAGAACAGGATGATGGCCACGACGAAGATGATTTTTGCGATTTCGACCGCGAAACCCGCCACGCCGCCAAATCCGAGCACGGCGGCAATTAACGCAATCACCAGGAAGGTGAGGGCCCAACCAAGCATGGCGACACTCCTTGTTTTTTGACGGCCGCGGCCGCGTTAACCCCCGATCATACGGAGAACGCGGACGCAGTTTCGCGGGTTCCAATGGCGCTGCCTCGATGCACTTGGACCCGCGGCGACCCGATTTGAAAATAGGCTTTGGTTCCAATGGCCCTGCAAACTTTTTTGACCATGCAACTCAAGCGCTGCTGATGCGTTGCTTTGGTTCATAGGCAACAGCCATGGAGGTGAGTCCATGAGAAAGATTCTATTTACCACGCTGGCCGCAGCGGCAGTGTTCGCGGCCGCGCCGGCGTCCGCACAGCTGTATTTCGGTGCCGGTCCCGGCGGCACCGGCGTTCAGGTCGGCCCGTTCGGATTTGGGGTCGGCCCGCGCTATGGCTACGGCTATGGCTATCGGGACTACAATTATGACTACGCTTACGAATGTCCATTGGTGCGGGAACGCATCGTCACCCCGAGGGGAAATGTCG
>DASXXS010000111.1:0-3811 GCA_036502925.1 Xanthobacteraceae bacterium
GCCGGCAAGGGCGGCAATGCCCTCGAGCAGGGTCGATTTGCCGGTGCCGTTTTCGCCGACGATGATGGTGACGGCGTGATCGAATCCGAGCTCGAACCCGTTCTGCAGGAACGGCAGGCAGAACGGATACGCTTGCGCGTCATTGACCAGAGACGCGTCGAGCCAAATTCGCTTGAGATACGGCGCCGGCAGATTGATAAGTCGATTTCGCTTGCGGCTCATGCCGTCGTCCAACCGTAAACCTTGATCGGCGCTGCATCCGCCCGCCGCGCTACTTCACCTGCTCCTGCATCGCCTTCCAGTCAAACCTGCGGGCAAGCCCCATCGCCTCGTCCTCATCGATGCCGGTATATGCCAGGGTGAACACTGCCGCCGGGCCGAGCGCAACCAGGAACGCGCCGGACTTGGCGCTCACCGTATAGGTCTTGGTCACCTGCAGGCCGTCGATGGTCGAGGTGGACATGTGGAGGTCGGGAGTTTCGAGCTTGATCCCGGCATTGGTTGCCGCCAGCGCGCCCTGGGCCGCCATGCCAGTGAGGACCGAGGCGTTGACGTGCGCGGCGCCGCGCTCGTAGCTGCGCGTAGCCGTGACCATGCTGGCGCCGGCCACCTCCATCCCCATGCCGTCGGGCTTGTTGCCCTTCCATCCCGGCAGGTCGATCAGGAACGGAACGAAGCGCTGAAAGCTTTGCTGCGCGCGTGTCGGCAGCGGCATTGCGGCGGCGCCGATGGCTGCGAACGCGAGACCGATTGCACGGCGCCGATCGATCATATGGTCCTCCGATTCAGGGATTTGCTTGCCGTAAGGTAGCAATCGTTGGCCCAGCAGGGAATGCCTGGCATCAGCTTGCACGAATTGCAGAAATGCCGTGATGAGGCCAAGATGGCGCCATCATGAACGCAGGCATGCCAAGAAATCACCGTACGGATGATCGAGATGGCCGGAACAAGCATGCCCTCGGACTTGGTGCGAGGGTCCGGCCGTGACAAAATAGGATGAGCGGTCGACGGCTCGATTAGATGGAGCATGCAATGCGCCACCCGTTGACGATCCTGGCAGCGGTTTCTGCCATGTCCTGCACATCCGCCTCGGCGCGGCCCTTCACCGATCCGCGCTCCGAGCGCAGCGACGCGATCGACCAGGCGGCGGCGCTGGAGCCGCGCGATCCGGCCTGCCACGCCCGCACGCTGGTGGCCGCCGGCGGCGCGTTTCCGCGCAATCCGCACACGCTTGCGGTGCGCTGGATCGGCTTCTCCAATTTCGAGCTGGTCTACAACGGCCGCGTCATCCTGCTCGATGCCTATTACGACCGCGGCAGCCAATATCCGCCGCTCGGCGTCGCCGCCGCCGACATCAAGACCGCCGACCTGATCCTGATGGGCCACGGCCACTTCGATCACATGTCGGACGCCGCGTCGATCGGCGCGCGCACGAAGGCGTTGCTGGTGGGCGCCGCGGTCACCACCGACAAGCTCCGCACTCGGCCGATCCCTGTGCAGCAGATCAAGACCGTGACCGGGCGCGGCGGCGAAATCATGAAATTCGACAACTTCACGGTCGAGCCGATCCTGGGGCGCCATGGCGAGCCCGCCAAGGAGGTCACCGAGGTCATGGACCGCACGCTCAACGAGCTGATGCCGGCGCCCACCGCCGAGCAGAAGGCCGAGGCCGCCGCCATCCGCTCGCGCGGCACCAACAGTCCGCGCGTCATCGACGAAGGCACGATTGTTTACCTGATCACGCTGGATGACGGCTTTCGCATCCTGTACCGCGACAGCGGCGGGCTGGTGACCGATTACGAGCGGGCCGCCATGGCGCGCGCGGGCCGTGTCGACCTGGCCCTGGTCGCCGTCTCGGGCGACTATCTCAATCCGCTGATGGTCAAGCTCGCGCTCGAGCATGCGCGCACCTACAAGCCGGGCGTCATCATGCCGGCGCATCACGACGCACCCGTCACCGCCGGCCATGTGGCGCAGTGGCGCGCGACCGAGCCGCTGTTCCAGGCCATGAAGGACGAGAACCCCGACATCGTCACGGTCTCGAAGCAATACCGCGAGCCGGTGTGCTTCAACACCGAGCTGAACGTCCAGCGCGGCTACTGAGGCACAGCCTTCATCCACCCGCCCCCGGCGCGACTGGAAGATTTCGCGCTGTGTGGTACGCTTGCCGCAGGCTGAGGGGAGATTTGCACCGATGGCCGCCGAAGTGACCAGAGAAGAATTCACCGCGCTGGAGCGCGAAGTCGAGGGCGAGAAGTTGGTGACCCGCCATATCCTTGAGCAGACACGCCGCAACGGGGATGATCTGGCGGCGGTCAAATCCCGGCTCGATCGGGTCGAGCAGAAGCTCGATGGAGTCGAGGGGAAGGTAGATGGACTCGAGCGGAAGGTAGGTGGACTCGAGCGGAAATTTGACGGATTGAACAAGAACCTGCCCAAGATCGTCGGCGAGGTCATGCGGGACGTGCTCGACGAACGGGACCGCAAGCGCTGAAGGCGGGCTTCGCGCGGCTGGCGCTGCGCCTGGCGGCGACCGGCAAATCAGAGCATTCACGAAATTGAAACTGAGGAACTGCGCACCGATCTCGGGCCTGCCCGAGATCGGCAACGGTACGGCGCTCCGCGCCGGGGTTTTTCATCGGATCTTTTCCTGGTGAGCGGTTGTGCAGCGGGGGATCTCGCCATAGTTCATAACCGGTTATCTGTTTGCGGACTGTATTTTCAATGGAAGCTGGCGCCCCGGTGGCCGAACTGGGGCAGACGCCGCGCTCCGAAGCGAGTCCGCCGCTCCGGATTCGGCTGGCATTCGATTTCGGCGACGGGCTAGGATTCGGCGCGCGGTCGCGTCGACCCCGCGCCACCAAGGACGATCCATGGCTGACAACGGACTGATCACGGTTGCGAGCAACTTTTCGGTGCGTGAAACTATCGAGCGGCTGGTCTCGTTCGCGACCTCCCACGGGCTTACGGTGTTCGCCCGCATCGATCACGCGGACGGCGCCGCCAAGGCCGGCCTGCCGCTGCGGCCGACCGAGCTGGTGCTGTTCGGGAATCCGAAGGGCGGCACGCCGCTGATGCAGGACCGCCAGACCGCCGGCATCGATCTGCCGGTGAAGGCCCTGGCCTGGGAGGATGCCGACGGCAAAGTCTGGCTCACCTACAACGAGCCGGCATGGATCGCGCAGCGCCATGGCCTCGGCCCGGCCAGCGCGGAGGCGGTGAAGGCCATCGCGGCCGGGCTTGCCGCCGCCGCCAAGGCAGCGACCGCCGCGTAAACCGCAGCCCGGCGGCGCGGTATCCCGCTTCGCCGGATCATCAGGCTGGAGGCCCGCGTGCCCGACGCTGTTCGCGACAACCCGGCGCGCCACCGGTTCGAGCTCGATGTCGATGGCCGCACGGCGTCGGCATACTACCAGCTGTCGCCCGGCGTGATCACGTTCACCCACACCGAGGTGCCGGCGGAAATGTCGGGCCACGGGATCGGGTCGCAATTGGTGCGCGGCGCGCTCGAAGCCGCCCGCGCGCAAGGGCTCAAGGTGGTGCCGAAGTGTCCCTTCGTGGCCGCCTACATGGCCAAGCACGCCGAGTTCAATGATCTGTTGCTGTAGCGTTGCGACTCTGACGGTTCGCTCGTACGTGGCGCCGGCGCACTGCGGTCTCCTTCTTCCCGCGTGCCATCAGGGCGTTTTACGCCCGTCTGCGACGGGCTATGGAGAAGGTCGGGATGAGGGGGCGCTTCCACGAGTCTGAGCCTGTGGAAACGCCCCCTCACCAGACCGAGTTCTGGTTTTCCCTCGCCGCATGCTGCCCT
>DASXXS010000112.1:0-5477 GCA_036502925.1 Xanthobacteraceae bacterium
GCGATAATGGCCCGACAAAATCGACAACAACACGGTCCCCAGCAGATCGTGCTTGGAGGGGGCGTTCGGGCTGCTGAACGACAGCGGGCAATCCGCCACCCAGCCGGCGAACAGTCCGGCCTGCTTCAGATACTCGACGAAGAAGGGCAACTGACCCAGCGGCGTCACCAGCCCGTCGCTGTCCCACTCGACATGCACACGACCGGCAAATGTCTCCGCCGTCGCGGAAAACTCCTCTACCGATGGTTGTTCACCCTCCGGGTGAGGCAAAAGCGTCGAAAGAGTTGTGCTCATGCCCATCAAATGCGCCGATTCGGCCCATCGTGGCAATCACCCAACTGCCGGATTTAGGGTGATATGTCAGGGTCCCCGCCAGCCCATGGTAGCGGATGACCATCGGCCGATCGACGAGCCCGGCGGCGACAAGCTGCCGCGCCAGCTCGTTGGCGGGGCCATGCCGTGATCGCGCTGTGTAGGTGCGGCCTTCGACCGTCGCCTCGGCCATCCAGACGCAAGCCGGGGGAATCGAGTGCCCGTTATGCGGCGGGCGCCAATACCGTCGGGTTAGTCGCGGAATCGTAAAGCCGCAGCAGGAAATATCCGATGCCGGCGAGGCCGAGCATCAGATTCGGCGTTTCGCCGGCGCCGAGGATCCCGCAGGGCCAAGGCAGCCCGTGATCTTCGAATTGCTCGATCCCGCGAACACCGGCGGCCTCGGCTTGGCTGCGCAGTTCCGGCCGATCCAAGAGGTCAGCGGCCATGATCATAAAGTCGGCATTACCGCCCTCGCCATGGCAGAGTGAGAAATTGCCAAGCCTCTGCGGTGCCGCGGGAGCGAGCGTTGCCGCGGTCGTGCGGATCGCGATCTCGGCCTCGGTGAGAATTTCGGGCTCTTGCGGCAGCAGGCGATGCAGATTGAGCCGCGCGATGCCGATGCCGGGCGCGCCATGGCACCAAGCCACCATGCAGGGCGGCTCGCCACCCTGCGCCGGCTGCGAGAAGCTTCGCAGATCCGGCCAGTTGCCCTCGGACGCTCGGAAATGGGCGCGCTCGTACCGCAACGCCTGCCGTGCCCCATCTAGAAAGTCCCGGCGGCCGGTGGCATCTGCCAGCGCGGCGAGCGCGGAGGCGATGCCGGAGGTACCGTGCGCGAGGCCGAGCAAGTGGGGCTCGTTCGGCATGTTGAGCGTATCCCAGGACCAGCCCTGCCCGCTCCGCTCGGCGATGTCGAGCAGATGTTCGCCGTGCCGCACCGCGGCTGCCAGCAGCTCCTCGCGCCGACCTCCCATCGCCATCCCGAGCAGGGCCGGGATCAGCCCGGCGCTGCCGTTGATCACATCCACCCGCCGGCGGTCCGGCGTAATCACGGCGGCAACCCGCAACACGCCCTCGGCGCGCGCGGCAAGAGCATCCTGTTCGAGCAGCGCGCCGGCCTCGCGGCATGCCCAGGCGATCCCGGAGAGCCCATAGTAAAAGCCATACTCGCCTTCCGCCGCGAGCGCATCCGCTGCGGTCAGCGCCTGGCCCAGCGCCGCCTCCGCGGTGGCGCGAATGATCGGGTCGCGGGTGTGATGGGCAAGCCGGGCGAGGAATAGGCCGATGCCGGCGGTGCCGTCATAGAGATTGGCCGGCATCGCGCGAAAGGCGGTGCCCCACTGACCGGCGCGGAGTTCCATCGCCCAACCCAGCCAGTTGCAGCGCCCGTCCGACCACAGCGCATCGCGGCAGAGACGGCAGCCGATGCGCTCGGCCGCATCGAGGAAACGGACGCGATCGGCACTCACGGCAGGCTCGTCGGCGCAGGAGCCAAAAACAGATCCACGCAGCCAGGCCCGAGATGGGGACGGGTGAGGTCGAGGCCGACCGCGCTGAAGCGCCTTGCAACCGAGCTGAGCCGCGCCGGCACGTCCTGCTTGCCCTCGCGCCAGGCATCGACGATGCCCTCGGCGGTAAGCCGGCAGCGATGCGAGCCGAAACTCTCGCCGCCGCCCGGGTCGGCTGCCACCCCGACCCCGGGCCACAGCCGTTTGGTGAACAACGGCACCGAGGGTGCGAGTGACACCCTTTCGCACAGCTCGGCGACGATGCGAGCGGTGATGGCGAAATAGCGGGCAGCGACATAGAGCACCGCGGCATCGGTGCGGTCATAAAGCGCAGCCGAGGCCGGCGCTTTCGCCTGAAAGGGAACCTGGAAGCGGTTGAGCGCCGGGCTCAGTGCAGCGAGCAGCGGCGCGGCTTTTTCGGCGGCGCAATGGAAATAGAAGCGGACCAGGCTGAGTTGATCGGCGATCTCGTCGAGCGTCTCGCCAAAGGCGAAGTAGTAGCCGGGCTGGAGGCCCGTCGCCTCGCGCGGTGCGCGCAGCCTCACGCTGGTGCCGATCTGCGGCGCTTGGCCCGGGAGCGTGTCGGAGATGAATGCCCCGGGCATGGCGGCGCGCTCGCGCTCGCCCTTGCGCACGAACACCTGCCCATTGGCGCCGAATTGATAGATCACCCACCCGGGATCCCAGCGCTCGCGGCCGGAGTTGGCCTCGACGAGGTGGCGGCCGAAGGCGGCATCCTCAACCATCGCGGCGTCCGGTTGCCCGCGCGTCTCGCCGAGCCGATGCGCATAACAGCGGTCGTAGAGCGTGGCCTGGATCGCCTGCGCGAGGAGGTCCGCCGCGGTCGGATCGACCGGCGCGGCGATACTGGCGCCGAGCCAGCCCGGCCCCATCGCTGCCGCCCCGACATCGACCGGCGGCTCGCCGCAGAAGGAGAAGGATAGGGGAGTAAGGATGTCGAAGGTGCCGAGTGCGGCGGCGAGATCGGCCGCGAATTCGGCCGGCAGCTCGGGTGCGGCCTCAAACACCGAGCAGATCCGTTACCGCCTGCGCCGGGTTTTTCAGGATGTTGAGGCTGACCTGCAATAGAGCCGTCGCCGTCCCATCGAGCTGCGAGGCGTAGAGACGCTGCTCGATTGCCGCCCAGACCAGTCGCGCCGCGCCAAAGCGCATGCTGCGTTCGAGCGCGGGCTGGCGCTCGGCCGTGGCGAAGCCGCGGGTGGCGGCATAGGCATCCCAGAATGCGCGCAGCACCGGGCGCATCGGTTCGATCGGCTGTGCGGCCATGCCGACGTAGCGCTCGGGCGGGAGCCCGCTGGCGATCGGCATCGACAGAATCCAGACCGTGAGGAAGCTCTGCAACACCGCGCCCACATCCCAGGCGGCGTCGCCGAGATCGGCCATCTCCCAATCGACGATCCGGAAATCGAGCCCACCGCTCGGCGCCGGGAACAGCAGCACGTTGTCCCACTTCATGTCGCCATGGATCAGGCTGTCGAAGCGCCACTCCGCACCGAGCGCGTCGAGCAGATTTTGAAACTCCGGGTGCTGCTGAATGAGTGCCGAAAGCGCTGGGCCGACGCGGCCGAACTGGCCGAGCATGGCGTGGCCGCCACTCTGCAATGTCAGCATGGCCGGCACTTGGCGGGCGAACAGCGAGCGCATCGCCTCGTCTTCGACGATGCCGGACGCTTCTGCGTGATAGAGGCCGAGCCCCCTGCCGAGCATGCGCCCGATCTCGACCGGGCAGGTCTTTTCGCGGGCGTGATACTCGGCCAGGCTCTTCGCCTCCGGCAGAAGCTCGACGATCAGCAGGTGCCGCGCCGGATCGTAGGCCACCAGACGCGGCATCAATCGGCTGAGCGCGGGATCGTCACGGGCGCGTTCGTAACACGCGGCCTCGCGGCGCAGCGTCAGCATGGCGTCGGGCTGCATCTCGCGCATCTGCTTGACAAAGAGCCCGGGACCGGCGCCGCAAATAACCTTGAAATTGCGATTGCGCCGGCTGGCGTCGAGCACGATGAAGTTTCCCGCGACGACGGCGTCGCTGCCGATCAAGCCCCGGGCCAGCAGGAAATGCGCAAGATTGGCGACCGTCAAATTCATGCCGGTGCCAACACCGCTGCGTCGCGTGCCGCTCGCGGCCCGCGGCGCTTCGCGGGCGGAACGCCGATGCCCGAACCCCGCTTCGCCATGCGCCCCGAGGTCACATCGGACAACGCGGCGTGTTGGGCGGTGGGCAGTGCCCAAAGGTCCGCGGGCACCACAGCGTACAAAACACAGTGACCCATCCAAACGCTTGCGCAGCCACCGGCGGTTCCAGCCCTCCGCCACAGGCGGGGCTGGCACATGCCGGGGTCTGAGGTGGCGGGCAGGCGGCTAACGTGCACTCGACGCGCGTCAGGCAGGCCGGCGTGCACTCCCAACGCGTTGGGCAGGCCAGGGTGCACTGGACCTCGATATGCGTTGGGCAGGCTGGGGTGCACTGGACCGGGATATGCGTTGGGCAGGCCGGCGTGCATTGCACCTGCACGAGTGTCGGGCAGGCCGGGGTGCACTGGACCGCGAGATGCGTCGGGCAGGCCGGGGTGCACTGAACGGGGACATGCGTCGGGCAGGCCGGCGTGCACTGCACCGGCAGGTGCGTCGGGCAAGCCGGGGTGCACTGGACAGGGATATGGGTCGGGCAGGCCGGGGTGCAGTGGACCGGCAGATGCGTCGGGCAGGCCGGCGTGCCGCACACCGGCAGCGTGATCGGGCAGGCCTGGGGCAGGATCGTGAGCGGTGGGGTTGGAATTGGCCCGGCCGCCGCGCCGGCGGCCCCCGCGGCCCCGCCGGCGATCGCGCCGGCGAAGTACTGCGCCAGCGCCGCGCCGGCCGGCGTCGTCTTTTGAATGAGCGCCGCGTCGCGCTTGACCCACAGCACCACTGCGCCGTTCGGGTCCTGTTCGGCCGGCACCGCCATGCGATGCAGGATCGCATCCCTCGGCACTTCGACATAGGCGCTGAGGTCCGCGCTCAGATAGAGACGTTCGTGGTTTTCCTCGGACGAGGCCCCCGGATAGCCGTAAAGGCGCATTACGTCCGGAACATTTTTCGGGTCGGTGACGATCCGGTGTACAAACTCGGCTTCGCCTTCCCCGCGTGGCTGCTGCGTTTGGGCCATTTTCCACTCTCCTCCCGCGGTCGTTGTACTTTGACCGAACAACTATTCGCCGTTATACGGCCGACGAAATAGTCCTTGTGCTTCGAATTACTGATCAAGCTTCGTTAAAAGCGTTATTATACATTTAGGTCTACAACCTGTCAATATAATTAATAGCTGCTTTTACATGACGCTTGATGGATACCGGTCAGTCGCTATGGCCACAGCTTGCCGGCGGCAATGTTATACGGGCGACCCCGCGCAACGCGACGAACAGGCGAGCCCTTGAGCCCTAGCGGTCGCGCTAATCAACCGGCATCGGGAACCCGGCGCCCTCCTCTCCATAGAAGGGCTGGACCTTGGGCCCTTGCGGGGGTTCGGCAGCGCGACGAGGCCCGCCCGCTCGGAAGCTCGGGATGAAGCGCGTCAATGATGTACAGGACGCGGTTGGTCGCGCCCAGCGGTGGGCTGACTTGCCTATCGCGGGGGTACCGGTGTTCAGGTCGGGG
>DASXXS010000113.1:0-1851 GCA_036502925.1 Xanthobacteraceae bacterium
GTAGACCGAGCTCGACGAGGCGTAGATCAGATGCTGCGTGCCGCCGCTGCGGCAGCCTTCCAGAACATTGAGGAAGCCGGCCAGGTTGGCGTCGAGATAGGCATGGGGATTTTCCAGCGAATAGCGCACGCCGGCCTGGGCAGCGAGGTGCACCACGTGGCGATATCGGCCGCTGCCGAACAGCCTTTCGGTGGCCGCGCGGTCGGCAAGATCGAGGCGATGGAAGGTGAAGCCGCGATGCGCCTTGAGCTTGGCAAGCCGCGCCTCCTTCAAGGCCGGATCATAATAGTGGTTGACGTTGTCGATGCCGATCACCGCCCGGCCGGACTCGAGCAGGCGGCGCGCGAAACAAAAACCGATGAAGCCCGCGGCCCCGGTGACCAGGACAGGCTCGGCGGCGGAGGCCATCAGCGGGACTTCCTCACGCGGGCGTCACGGTGGAGCGTCCGATGCTCACATAGGTGAATCCGCGCGCCACCATGTCGGCTGGCTTATAGACGTTGCGGAGGTCGACCACGACCGGTTTGCGCAAGATCGTCCTGACGCGGCCCAGGTCGAGGGCGCGAAACTGATCCCACTCGGTGAGGATCACCAGGGCGTCCGCGCCTTCGATGCAGGCATAGGGATCGGCCTCGGTCGTCACCTCCGGCAGCAGCTTGCGGGCTTCCGCCATGGCGGCGGGATCATAGGCGCTCACCTCGGCGCCTTCGGACACCAGCACCGGCAGAATGGACAGGCTCGGCGCCTCCCGCATATCGTCGGTATTGGGCTTGAACGCCAATCCGAGAATGGCGAGCCGCTTGCCGCGGACGCTGCCGCCGCAGGCCGCCACGATTTTCTGCACCATGGCGGATTTGCGCGCGCTGTTGACGCTGATTACCGTCTCCACGATTCGTGTTGGCGCCCCGTAACGCTGCCCGATGGCGACGAGCGCGGCGGCATCCTTGGGAAAACAGGAGCCGCCGAACCCCGGACCCGCGTGCAGGAACTTCGATCCGATCCGCCCATCGAGCCCCATGCCCCGCGCGACCTCCTGCACGTTGGCGCCGACCTTCTCGCAGAGCTCTGCCATCTCATTGATGAACGTGATCTTGGTGGCCAGGAAGGCGTTCGCCGCGTATTTGATCAGCTCGGCGGTCCGCCGGTCGGTGAACACCATCGGTGTTTCATTGATGTAGAGGGGTCGATAAAGCTCGGCCATGACGCGGCGCGCGCGCTCGTCGTCGGTGCCGACGACCACGCGGTCCGGACGCTTGAAGTCCTCGATCGCGGCCCCTTCGCGCAAGAATTCGGGGTTCGACACCACCGCGAAGTCCGCGTTCGGGCGCAGCTGGCGCACGACGGCATCGACCTCGTCGCCGGTGCCGACCGGAACCGTCGACTTGGTGGCGATCACCGTGAAACCGTCCAGCTCGGCGGCGATCTCGCGAGCGGCATCGTACACGAAGCTCAAGTCGGCGAAGCCGTCACCCCGCCGCGACGGCGTGCCGACGGCGATGAACACGGCGTCGGCGGATTGAAGCGCGGGACCGGATTCGGTCGTAAACGACAGGCGGCCGGCCTGCGTGTTGCGGGCAATGAGCGCATCGAGGAACGGCTCGAAAATCGGGCACTTGCCCTGCCCGAGCTGATCGATCTTGGCGGCGTCCTTGTCGACGCAGACGACCTGGTTGCCGAAATCCGCGAAGCAGGCGCCGGATACGAGGCCGACATAGCCGGTGCCCATCATGGTGACGCGCATGGTGCTTTCTCCGGCAGGTTCAGCGCACGTAGCGGGCGGTTTCGCTTTATCATCTGGCCGGCACGCGTCAAGAACGATCGTCGATGGGCTGCATCGCGACGATCCGCCTC
>DASXXS010000114.1:0-2336 GCA_036502925.1 Xanthobacteraceae bacterium
ATGCCCATCTCCATCATGCAGCACAGCAGTGCCGGATCGGAAAAGAAGCCGCTCGTCGTGATCCAGAAGTGCTGGCAGAAAATGTCGCGGAAGCTCTTCTCGCTCATGCTGCCGCGCAGCCCGTGGCTGATGCGCCAGAGATAAAAGGGCAGCCCCTCGCCCATATGACCGAGGATGATCTTGAGGCCGGGATAGGCGTCGAACACGCCCGACAGCACGAAGCGGATGCCCTGCGTCGCGGTCTCGACCGTGAAGCCCCAGGCGGCGCGCAAGATGCCGGGGTGTTTCTGCACGTAGTCCTTGTAATAGGCCTCGATGACCGTGGGATGGGGCAAAGCCGGGTGGATGTAGATCGGCACATCGAGCGCCTGAGCCCGCTCGTAGATCGGCCAGAAGCGCTCGTCGTCGTGAAAGACGCCGGCGGTCATGCCGTTGATCATCGCGCCCTTGAAGCCGAGCCTGGTGACCGCGCGTTCGAGTTCCTCGGCAGCGGCGCGCGGATCGGCGGTCGGCAGCGCGGCGAACGCAGCGAAGCGGTCGGGATGGGCGCGTACGGCCTCGTTGAGACGGTCGTTGACGCGGCGCGCGAGCGGGACGCCGGTCGCGGCATCGACGCCCTGCAATCCCGGAATCGAGTGCGACAGCACCTGAAAGTCGATGCCCGCCTCGTCCATCTCTTTCAGGCGCAATGCGCCGAGATCGTCGAGCCGCCGGACGATTTCCGGCCCCGCGCCGGGACTGCCAAACTGCTTCACCTCGGGATCGAGGTAGTGCTCCTCCAATGCAATGATGGTGGGTTTCGTCGCCATGCGCTGCCTCCTGATTATCCGAGCGCAGTATAAGGCTCGGAGAGTTTGCCGGGAACTTGCCGGCGCTCGTAAGATAACCTTGTGAGGGCGCGAAGGGGAGGAACGCAATGCTCCAATCAGGGCGTGTCGTTTTTGGCGAGATGGATGCGGTGGTGTTCGGCAAGCCTGCGGCAGAGACGGTCGCCGAGGAGGCCCGGCGGCTGGAGGCCGAGCGGGTCTTCCTGATGGCGAGCGGCACCCTCAATCGCATGACGGACGAGATCACAAAAGTGCGGCGTGCGCTTGGCAACCGGTTCGCCGGCATCTTCGACAGGATGCCGCCGCACACCCCGAGGCGCGCCGTGATCGAAGCCGCGGAGGCAGCGCGGGAGGCCGGCGCCGACCTCATCGCTACGATCGGCGGCGGCTCTGTCACCGACGGCGCCAAGGCAGTGCAGCTCTGCCTGGCGAACGATATCCGCTCACCGGAGGCGCTTGATGATTATCGGCCGGTGAAGGGGCCAGATGGCGTTCTTGGGGCGCCGCCCTGCAAGGCGCCGTTGGTCCGGCAGATCACGGTGCCGACCACCCTCTCGGCGGGCGAGTTCAGCGCCATTTCCGGTGTCACCGACGAGCGGCGCCGAGTGAAGGAGCTGTTTCGGCATCCGCAGATTATCCCGCGCGCGGTGATGCTCGATCCGGCCGTCACCATGCATACGCCCGAGTGGCTATGGCTCTCGACGGGCATTCGCGCGGTCGATCATTGCGTCGAAGGCATCTGCTCCGGCGAGGCCAATCCCTTTGCCGATGCCCAGGCTTTGCACGGGCTCACGCTGCTGTGCCGCGGGCTGCCGCGGGTCAAGGCCGATCCCACAGATCTGCAGGCGCGTCTCGATTGCCAGGTGGGTTCGTGGCTGTCGATGGGGCCGCTGGCGGCCGGCGTGCCGATGGGCGCGAGCCACGGCATCGGCTACGTGCTCGGCGCCGCGTTCGAGATCCCACACGGACACACATCGTGCATCATGCTGCCGGCGGTAATGCGCTGGAACAAGCCGGTCAACGCCGAGCGCCAAGCGCTGGTCGCCGCGGCGATGGGCCATCCCGGCGAGGATGCCGGCGACGCGCTCGATGCGTTCATCACCGGCCTCGGTATGCCGCGCAGCCTCGGCGCGGTGCAGATAGGACCGGAGAACTTTGCGCGCATCGCCGAAGAGGCAATGGCGACGCCGTGGGTCCCCCGCAATCCCCGGCGCATCGACGGGCCTACACAGCTGCGCGAGATCCTCGATCTGGCGGCCTGAGGTGGGAGAGGACTGGGGTGATTCTGCGGCGGCGGCTGTGCCAGTGTGGAGGTTGCGCCCTACCATCTACTCCTACAGGATGAACCCGCCTGCGTCCCCGCGGAGACGCGCCTTATCGGAGAGAGCAATGTCAGCGGCGCTGCGATGACCGAAGCGGAGCCTCTGGAGAATACCGCTCTTCCTCGCGGCATACGATCCCGTTTCGTGCGCGACATTAATGGCCTGCGGATGCATATGCTGGAGGCCG
>DASXXS010000115.1:0-2671 GCA_036502925.1 Xanthobacteraceae bacterium
TCGCCGGCAGCTAAATATTGGATCATCTCTCGCCGCCCCGATGCAGAGACGACCCGGAGGTTGTGTTGTCTGAGATAGTCGCCGACCATGTTTTTCATAATCGGGTCATCTTCGACAATGCAGACCCGCGCCGGCTGACTATCAGCCTTGCTCATGCACAAACCGGATTGGCCAAATGCCTAGGTTCCATTAATGGTTTCGGGCACCGATAGCCTAATTCCTCTCGGTAAAGGGCCGATGTCCTTGAGCAAATGGTCGCTGAGTTTGCGCAATTACTTCTCGCGAACGGGCGCGCCCAGCGCCACAGCCGGATGGGCAGCCACGATCCGCCGGAGCGCCGTTAGCGGCGCGATCTGCCTTGTCTCAGCGCGACGCGGCATCCGTCCGTGACAGGACATCCGGCGAAACCCATGCGGGCAATCCATGCTGCAAGACAGAAGCAAAGGTGCCGACCGATAGGCCCCCAACCGTTCCCGGAAGCGCGGCTGGTATGCGGCATTGGTAGCGGCGATGGTCGAGCGAAGGCCGCAGAATTCGCCGATCAGACTTTCTTGCATCATCAGAGCCTCTCCTGGCTTAGGCTGGCGGCCGCTCGAGAGGGCGGTCCCGTTCGCGGCATTTTGATCCAGCAAATCACTGTTCAATCGCCAGCCCGAAATCTGCGCAACTTTTGCTCACCGGCCGCTGGAACAGCTTGGCGCCGCTGTCCTCGAGAGCAAGCGGCGAGCAGCCTAGGCAGTCCGATATCGGAAGAGGGGGGCGCGGCGCTGCCGGCGGGCGCTTCCTGCGACAAGGGAGCCGCGCATTCGGCATTAGCCGCGGTGGAGTTGATAGTGCGAGATCTTTCCTAAATCGGAGCCCCGGCCAGGTGAAATGAGCGTGTGTTTCCCAAGGGTGAGCTAAGGCGAGCCGGAAGCGGCAGCGTCCGAAACCGAGCGCATAAACGCCGCTCTCTTGTCCACAGGCAGAAGCCACGAAAGATGCTTCGCAATGATCTGAAATATACCGATCGGCACCGTCCGTCTCTCCATAGCCCGCCCTAACGGCCACGCGGCGGTGGCGGGGACGATTGAGACGCGGCGTTCCTGGTTCTGCGCTCGGCGTCCTCTCCATTTCTTTCGGCGCGCCGCTCATCACCGTCGTGGCGCTGAAGCCGATCGCGGCGGAGTTCGGCAATATCCGCTCGGTGCCGGCGCTGTCCTACTCCCTCGCCTGGCTCGGTTCGGCGGCCTTCGCCGATCTGCTGGTCGACCCAGATGTCGAATGAGGGCTTCTGCGTCTGGGCCAAGGAAAAAGCCGCGTCACTGCAGCCGAAGCCGGGTCCGCTGCCCGAGAAGATCTACGCGCCCGGCAGCCAGGAATACGCGGCGCAGCAGGTTTTTCTCGAGCAGCAATTCAGTTCCTGATCGGACCGGCAAGGCGCAAATCAGCTCTGCTCGCTCGCATATTGGCGAAACCGCCGACCTGGCGCATTGTAAGGGTGCTTTTTGCTACGGGTACTCGAGGGCGGCAGATCCATGCACGACATCGTCATTCGGGGCGGCACGATCATCGACGGGACCGGCCGGACGGCCTTTAGCGGCGACGTTGCAGTCGATGGCGGGCGCGTTACCGCGATCGGCGGCAAGGCGGGGCCGGCGCGGCGGGAGATCGCGGCCGACGGACTATTGGTCACACCCGGGTGGGTCGATGTCCACACCCATTATGACGGGCAGGCGACCTGGGACCCGATCCTCGCGCCCTCCTCCTGGCATGGCGTCACGACCATTCTGTTCGGCAATTGCGGCGTCGGCTTCGCGCCTGTCCGGCCTTATCATCGCGACGCCCTCATCGATCTGATGGAGGGTGTCGAAGACATTCCCGGCCCGGTGCTCGCTGAAGGGTTGAAATGGGATTGGGAGAGCTTTCCCGCCTTTCTCGATGCGCTCGAGCGGATGCCGCGGACGATCGATGTTGCCGCCCAGGTTCCGCATCATCCGCTGCGCGTCTACGTGATGGGTGACCGCGCGATCCGGCGCGAGCCGGCCACGGCCGAGGACATCGTTGAAATGCGGCGGCTGACCGAGGAAGCGCTGCTCGCCGGCGCTTTTGGTTTCACGACCTCACGCACCAACGCGCACAAAACGACGCAGGGTGAGATGGTGCCAGGCCGCTTCGCCGAGATCGATGAGCTGACCGGCATCGGCGCAGGTCTGGGTGCCGCGCGTGCCGGCACCTTCGGGATGAACAGCGATTTCGAGGATGAGACAGCTGAGTTCGCCTGGATCACGCGGCTCGCCAAGGAGACCGGTCGGCCGGTGTGGTTTCTGTTGACGGACCGGCCGACCGATCCTGAGCGCTGGCGGCGCATCATGGCCGGCGTGCACCAGGCCCGCGCCGCGGGCGCGTCGGTCACGGCGCAGGTTGCCGGCCGCCCGGTCGGCGTAATTCTCGGGATCGCGACCTCGCTCAATCCGTTCGCCGTCCGCGAACGCTACAAACCATTCGAGGCCTTGCCGTTGTCGGAGCGCCTTTGCCGCCTCCGCGATCCGGCGGTACGCCGGGCGATCTTAGACGACCGGCCGTCACCAGCTCTGCTGAGCCGCTTCGGGCCGCTCGTGCAGTTCGCCGCCGGGCAATGGGACCGCATGTACCTGATGGGCGATCCGCCCGATTACGAGCCGCGGGCCGA
>DASXXS010000116.1:0-2657 GCA_036502925.1 Xanthobacteraceae bacterium
GTCGATGACGCTGAAATCCCGTGTCTGACCGCGGCGCTGCGTGAGCGGGAGTAGCGGGCGCGATGGTTACGATAGAGCAAATTCACAGAGCGGAGATGGAACGCCATTCTAAGCTTTGGTATCCAGATCATCCCCAGCCGCCGCATGGCGGCGGGCGATTTGGAGCGTGGACATACTTGGTTCGGGATGCTGCCTTTCTGACCGCCGCCGGCCTATTCATCATTGGCTGGTGGGGTGCAATAGCATGGGCGATCTGGCGGGTGCTCTGAGCGGCGCCGAACGCCTTGCTGCCGCAAAGTGGCGGCAATGCTTCTCGGTCAAATCGTTCGCCGACAAGGCACCCACTTGACCGGAACACCGAGCGCTGCCGCTTCCGTAATCGGGGCATAAGCCCGGGCGGCTGCCACGTCAGGCGGGCTGTCCGCGGCAGCGGATGAGGTCTGGAAGCTGCGGGACGGAAGGACCGCCGCAGACGCCGATCCTGGCACCAAGATAATCCCAAAACGCGACGCCGAGCTTCCTGCAGGTCTTGGCGAGCCCAAGGAATGCGTCGCGGCAGTCGCGACCGATGTCGCTGTGCGTTCCGCCGCTGACGTGGCGTTTGGTCACCTGGCAGCGGATGTCGTTTTCCGAGCCATTGGTGTGCAACGGAATTTCCGGGTGATCGAGCACCATCAGCAGTTCGTCTTTGTTGGCGTGCAGCCGTTGCAGCAGGCGGTCAAGGGTGACGAAGCCTGTGCGCCGTTGAAAGATGCGATCGAAGCGCGCACGCATTTCACTGCGTCGACGCCGCGTCGGCGCGAGCCGGTACGCCTTCAGGTCGGCATAGTACCACCAGATCAGCCCGCGGACATACTGCTGGGCGATACGCTGCTGGTCAGTGAACGTCTCCAGTTTGTGCACCAGGCGCTCGGAGTGCACCCAACAGAGAGCGTGCTGGCCGACATCGAACTGCCCCGCATCGTCGCTGACCACCACCGCCTCGCAGAGGAACCCACGGGCATTCACCGCCCCCCACAGCGCCCCCTCGGTGGCGACGCGCACCGGATCGGGCGTCACTGCCAAATCGGCAATGCCGAGGCGCTCAAGATGCCGCGCCCAGGCTTTCTCATCGGCACATTGCCGCCGCTTGTGCGTGGCCAGTCGCTGGACCAGCGTTCCGGCCAGGGCATGCTCGCGCATATAGTCTAGCGCCGCGTCATTGATCACATAGTCGGTGTGACCAGCGCGCAGCAGGTCGAGGAAGTTCAGGCGGCTCTTGCTGCCCGTCGTGCCGAACCAGGCGAAGTTGTCGTTGCCGATCTGTGTGCACACGCCATTGACGCCGCGATGGCGCGCGCCGGTGTCGTCCACCGTGATCCAGGCGGCCGTTTCCAGGCCGGCGCGCAGCACCTCGCGGGTCTCCGTCAGGAAATCGTCTTGCCTGTCGATGAGCAGGCGCATGAGCTGACGCTTGGAGATGCTGATGCCGATTGCCTGAAGCAGCGCAACCAGGCGCTCGACTGTCACCTGACCCTGGTGATACTGCATCAGTACGAAGCGGCGCAGCTCTGGGCCAAAATGGCCACGGATCCCGCTGGGCAGCGGGGCTACGATCGCCTCGCCCTGCGGCGTCAGCCAGCGCTCGCGACGGTAGCGCACCACCCGCGCAGTCAGCACCAACTCCTGCACTTGGTACGGCTCGTAACCTTTGAACTGCGAACCCGTCGGATGCGCCACCCGCAGCACCTCGGTCTCGGGCATGACCCGCGGCGCCACCTTGCCGCGGCCGCGTTTGATCCGCTTGCCGCCGCGCTTCGGCCCGGTCGCGTCCTCCATCCCGCTTGGTTTGATCGACGGACGGCCCTTGAGACCCTTCAGCCTGGCGATCTCATCGCGCTGCGCCGCCAACATCTGCTTCAGTTCCAATACCTCGCCCAGCAGTTCCACAAACCGGGCCTCCAGCTCGGCACGCGACAGGTCGGACAGATTGGCGGGCGGCGGCATGCCACAACCGAATCGTACTCGCCCGAGCCGGGGCAAGCGGGAAAATCAAGGCTACCCCGGGGTTATGCCCCGATTACCCGCTTCCTCGCTAACCCATTGACGGGCTTTGTCCGGCGAACTGCAAATTTGCGTGGCTGGCGCGCGCTCCCCGATCTCGGCTATCGGCGCGTCGTGTTGCGCCAATTTCTCGTACCCGATCAAACGCTCTCGCCGGTTGGCGGTGCATGACGTGCCATCCGCCGGTGCATCTGACGCCGGAGCGGGTGGAGATCGTCGGCCCATGACGTCGCGCCCCGGGCCCGCGCGGCACTGGCGCAGCTACGGTGCCCCCGCTGCCGAGCGGCGGCGAGGCGCTGGACGAGCCGTTCGCCGAGTTCCCGTCCTGGTTCATGCGGATCACGTGCGACCGCTGCGGCAAGGACCGGATGCTGAACGAGGCGCACTCCGCACAGAGCGCCATGCCGATCCGCGACATCCTCGCCAAGATGCGCCACGACGGCTGCGGTGGACGCCCGGGCAGGGTGGAGCTGCTCACCGGCAGCAGCCGGCCGGTGCGGAAGATCGTGCTGGTCGCCGAGCGCTGACCGGCCGCGCGTTTGTCCTCCGCCGCCGCGGCTGTAGTGCCCGCACCGCCGCGCGCAGTCGGGCGGTCTGCTGGACCCGCTGCAGGT
>DASXXS010000117.1:0-11211 GCA_036502925.1 Xanthobacteraceae bacterium
CTCATCCGCAAGATGCCGCTGGAGGAGCGGCTCTATCGCCACCGCTGCGTCGAAGCCTGGGGCATGGCGATCCCATGGTCGGGCTTCCCGCTGGCCAAGCTGGTCGAATTGGCGAAGCCGCTGTCGGCGGCGAAATATCTCAGGATGGAGACTTTCCTCGATCCGACCGTGGCGCCGGCGCAGAAGCAGACCTGGTATCCGTGGCCCTATGTGGAAGGTCTGACCGTGGCGGAGGCCACCAACGAGCTCGCCTTCCTGGTCACCGGCGCCTACGGCAAGCCGGTGTCGAAATCGCAGGGCGCGCCGCTGCGGCTGGCGGTGCCGTGGAAATATGGCTTCAAATCGATCAAGTCGATCACGCGTTTCACCTTCACGGACCAGCGGCCCAAGACCTATTGGGAGGCCCTGCAGGCGTCGGAATACGGCTTCTGGGCGAACGTCAATCCGCAGGTGCCGCATCCGCGCTGGAGCCAGGCGAGCGAGTCCTTGATCGGGATCGGCGAGCGGCGGCCGACGCTGTTGTTCAACGGCTATGCCGAATTCGTCGCCGGCCTCTACAAAGGACTCGAAAACGAGCGCTTGTGGGCCTGAGATCGAGCTAGCCGCTGCCCTCCGGCTCTTCACCGTTGCACGGCTCTTCGCCAGTCTCCGCGTGCGGGTGCCAATCTCGGTACAATGCTCTGGTGCGCGCGGCGCCACAGCGCCTAAGATCAACAAAAATCGCGGGACGATCGGGAGGGATGCATGCTCCACGATGTGAAATGCCGGGCCTGGGCCTGGGCCGCCGCCATGCTCGCGGCGCTGGCGTTGTTTCTCGTCGTCGCGACGCCCGCATCGGCGCAATCGGGCGCGCCGATCAAGATCGGCTACAGCATGGCATTGACCGGCGGGCTTGCGCCCAACGGCAAGTCGGCCTTGCTGGCGCAGAAGATCTGGGAGCAGGATGTCAACGCCAAGGGCGGCCTCCTGGGGCGTCCGGTCAAGCTCGTTTATTACGACGACAAGAGCGCGCCGGCCGAAGTTCCCGCGATCTATACCAAGCTGCTCGACGTCGACAAAGTCGACCTTCTGATGGGCGCCTATGCGACCGCCCAGCTGGCGCCGGCCATGCCGATCGTTATTGCGCGAAAGAAGCTGCTCATCGGGTTGCTCGGGCTCGCGGTCAACGACGAGTTCAATTACCCGAACTATTTCGCGATGATTCCGTCCGGGCCGATCCCCAAGCCGGCTTTCACCAAGGACTTCTTTGCGCTCGCCATGGCGCTCAATCCCAGGCCGCAGACGGTGGCGATCGTGGCGGCCGACCAGGAATTCTCCAAGAATGCATCCGACGGCGCGCGCGAGACCGCGCAGAATTCGGGCCTCAAGATCGTCTATGACAAGACCTATCCGCCCTCGACCACCGATTTCAGCCCGATCGTGCGGGCGATCCAGGCCACCAATCCGGACCTGGTGGTGGTGTGCTCCTATCCGCCCGACTCGGTCGGCATCGTGCGCGCCGTCAATGAGATCGGCTTCAAGCCCAAGATGATCGGCGGCGCCATGGTGGGGTTGCAAGCCACCGCCATCAAGATGCAGCTGGGGCCGTTGCTCAACGGCTGGACCAACTACGATTTCTGGCTGCCGGTGCCGAAGATGCATTTCGCCGGCGTCGACGACCTGATGAAGGCCTATCAATCGAGGGCGCAGGCGGAAGGCGTCGATCCGCTCGGCTATTACATGGCGCCATGGGCTTATGCCCAACTGCAGGTTCTGCAGCAGGCGATCGAGACCACCAAGAGTCTGGACGACGCCAAGCTGGCGGAGCAAATCCGCGCCGGCACTTTCAAGACCGTGGTCGGCGATGTGAAGTTCGGCGCCAAGGGCGAGTGGGCGCAGTCGCGCGTCTTGCAGGTGCAGTTCCAGAACATCAAAGGCAACGACGTGGATCAGTTCAAGGACGTCTCGACCCAGGTCGTGGTGGCGCCCGCGGCCTACGAATCCGGCAAGCTGATCTATCCGTACAGGGGACAGTAATCAGGGGTCAGTAATCAGACATCCGGTCCTCTCCCGTCTGATTACTGATCACTGTCAGACGTAGCGCGGGATCGGTCCGTCCTGCGGGGTGGCACGATCGGACAGGTCGAAGAAGACCTCGTCCAGGTAGCACCAGCCCCAGCCTTCCGGCGGGTCATAACCCTCGACGATGGGGTGGCGGGTCGCCCGGAAGTGCTTGGTGGCATGCCGGTTGGGCGAGTCGTCGCAGCAGCCGACATGGCCGCAGGTGCGGCACAGGCGCAGGTGCACCCAGGGCGAGCCGATCTTCAGGCATTCCTCGCATCCGCGCGCGCTCGGCTTCACGACCCGGATGCTGTCGAGGTGACTGCAGGTCTTGCTCATCGGCATTCCTCGTCAATGCTGCGCCACCGCGGGCTGCGCGCGCTCGGGCGCGGCCAAAAAGGCATGCAGGGTTGCCACCACCTGGGCGCCCTCGCCGACTGCTGCGGCGACCCGCTTGACCGAATTCGAGCGGACGTCGCCGATGGCGAATACGCCACGACGACTGGTCTCCAAGGGTCGACGGGCGCCGGCAGCCGCCGTCCCGGTCAACCCTTTCCCGCTCAACTCTATCCCGCTCAATTCTATCCCGGTCAAATCCGTGCCGGTCAATACGAAGCCCTTGGCATCGAGCGCCACGCCGGAGCCGGAAAGCCAATTCGTGTTCGGCTCCGCGCCGATGAAGAGAAACAGGTGGCGAATCGGCCGCCGCACTTCGTTTCCCGAGGCGCCTTGACGCCAGCGGATCGCCTCGAGCACGCCGTCGCGGCCTTCCAGGCCGGTGACCTGCGCGCGCGTCAGCACCTCGACGTTGGTAAGCCCTTTGATGCGGTCGACCAGGTAACGCGACATGCTGGCTTCCAGGCTCGGCCCCCGCACCAGGAGCCAGACCTTTTCGACCTGGCTCGCCAGATAGACCACCGCTTGGCCGGCCGAGTTGCCGCCGCCCACCAGGGCCACTTCCTGCCCGGCGCAGAGCTTGCCTTCCAGAGGCGATGCCCAATAGTGCACGCTCGAGGACTCGAAGGCCTCCAGGTTCTCGGCCGGGGGCCGTCGATAGCGGGCGCCGCTGGCAATGACGACCGCGCGGGCGCTGACCAGTTCGTTGTCGGACAGCTGCAACACGAACGGGCCTCCATCGGATTCGCCTGCCGGCTGCAGCCCGATCACCTCGTCGGGGATCGCCATTTCGACCCCGAATTTCTGCGCCTGGTTGTAGGCGCGTGCCATCAAGGGGAGGCCGCCTATTCCGGTCGGGAAGCCCAGATAGTTCTCGATGCGGGCCGAAGCGCCGGCTTGGCCGCCGAAGGCGCGGCAGTCGAGCACCAGGACGGAGAGCCCTTCCGATCCGGCGTAAACCGCGGCGGCGAGGCCGGCCGGCCCGGCCCCCACCACCGCGACATCGTAGAGCCGCTTGGGATCGATCGGCCCCACCAGCCCGATGCAGCGCGCGAGCTCGATCTCGCCCGGATTGCGCAGCAGCTGTCCGCCCGGGCACAGCACGATCGGCAACTGGCCCGGGTCGACCTGAAAGCGCTCGATCAGCGCTTTCGCCTCCGCATCGGTGTCGGGATCGAGCTGTCGATGCGGTTGGCCGTTGCGGCGCAGGAAGCCTTGGAGCCGCAGGACGTCGCCGTTGCCGGAATGGCCGACGATCACCGGCCCGCCGGCGCCGGTCTCCAGAAGGCCGACCCGGCGCAGGATCAGGGCGCGCATGATCCGCTCCCCGAGCTCCGCCTCCGCGACCAGCAAGGCCCGCAGGCGATCCGGCGGGATGACGAGGGCTTCCACCGGTTCCAATGCGTAGGCGTCGACCAGCACCGGCCGCCCCGACAGCTGGGCGAGCTCGCCAATGAACTCGCCAGGGCCATGGGTGACAATGAGCTCGCGGCGGCCCGATTGATCGTGCTGGGTGATTTCGACCTTGCCCGACAAGACGATGCTGAGGCCCGCGCCCACCGCGCCGACCGTGGCCAGCGCCTCGCCCGCGGCGTAGGAGCGCACCTCGCCGAACCGACGCACCCGCTCGATGTCCGAGCGCTCCAGCGTCGGAAACATCTGGTGGCGTCGGGTGGCGAAGATCGATTGCGTCGGCACGGCCATGGCTTCTCGGCTTTCTATTGCTGAACAGGTTTCATCCTCTGGCGGTCACGCCCTGGGAGATTTGTAGCGCATCACAGTCCCAGATAGAATTTCTTGATCAGCTCGTTATTGTTGAGCTCTTCGGCCGAGCGACCTTCGAACGCGATCTGGCCGTGAACGATCACGTAGCCGCGGTCGGCGATGCGGAGCGCCTGGGGGAAGTTCTGCTCCGCCATGAGAACCGTCAGCTGGCAGCGGTCCTTGAGCTCCCTGATCTTGTCGATGGTGTGGCTCACCAGCATCGGCGCAAGTCCCACCGAGGGCTCGTCGATCAGGAGGATGCGGGGCGCGGTCATCAGCGCCCGGGCGAGCGCCAGCATCTGCTGCTCGCCGCCGCTCATGCTGCCGGCGAGCTGAGCGCGGCGCTCGGCCAGCCGCGGAAACGCCTCGAAGCAGAAGGCCAGATTGGATTTCAGCTCGGCGCGCGCCTGCTTGCGGAAGGCGCCGAGCCGCAAGTTCTCCTCGACGGTCAGGCGCGGAAACAGGCGGCGGCCTTCCGGCACCAGTGCGATGCCGAGATCCACGATCTCCTCGGTCGAACGGCCGACCAGGTCATGCGTCACCCCGTCGATCTCGGCCGCGATGCGGCCGGCGCAGGGCGGCACGATGCCCATGATGCATCGCATGAGCGTGCTCTTGCCGTTGCCGTTGGTGCCGAGCAGCACCACGGTCTCGCCGGCATTGACCGTCATCGACACGTGATCGAGCACGCGTACCGCGCCATAGGCGGCGCCGATGTTCTCGATGACCAGGCTATTGGCCAAGGTAGGCCCTCTCCACTTGCGGATCGCGGATGACCGCGTCGGGCGCGCCGTCGGCGATCTTGGCGCCGGAAACAAGCACGATCAGCCGCTGCGAGAACTGCATCACGGCGCGCATGACGTGCTCGATCAGAATGATGGTAACGCCGCGCTCGTTCAGGGCGATGAGCAAGGCGACGATCTCGGCGACCTCCACCTGCGACAGGCCCGCCATGGATTCGTCCGCGATGAGGAGCCGCGGCTCCGCCGCCATGGCGCGGGCGAGCTCGAGCTTGCGCATCTCGACCTGGGTGAGATCGCGCGGGCGGTGGCCGGCCTTGTCGGCAAGCCCGACCAGCTGCAGAAGATCGGCGCCGCGCGCAGCGAGCTCGGTCGCGGAGCGGCGAGCGCCCGCTCTTGCATTGCCGGCGTAAAGCATGGGCACCAGCAGGTTTTCGGCGACCGTCAGGCTCGCGAACGGGCGCGGCAGCTGAAAGCTGCGCGCGATGCCGCGGCGCGTCCGCTCGTGGGTGTCGAGCCGGTCGATGCGCTCACCGTCGAAGGAGACAAGACCGGTGTCATTGGCGAGCGTTCCGCAGATGCAATTGACCAGCGTGCTCTTGCCCGATCCGTTGGGACCGATGAGGCCGACGCGCTCGCCGCGGGCGACCGACAGATCGATGCCGTCGAGGGCGACAAAGCCGCCGAAGCGCTTGCCCAGATTTGCGACCTCGAGCAATGGGCCGCTCATGGCGCGTCCGCCGTTTTGGACTCACGGCCGAGGCGGGGGCCGGGCGACGCGGCGGGAAAGTGCTTCCGCACCAGACCGACGATGCCGCCCGGCGCGACGACGACGAAGCCGACGAGCAGGAGGCCGACCACCAGGAGACCAAGCTCCGAGGAGATGGTCACCGTCGCCCATTGTTGCAGGCTGGCCACCAGAATGGCGCCGACCAGGGGGCCGATCCAGGTGGTGGTGCCGCCGATCATCGGCATGGCGATCGAGTTGACCGCGTAGTCGAGCCCGAAGGCGGCTGCCGGCTGGACATAACCGATGTAGTAGGGGAAGGGCGCCCCGGCCATTCCCATGAAGGCTCCGGACAGCGTGGTGGCGATAAGCTTGAGCCGCAGCGTCGGCACGCCGCAGGCCTCGGCCGCCAGTTCGTCGTCCCGGATGGCGGCGAAACCATAGCCCAGCCGCGAGCGCTCGATGCCGCGGGCCGTGGTGATCGCCAGTACGGCGAGCGCGAGCATGAGCAAAAACAGGTATTGCACGTAATTGCCGATGAGCCACACGCTTTCCGGCCGGATCACATAGGCGCCGCGGGCGCCGCCCACATAGTTCCAATTGACGACCAGTGTCTGCAGCACGACCGCGAGCGCCAGCGTCGCGATGGCGAAGAACGCGCCGCGCAGCCGCAACGCCAGATAGCCCATGCCGAGCCCGGCCAGGCCGGACACGCTGCCGCCGAGCAGCATCAGGAGCGGGATCGGAAGCGGATGGAATTTGTGAAAGAAAACCGCCGTATAGGCGCCGAGCGCGAAGAATGCCGCCGAGCCGAAATTCACGTAGCCGGTATAGCCGCCGAGAATGTTCCAGGCCTGCGCCAGCACGATGAATTGGAGCACTACATAGCCGGCGAAGAATGCGTAATCGTTGCCGACGAGCCGTGCGCCGCCGAAGACGCCGGCCGCGAACGCGACGCAGATCAGGAAGAAAACCCAGGATCGCACGATTCGGCTGTCCTATCGACCGAGCAGACCCGCCGGTCGCAATGCGAGGGTCAGCAGCAGGAAGCCGAACGCGACGGCCGGCGCCCACGACGGACCATAGAACGTGGAGGTGAGGCTCTCGACGATGCCGACCACCATCGCGCCGATCAGCGTCCCGGGAAGGCTGCCGAGCCCGCCGAGGACGCAGATGGCGAAGACGCGGCCGATATATTCACGCCCGATCGAAGGCTCGACCGGCTGGATGACGATGAGCAGCGCGCCGGCGATCGACGCGGTCGCGATCGAGATCGCAAACGCGATGCGTTTTATCCGCGTCGGCGAGCAGGCCATGAGCCGGAGCGCGAGCTGGTCCTGCGCCACCGCCATGATGGCGCGCCCGGTGAACGTGCCGGACAGGAAAATCTGCAGCCCGATGAACACGGAAAGCGAGACCAGGCAGGGCACCAGCATGCGCAGCGGCAGATCCACGACGCCCAGATGCAGGCTGGGCCCGATATAGGGTGCCGCGACATAGCGGTAGTCGATCCCGAAGGCGAGGATGAGGACGACCTCGGTGATGAACAAGAGACCGAAGAAGAAAGCGAGACCGCGCAGCGACTCCTGGCCATACCGCTCGAATGCCGCATGATAGATTTGGTAGATGAGTCCGCCCAGCGCGTAGAATGCCGGCATCATGACGACGCTCGCCACGATCGGATCGATCCCGAGCCGGGTATTGAGCATATAGGCGATGTAGGAACCGAGGATGATGAAGGCTGGATGCGCGATGTTGACGATGTCGAGAATGCCGAACGAGATCGAAACCCCGATCGTCACGGCGGCATAGAAGCCGCCCAGCAGCAGCCCCGCCACCAGCGCGTTGATCAGCAGGTCGATCGAAACGTCCATCCCTATAGCTTCAAACGCACCGTGTCGGGAATCGGCAGCGGCTTGTTGGCGCTGCCGAGGAACTCGACGGTGCAGAAGATCAGCTCGGTGTCGCCGATGTTCTCGAGATCGTGCACCTTGAAATGGCCGCCCGCGTGAGTCTCGTGCCGCGTCTCGCCGGCCGTGTAAGTGTGCTCGACCGTGCTGCCGTCGTCCATGTGGGCGCGGGCGCGGCCGGCATTCAGCACCGACCAGAAGTAGTCAAGCACATGGCGGTGGAAGCCGAAACGCTCGCCCGGCTGGAGCCGAATTTGCCAGACCCGCACGCGGTCGCTCTCCGACAGCAGCTTTTGGCCGACGCAGCCATTGGGGTTCCGGCGCTCGCGCTCGAACTCGGCGGCGATCTCGGGCGGCCAGGGCGTTCGCGCAGACTGGACCGCCTGCTTGTCCAACATGGTCATGGCCATGGCATTCCTCCTTGAGCCTGCTTGCGTTGCGGCGATCTTAGCAACTTTTGCTCGTTCGCAAACGCAGGATCGACGCCTTGCGCCCCAAATCGGGTGAACGCCACGTCCTGGTCATCGGCGGCTCGGCGAGCGGCCTAACGGTTGGTTCGCTTTGCGGTCTCCTTTGCCTTTCGCCGCGTCACGCCGGCCTTGGCCTCCAGCACCGCGCAGACCGAGGCGGTATCGTGCATGGCATGGCCGCCGGCGAGCGCGGCCGCGTAGATCGGCCGGGTGGCGCGAAAGAGCGGCGTCGGGCAGTCGAGCGCGGCGGCAAATTCGCCGATTACCTGCATGTCCTTCTGCCAGATCGCCACTTTCATGGTCGGATCGTCATAGCGGTTGCGCACCATCATGGGGGCGCGCAGCTCGAAGATGCGCGAATTGCCGGCGCCGCTCGTCACCATGTCGTAGATGGTCTGCGGCGCAAGTCCCGCCTTGATGCCGAGCACCATGGCCTCGGCGGCCGCCACGTTGTTGATGGCGACCAGCAGGTTCGCCACGTATTTCATGCGGCTGCCATTACCCAGTGCGCCGAGGTCATAGGCGGCGCGCGCAAAGCCGGCGAAGACCGGGCGCAGTCGCTTGATCGCTTTGCGATCGCCGCTGGCATAGACCACGATGTCCTTGGTCTTGGCCTGCGCGCCTGTGCCGCTGACCGGGCAATCGAGCAGGACGTGGCCGGCCGCTCCGAGGAATCGCGCGGCCTTGAGCTTGTCGGCGAGCGCAAACGTACCGGTCTCGATGATCACGAGCGGCCGCAGGCGCGCGCCCACGATGGCCGCAACGGTGGCCTCCAGCGCGGCCGGATCGGGCAGGCTGGTGATGATCGCGCGCGCTGTGCCGGCAAGCTTGCCGGCATCGGCCGCGATCTCGATGCCGGCCTTGGCCAGCGCCCGCCGGCGCGCCGGATCGACATCGTGGCCGAGCACGCGCCAGCCGTCGGCCAGGAGGTTTCTCGCAAAGGCGCCGCCCATGATGCCAAGCCCGACGATACCGACCGTGCCTTTTGTCTTCGCCGAACCCATGAGCGAACCTCCCCCGCCGTCACGACCCCCCGGTCACGACGGCCGCGGACGCTACACATCGGGGGTGGCTGCCTTCAAGTGGCTGCGGGGGTTGCCGGCCGCCTTTCTTGGGGACACGTAATCCCGTATCGTTGCCACGACTGCCGCAAGGGCAGCTGACTGCCGCAAGGCAGCAGATCATCCGTCCCGGTTCTACGGCGGGGACGACACAAGGCGCGCCTCCACAATTACTCCTACAGGCTGCACGCGGGCAGCTGCGGGGTGACAGGCCCAACAATTCGCTATAGTCATCGGACCAACAAAACCTCGGGAGCCAGCATGTCGTCCCTCACGCTCGCGCAAGCCAGCACCATCCTCGATGTCGCGCTCAAGACCGGGCGCGAGGCCAAATTCGCTCCGCTCTCGGTTGCCGTGCTCGATGCCGGCGGCCACCTGGTGGCTTTCAAGCGCGAGGACAAATCCGGCATCCTGCGTTTCGACATTGCCTTCGGCAAAGCCTGGGGCGCGCTCGGCATGGGTTTCGGATCCCGCACGCTCGCGGGGCGCGTGTCGCGCTCGCAAATGTTCTTCACCGCGCTCGCGGCGGCAAGCGATGGACGCTTCGTGCCGGTGACCGGCGGCGTCCTGGTCCGCGATGGCGCCGGCGACGTCATCGGCGCGGTCGGCATCTCCGGCGACACTTCCGACAACGACGAAAAGTGCGCCGTGGCCGGCATCGCGGCGGCCGGTCTCAAAGCCGACCCTGGCGTCGACCCGGCCTAGCGTCGGGCATTCCATTGGCGCGGACGTCCGCGCAGCATCGAGGGAAAGAGCGTTATGGGAGCGAATTTCGGCATCGCCGGATTGGATTGGCAGCAGCGCGTCAACTGGGAACGGATGCGGACCTACCGGACCGAGCGCGCCCGCGAGATGATGAAGAAGCACGGTCTCGGCGCCGTCCTGTGCATGTATGACGAGAACGTCCGCTATCTCACCGGCACGCTGACGCCGGGCTGGAACCGGCTGAAGCCGGGCCTTCGCTATGCCATCCTGTGCGGCGATGGCGCGCCGGTGCTGTTCGAGCAGGGCGATCTCGGCTTTCAAATCGAGCGCCATTCGCCGTGGATTCCCAAGGAGAACGTGCGCCATTCCTTCGCCTGGATCAAAGGCGCGGCCGGGCCGGCGTCGGTGCAGCAGGTCACCAAGTTCGCCGACGCCATCCTCTACGAGATGAAGCGGCACGGCGTCGCCGGCCAAAAGCTCGGTGTCGATTTCGTCGACATCAACATGCTCAACATCTTCAAGGAGAAAAAGATCAATTGGGTCGATGGCATGACCCCGATGATGGAGGCGCGCGCGGTCAAGAATCAGGACGAGCAGGAATGCATGCGCATCGTCGGTGCCATCGGCGACGCCACGCACTGGGAATGCATGAAGTTCCTGCGCCCCGGCATCACCGAGAACCAGGTGACGGCGCATCTGATGAAGTATCTGTATTCGATTCCCGGCATGGAGGACGTGGAGGACGTGATCGTGTCGTCCGGCCCCAACACCTGGCCGAACTGGCGCAACTTCTCCGACCGCATCATCCAGCCGGGCGACATCGTGTTCATGGATTTGGCGGCGCTGACCTGGAACGGCTACAAGTCCTGCTATTACCGCACCTATTGTGTCGGCAAGGAGCCGAGCCAGGAGCAGAAGGACACCTATTCGACCGCGCTCGGCTGGCTCTACGACTCGATCGGCGCGGTGAAAGCCGGCGCCACCACGCGCGACATCGCGCTCAAATGGCCCTCCGCGATGGAGACCTGGGGCTATGAGGATGAAGACCAGGCCGCCGCCAATCTCTGGGGACATGGGCTTGGCCTCGCGCAATACGATCCGCCGGTGATCTCGCGCATCTGGTCGCTCGATCATCCGGTCGAGATCAAGGAAGGCATGACGTTCGCGCTGGAGACCCAGCACGGCAAGAAGTTCAGCTACGGGGTGCGCATCGAGGAGATGCTCATCGTCCACAAGAACGAGATCGAGATCGTCTCCAACTTCCCGGTAAAGCAGATCACCGTCGTCGACCCGCTGCCCGGCTACGGGGACCACGTGAAATGACGGAATAGCGGCGCGCCACGTTGTCTGCTTGTTCTGACAAAAATTCGTCGCTAAGTGCGACGGACTTCCTTAGTC
>DASXXS010000118.1:0-3958 GCA_036502925.1 Xanthobacteraceae bacterium
GAAATCGACCGGCCTCTCCTCGATCACGACGCGGGCGACCAGCGCGACGATGTCGCGGATCTGATAATCGAGATTGCCGGTTTCGACGACCGCAAACCGGGTCAGTAAAGCCTCGCCTTCGACCTTTGACAGCCCATTGACGCGGGTTTGCTGGACCAGCTTGTACGGAATGCCGGTCGCGGCGATTGCGGCGTCGCGCAGCAATCTCGCGGTCTGCAGCGGCACACAGACTTCGTTCAAGGCGATGACGTCCGGCCGCAAACCGGCTATCTCAGCGCTGATCAGCGGACGCCGGTCGCTCCAGCGCTTATGATCCGGTTCCAGATTGAGCGTCACGACTCGGAACTGCATCGGCCTTGCTCGGCAGCCTTCACGACCCGGCTATGCTGCGTACGATCCCATTGTCCTGAAGACGTGTCTATCGCGTGTGGGGTGCCGCGTTCCTGTTGCTTGGGCTGTACCTTGTCCCCGTGCTGATCAGCTTCTGCCTGCCCGACCCGCGGGGCAGCGTTGCGTGGCGCCAGGCGCGGCGGGATCCGACCGGCCTCTCTCCCGACCCCGCCGTGACACAGGAGGCGGTGATCCAGGTGTTTGCCGCCCCGGCCGTGGCGTGGCGCGGTCTCTTCTCGGTCCACACCTGGATTGCCGTGAAGCCTGCCGGAGCACCCCGCTTCACTCGTTACGAGGTCTTGGGGTTTGGTGTCGCGAACGGGGCGCCGGCGGTACGGATCGACCGGATGGGACCGGACAATTACTGGTTCGGGATTCGGCCGCAGATCTTGCTCGAGCGCCGCGGCGCGGGTGTCGACGAGATGATCGCGCAGGTGCGCGCCGCGGTGGCGAGCTATCCCTATCCCAATACCTACCGTGCCTGGCCCGGGCCCAACAGCAATACCTTCCTCGCGCACATCGCCCGGCAGGTCCCCGACTTGGCGATCCAGCTCCCGTCGAATGCGGTCGGCAAGGATTTTCTGCCGGGCGGCGGTTTGTTCGCCGCCGCACCCAGCGGGTCCGGGTTTCAACTATCGCTTTATGGGATCTTCGGTATCCTGCTCGCCGCCCGAGAGGGTCTTGAGGTGAACGTGCTGGGCCTCAGTCTTGGGGTCGACCCGGTCAGGCCGGCGCTGAAGCTGCCGGCACTGGGCAGGCTCGGGATGATGCGTCTATAGAAGGCCAGTCGCCGTTCGTCCCAGTTGCTGACCGGGAAATGCTGGACGATGTCTCGGCTGGTGGCGCGCTACATGCCGGGGTGCGAGCAGATGTATTGGGGAGCGCGGCACCTGCTCGTTCTGATTGCGCGGCATCACGCTTCGGGCGGCGGGTGATCGGTACATAGGCAAGAGGACCGAAGCGGCGGGGAGTCATATTGCTATGCCTCTGCCGGTAGGGCGGGTTCGCCAAGCGACAACATCAGCCGATTGGCCGAGTTGAAGAAGGCCGCCGCATGGATGACATCGGCGATCGCCAGATCGTCGAGCCCGGCGCGGCGCAGCCGCTCCACATGCTCCGACGCGAAGGCGATCGGCGTCGCGCTCAGCGCGACGCAGGCGGCGATGATGGCATTCCAGCGCTCGCCGAGATCGGCTGCGACGCCTTCGTCCAGCAGCCGCTGCACGTCATCCGCGCGCTTCGAATAGGTCGCCGAGTGCCGCGCATGAACCGAGGCGCAGTAAATGCAGCCGTTGAAACGCGAAGTCGCGGCAGCCGCCAACTCACGCTCGCCCCGCGGCAGCCCTGCTTCCGGGTTGTAGAAGATGTCCTTGTCGGTCAGCGTCCGGGCCCGCAACGCGTCCGGATCGCGAGCGAGCAGCCGGAAATACGGCGACTTGGCCCGAACGGCATCGACGAGGCCTGCCATTTGCCGCTCGGTCAGGCCTTCCTCGGCGAGCGGCTCGAGCCAGGGCAGCCAATCGAGCAGCGCACGGGTGAAGACAGCAGGAGCCGTGTGGAGCGGCGGTTGGACGATCTTGTCGGCCACGATCGGGGCTCCTCTGTCAGGCGGTGGCCAGGATCCGCAGCCCGGCGGCCACCCGAATCTGGAACGACAGGAAGGCGATAATCTGCGACAGCGTCACGATGTCGGTGGTGGACCAGCCGGCATCCAACAGCGCTTGCAGCCGCGCCGGCGCGGCGTCGCGCGGATGGAAGACCAGGAGGTGCGCGTGATCGAAGGCAGCGGCCAGGCGCGCCCCCAAGATTCGACGCGCTTCGGGCCCGACATGATAGCTTGGGCCGGGCGTATCTTCGCGGCTCAGCAACCCGACAGGGTAGCGGCCATAGGGGCCTTGACCGCTGGCGGCGGCGATCGCGGCATCGACCGCAGCTGGGACCCCCGGCGAGGGCTCGGTCGCGCCAAGGCGCTCGGCGTAGAACGCCGCGCTCACCGCATCGCCATGCAGACCGGTGACGAACACGGCTACCGCGAAGCGTTCGGCGGCGCTGACTCCGGCAAAAGACTCCGGCTCGAAAAGCGCGCGAAAGCTGGCCTCTGCCTGCTCGCGTGCCTGCGGCCGCCGATTGCGGACCGCGTCCAGCGCGGAGCCGGGCCTGATGCCGGCCAGCGCATCGATGACATCCGTGAGTGCCGCCGACATCGCCCTCCTCCGCGTGCTTTCCAATCAACCATGTCGCTCGGCCGCCGCGCCGGTCCGCATCCAGCCCAGCGCGGGTGCGACTACCTCGGCTACCAGCTCGATCGACCGCAGGATGAAAGGATGAGGCGGATCGATCGAATGCGACTGAACGGTCAGGTCGGTGGCGCGGGCCAGTACCGTGTCCGCTAGCAACGACCCGATCACATCATCCGGGTCGCCGATATGGATGTCCATTGCCGCGATCTGATCGTGCATCGACATGCCTTCGACAAAGACCGCGCGGCCAATGGCTGCGTAGCGGACCCGCTGCCGCGCGAGACCGATCTCGGCTAGACGCAGCGCCTCGGCGCGATCGTCCGCGACAAAAACGGTACGTGATGCGAGAATGCGGGGCGCTCGAGCCGGCGTCAGGGACGCGAGATAGGCGTCAATCATCGGGTTCTGGATGTCGGGCAGCGACAGGAGCGGCTTTCCCGCCGGGCGCGGCTGCGTGCGCGACAGCATGAGTCCATCCCCCGCCGCACCGGCACGCCGTGCGCCTTCGATGTTGAACGTTGCCTGCCATATCCGATCAGCCAGCCCGGGATTGGGGGGATAGAGCCGGTCGCCGCCGGGAAGCGCCCGCCCTGACCAAGCGTCGACCAGAATGCGATGATGCCGTACCAGCAGCGCCGTGCGCTCGGTACTGTCGAGACCGAAGGCGTCATATGCCGACAGGTTGCCGCCGGGGCCGATCCCGACCTCGAGCCGACCGCCACACATCAGGTCGAGTACGGCAGCGTCCTCCGCCACTCTGAGCGGGAGCTCGAGCGGCAGCGTCACGATCCCGGTCCCCAGGCGGATACGCGTCGTCCGGGCACCGACCTGGGAGAGAAACACAAACGGTGCCGGCAGGCCGCCTTCGTCCTCGTGAAAATGGTGCTGGGCCACCCATGCGGAGTCAAAGCCGCAGCGTTCGGCATGGATGATCTGCGCGGTGGCCAGGCGATAGCGCTCGGCTGCATCCGCCTGATCGAGTAGGCGCGTGAAATAGCCAAGGCGCAGCGGCGGCTTCGCTATGGTCCGTGTCATGTTCCCGGCAGGCGGCGGAGCCGGAGCGGCCGCATCGGATGGAGGCACGAATTCACTTGGTCAGGAACCGCCGCAGGACGTTTTCCAGCATCCGGGAGATGTTGTTTTGGTAGTTGTTGTGCGAAAGGCTGCCGCAAAAGGTAATCGAGCCAACCGAGAAAACCGCCCCGCCCGCCGTCGTCTCGAAATACACGATGTCGGCGCGGATCAGTGCCTGCGGCCGCTCGCCTGTCACCGTCGTGACATGGGTCAGCAATTCCTCGGGCACCACGACGTGATGGCTCTGATGGGCT
>DASXXS010000119.1:0-19612 GCA_036502925.1 Xanthobacteraceae bacterium
GCGTCCTGAGAGCCTACGCCCGTGCCAACGCCGCCATTTACTCCGGCGCCGGCGCCTATGCTTTCGACCCGTTGGCGTCGTCGCAGGAATAGCGCCGTTCAGCGCGCTAAAGCAGAGCGCATCGCGTAGGCCCGCTTCCACGTCCCGACACTTGACGGTTATCAATGTCTGACCGTGCCGGGAGGCGGTACTATGTCACTGGACGGCGAAGCAACTCCCTAGCCATACTCCCCGCTTCCCGTCTGGGAGCCCCGCCAGGCGGATGGGAACCGGCGGGGTTTCCTTGTGCGCGCGGGCTGTCAGCGCTGCCATTGCACTCCAGTCAAGGTTTCCCGCTCCTCTCGCTCTTTCCAATTCGGCCGGGCGTCCGCGCCGACGATGCCGCGGACAGTGCGGACCATGCGCGGCCCGAAGGCCGGGACCGCGACCGCATCGCCGAAGGCGTCCACATTCATCACGGCTTCGCGGAGGCAGAGCTGGCAAGTCACCGAGAGCGAGCGCACACCGTTCGCCCGCATGTTGGCGAGCGTCATCGGCGGCCCGCGGTAGCGGGTGTGCGCCATTAACAACGGCGGCTGCGTGTCAGGTCGACGGGGCACTCAGGCGGCGAAAATCTACCGCGGGGGCTACACGCCGTTCGACCCCAAGAAGGGTATCGTGCACGACGCCGATTGCGCTTATCGACGATGCTCCGACGAGAAAAAATGCTGCCCTTGGTGGGGCCCCCGGCTTCTGGGGCTTTAACTTGTTGAATTTGCTGGTGAGCCCGGCGGGATTCGAACCCACGACCCCATGATTAAAAGTCACGTGCTCTACCGACTGAGCTACGGGCTCACTTGTGTCATTTCAATCGCTTACGCCAACGCGGCCGATGTCCGGTCTCTATCAGTCCCTTCGAAAAATTCCTTCGAGCCCTCCGGCGAGTGGGCTCCAATAGCATGATGGGAGATGATGGCAAGCGCGGATTGAGGCGCACAGGCCTCGCCGCTTCAGAAATCGCTGCCGATCAACTCATAGGAGCCTTTGCGGCCGCGCGCATAGACCTTGGCGGCGGCCGCGTAGATCAGGTCGCGGTTCGCATCGAAGACGCTGAGCAGACTGTCCTCGTCGAAGCGCGCATCGGGCTGGATTTGCTTCAGCGCACCCTCGGTCACGAAAAACGAAGCTTCCATCGCGCTGTCGTGCCCCCAAAACCGCACGGCGCGCCGGGTCGCATCGTAGGAGCGGCTTCGGTTGGGGAAACTCAACGTCATGGCCGGTACGCCGTGGTCAGTGTGCCGACATCAGGGCTATTGGCGTGCCACCGCCGGCGCGCCATGCGGGCAAATCTTCGCGGTCCAGCGCCTCGAGGCGCGGTGCATCAAGGATTTTTCTTTCCCGCGTAACCCGGCGTTCCGGGAGCGCGAGCGGATGCGAACGGAGAGACCGGCGCGGCCTCGTTCTTCTTCTTGTTCTTGTCCGCCTTTGGTTTCTTTTTTTCGCGGGTGCTTCGCATTTGACCTTTCGCCATATCATCCTCCCATTTTGCTTCCTGCCATGGCTTCGATGCGATGACTTCGATGCGATGACCTAGAACGACCCGGCGCGCAACATTCCGCTCAGCCGCATCGGCCGGGATCGATGCGCCCCCGGCATTGCCACCCGCGGCTCGGCTCCGCGCAGGTGCCGCAACGTCCGCGTGCTCATCGGGCGGGCGGCGTAGCGCGGCGAGCCAGCGGATAGTCGGTGTTCTCGTACAGTCGGCGGATGCCGTCAGAGTCGAATCGCTGCTCTTCCACTTCCAGGTGCGCACCGATCAGCAGATCCGGCGGCAGCTCCTCGATGGCAAAGCGGATGGCTTCCGCCGCCTTGGCGAATCGGCGGTAGCCCATCGGACGGTTGCCCTTGCGGCTGCGCGTGGGAAACAGCTCTGCCGGGGCGGTGTAGTCGAAAGAATTCATGTCTTGATCCTCGGATAAGGTCGCTACAGAACGCCGGCGCGACGCCCCCGCCCGCCGCCGGATGATGGCTAATTCGTCATCCAGGGCGCGGACGTCGGGGCGCTGGCGCCCCGCTCGTTCCGTCGATTCTTCGCCTGCCGATCATCTAACGAGCATACAGCCAAATGGCCCTCAAACCTACATAAATTTGCCCGGGCCACCGCGGCCCGATGTCGTTAATTTTCGATGATATCCCATGTATTTGGGGCCGCACGGGCAGCTTGGGCGCCAGCCCTGTGGCTACGGGCAGCGCATCATCCAGCGGGTCTCTCGCCCGGTCATCGAGGTCATCACGCCATCCTCCACCAGCGCGGTTCCGTCCGGGAACAGCGACGACCAGATGCGGATCTTGTCGTTCTCCTTCAACAGCACGATATCGAGCGTGACGCGATCGTTGCTCATGAGGACCTGTCGCAACGACAGCTTGTCGGGGCCGACGCGCTTGGCATCGAGGATGTCGTAGACGCTGTCCTCGTAATCCGCTCCCGACTGATATTTCAGCTGCAGGCCGCCGGAGGACGTCACCAGATAGGTGGCGTGATTGTTCGTCGGACCGGCGCTTTCGCCGCACTCGCCCGCCCACGTCCCCAATAGCCCGAAGTCCTGCATTGCGGCGGTGGCCGACTGGGAATACGCGAGAACCGGAAAAAGCAAAATGAGGGCGGCGCATAAGATCGTGGTCCGCATTCCTGTCTCCTTCGAGCTGATCGGAAGACCCTAGCTCAGCCGCGCCGCCCCGAACAGTGCGCGATCGGGTCAGGGCGCGATCGCGCCGGCGAGCGTTTGCCGGGCATTCGGGTCGATGACATCGGCGCGAGCGTCGTGCCGGCCGGCATCGGTCACTTGGGGCCGAGGTCGTAAGCTACCAGCTGGGCATCGACCTCGCCGCGCAATTTGTCGAACAGTCCGCGAATATCCTTGTTGATTCCCTCGAGCTTCGAGAACTGCTCGATCAGGCCCGACACGCGTTCGTCGAACACCTGCTTGCTCTCGGCCAGCATGGCCGCACGCTCCGCCAGGGTTGCGTCTCCATCCTGGTTGAGACGCTCGATGGTCGATGTGAGCTGGTCGCGAATCTCGTGCAGCGCATCGAGGACGCTCTGGACGCCACTCTGCTTGTCTTCGAGCGGAGCGAGACGGACCTTCAGCGCGTCAAGCTCTCCTTTCTGCTGCGCGAACGCGGTCATCATCCGTTCGACGTCATTGCACCGGGATTTCATTCGTTCGATGGATTGCATGAGGGCGTGCAGACGGTCACTGAGATCTTCCGCCTTGAGAGCGGCGAGATCCTTTTCAAGGATCTCCTGGGAGTTCTGCAGCTCGAAGAAGAGCGGTTCGATCAAGCGCCGTTTTTCGATCGTCTCGCCGAGCTTCTCCCTGAGCGCCTGCTGCTGCTGGCGCGCCATATCGATGCGGGCCAGCAGTCCTTCCTTTTCATTGCGGCTTTGCTGCAGATGCGTCGTGCGCTCGGCCTCGATCAGGCGCCGCTGGAGCGCGCTCATCGCCTCCTCGGGATCGCTGCGCTCGAGGTAGCTCGTCGCCCGGTCGACATCCATCTGGGCGTCCTCGAGCTCCTCGGCGGCCTTGCGGATGCCGCGGAAGCGGGTCTCCCACACCTCGTTGGCCTTGCGCTCCTGGTCCAGCCTCGCGCTCTCCCAGAGCGCGCCGGCGAGCAGCGCGAACGGCGTCACGATGATGACGGCCCAGGCGAGCTTCTGCAGCAGCGGCCGCGATTGAACCAGCTCGATCAGAGCGGTAGCCGGATATTCCGAGGAATACACCTCAAATCCGACGGCCAGCGCCAGGAGCGCGCTGCAAACAAGAACCAATATGCGCATCTTTCGCGGATCCCCTGCTTTCGCGACTGGAGTTCCCCGCTTGCCGCCCGGCAGGCCGCGCACAGGAATGCCAACCGCGTGCCCTACACGCCCGATGTGCTTTCGTGTCCTAGCAAATAGCTCGCATAAGTCATAGTCTTGCATGCATCACGGACCGGAGCCGAACTGATGCCGATCGTCAATCGTATCGCCGACCTGCATGGCGACATCACCGCCTGGCGGCGCGACCTCCACGCCCATCCCGAGCTGCTCTACGACGTCCACCGCACGGCGGCCTGCGTGGCCGACAAGCTCAAGAGCTTCGGCTGCGACGAGGTGGTGACCGGGATCGGCCGCACCGGGGTCGTGGGCATCATTCGCGGCGGCAAGCAGCGCGAAGCGTCCCGCAAGGTGATCGGGCTGCGCGCCGACATGGACGCGCTGCCGATCGAGGAAGCGACCGAGGTTCCCTACAAGTCGACGGTGCCCGGCAAGATGCATGCCTGCGGCCACGATGGGCATACCGCGATGCTGCTCGGCGCGGCGCGCTACCTGGCCGAGACGCGCAATTTCGCCGGCACGGCGGTGGTCATCTTCCAGCCGGCGGAGGAGGGCGGTGCCGGCGGCAAGGCCATGGTCCAGGACGGCCTGATGGAGCGCTTCCGCATCGAGGAAGTCTACGGGATGCACAATTATCCGGGGCTCCCGGTCGGCCAGTTCGCGATCCGGCCCGGGCCGCTGATGGCGTCCGCCGACCGCTTGACGATCCAGATCGAAGGCCATGGCGGGCATGCGGCGCGGCCCCATCTGACGATCGATTCCGTCCTGGTCGGCGCCCAGATGATCAATCAGATTCAATCAATCGTAGCACGTAATATAGATCCACTACAATCTGCGGTAGTTTCGATCTGCATGTTCCAGGCCGGTACGACCGACAACGTGATCCCGCAGACCGCATTCTTGCGCGGCACCGCGCGCAGCCTCAACCCGCAGGTGCGCGATGTGCTGGAGCAGCGCCTGCGCGCGGTCGTGGAAGGGACGGCGCGCCTTTATGGCGCCAAGGTCGCGTTCACCTACAAGCGCGACTATCCGGTCACCCGGAACCACGAGCGGGAGACCGCATTTGCATCCGCGGTCGCCGCCGAAGTGGTCGGCCGCGAGCGCGTCGACGAGAACACGCCGCCGGTGATGGGGGCTGAGGATTTTTCGTTCATGCTGGAGGCGCGGCCGGGCGCATTCATCTTTGTCGGCAACGGCGATAGCGCGGGCTTGCACCACCCGGCCTACGACTTCAACGACGAGGCGATCCCGATCGGAACCTCGTATTGGGTGAAGCTCGTGGAGACCGCGTTGCAGTAAATGTCGCAGATCAGAGATCGGACATCTGGCTTCTTACGTCCGAAATCTCCGCTGGCAGCACCGGCAACGCCGGGACCTGCGCCGGCGCCTCGGCGACCGGGGCGGGGCGGGGCAGGGTTTCGGCGACCTTGGCCTCGACGCTGCGCCAATAGGCGAATTCGTTGAAGCGCGAGCCTTCGACCAGGGCGAGCGCCACCGCGGCGAGGAACGGCAGGCTCTGGACCACCAGCACCAGCGCGAACAGGTTGATCTCGCGGATTTGCTTGTAATTGGTGATCACCACCAGCGCGGCGCCGATCAGCAGCAACGCGGCCATGACGCCTTCCCAGAACGCCGGGAAGTCCGGCCCCTTGCGGGTCGCGCCGCCCTTGGCGGTGCGTGTGAACGGAACGCTCTCGGTCCAGATGCCGGAGCCGACCGCGCGCGCCACCGTCCACTGAACCGACATGGCGGCAAACACCGCGCCGACCATCTGCTTGGCCGGGATCGGCACCCGCAGGCGATAGAGCGCGACGAAGTGGACCAACGTGACGGCAAAAGCGGCCAGGATCGGGAGCGTGAGAATCTTGTCGGGAATGGCGATGCCGGCGAAGGCGACCACCGGAACCCAGACCAGATTGAGAATCGCGACCGCGACCCCGATGGTCTCGGCTCCGAGCCAATTGAGCCAGCCGAGCGCGAACTCGCGTTTCTGCTCCGGCGTCAGCCGGCGCGATCGCGGCAGCAGCTGGCGCCAGTGCTTCTTCAGGATCTGGAATCCGCCATAGGCCCAGCGGTAGCGCTGCTTCTTATAGGCCTCGAAGGTGTCGGGCAGCAGGCCGTGGCCGTAGCGGCGGTTGGTGTAGTGAACCTGCCAGCCGTGCTCGAGCATGGTCAGGCCGAGATCGGTATCCTCGCAGATGGTATCGCTCGACCAGCCGGCGGCGGCATCGATGGCGGCGCGGCGCATCAGGCACATGGTGCCATGCGCGATGATGGCATTGGCCTCGTTGCGCATGACCATGCCGATATTGAAGAATCCGGCATATTCGCTGTTCATGCACAGATGCATCAGCGTGCGCTCGCCGTCGCGATGGTCTTGCGGCGCCTGGACGATGCCGACCTGCGGATCCGCGAAGGCGGGGATCAGGTCCTTGAGCCAGTCGGGATGCACCACATAGTCGGCGTCGATGATGCCGATGATCGGCGCATCGGACGCGGTATGCTTGAGCGCCAGACGCAGGGCGCCGGCCTTGAATCCGGGCAGATTGTCGGCGTTGACGAATTTGAAGCGCTCGCCGAGCGTGCGGCAATGCTCCTCGATCGGCACCCAATGGGCCGGATCAGGCGTGTTGTTGATGACCACCACGCATTCGAAATTCGGATATTGCAGGCGCGCGACGGCATCGAGCGTCGCCTTGAGCATGTCCGGCGGTTCCCGATAGGCCGGGATATGGATGGACACCTTGGGGGCAAATCCCTCGGGCGCCGGCAGCGCGCCCATGATGAGGCGCCGCGGGCCGCGCCCGAAGGCCACGGCCGCGATCTCCTCGACCCGGGCGAGCGCAATGAAGACGAGCGGAATCAGGAGCGTGAGGCCGAGCACGAACGCGAAAGCGGCGCCAGGCACGAAATAATGGCCGGTCCAGAAGGCGAACACGATCGCAAACCAGGCGCCGACCCCGTTGGCGGCGACCGCCAGCATCGTCGCTTCGCGGGTGCTCGCATGAGTCTTGGCCAGGATCGGCAGCGACAGCAAAAGCCCGAGCAGGAGCGCCAAGCCGGCCACCTTCACGTAGTCGGAATCGCTGACCGGACCGGTCCAGGCGAACTTGGCCTGCCCGGATGTGTTGAACACGCCCCAATAGGCGCCGACGCTGCCCTCGGCGACCTTCCATGGCTGATCAACGGCTTCGATGAGGTTGTAGTCGATGCCATAGGCCTCCGCGCGCGCGGTGAAATCGCGCAGCACCGTCGCCTGCTCGACACGCCCCGGATCGGCGTTGTGATAGTTGTACCCGTCGCTCGGCCAGCCGAACTCGGCGATCACGATGCGCTTGCCCGGGTAGTCGCGTCGAAGCTCGTCGTAGCGGGAGATGCCCCAATCGACCGCCTGGCTTGCCGGAATCCCTTCCCAGAAGGGGAGGACGTGGGCGCCGATGAAATCGACCGCGGAAACGAGATCGGGATGATCCCGCCAGTCCGTCCAGATTTGGCCGCTGGTAACCGGGACCGGGCTGCGGCGCTTGACCCATTGAAGAATCTTGATTTGCGCCTCGGCGCTCTTCTCCGCCTTGATCTGGTCGAGGACCTCGTCGAACGACTTCTTCTCGGTCTTGGTGGCGAGCCCCTTCTTCCTGTTTTCCGTTTCGGCGGTCTCGAGCGCCTTCAACCTGGTCTGCGCTTCGGCTTTCAGCGCGTCGTCGATGACCTTGCTCTTTAGCGCATCAAGGATCGCGTCGAGCGAGGGACATTCCTTGTTCAACTGAGAGGGCCACTTCCTCTGTTTCTCTGCTTCCGCACGTAGCGCGGCCTCGAACTTTTCTCCCCTCAGTCCGTAGAGGATTCTGTCGAGCCTGGCGCATTCCGGGTTCGATTGGTTGAGCGATCGTTTCTGGCTTTCTGCTTCCGCGCGCAGCCCGGTCTCTTCGAATGGGATATCGCTCAGCCTTATGGTTTCGACCTGGTCCTTGTTCTGGACCCGGATTTCGGGGACCTCGGCCAGCTCTCTGGTCTTTACGGTTTCATTGCCGACCACGATCGTGCTGACATTGGTATAGCGGCGGGCGAGATCGACGGCCGCTTGGATCTCCCGCCCATCCCGCTCCCCTCTGGCGTCGAGCCAGATACCGACCCAGACCTTCAGCCCGAGGTCGGCCGCCACGGCCGGGACCTGCTCGACCCCGCCGGTGGAGGAATACGTCCGCACCGCCCGCGCATAGGGGGCAACCTGTCTGAGCTCGGCGCGTATCCGGTCCGCGGTCGGCGGCACATCGTCCTCGGGGTGCTGCAGCCGAGAATACGAATACGGGGTGTAGGAGATGCTTGGCAGCACGCTGCCGAAATCGGGAACCGCTTGCTGCCGTTGGAGCAAAGCCCATAGTCCGGCGTGCACGCACACGACGAGCGCGACTACGGCGGCGGCGGAGCGCATGAGAGAGTAACCACGCGGGGCAGGATACAGAGGCCCGAACCCGTCCCCAAGGTTCGGCCAGGGTCGTTTGTTTGAACGATAACCCTGGCCAGAGGCGTTGATCAAGTTAGCCAGCCGTGATGGCGAATTCAAGACAAGCAACAACTCAACAAGAAAATAGTTCCGTGATTGCGGATTGATCATTAATGCGGACAGATGAACGTCCGTACAGACAGCCGTCGTGTCGGATGGATTGCACGCTGGCCAACCGGTGCGCGGCAGAAACCTTAGGCGCGTGCGGGGCGAAGTAAGCGCCGGCTCTATTGCGCCTGGGAGGGCGCCGCGGCCGCCGCCGCCGCCGGCGGCGTGATGACGGGATCGGTGTTGGGATTGATCCAGCAGGCATGGATCCGCGCACCGAGCGTATCCGGCGCTTTCGGATCGATATTTCCCTGCCGCACGACGCAGCGGAAGGCGGTCTGGATGTGCCCGGACGGACAGCCGAACCGGTCGTAAAGGTCGAGATGGCGGAAGGCGGTATCGAGATCGTCTCGCCAGAGCAGGCTGACCACCCGCCGTCCCAGCCACATGCATTCCGGATTAGCGGCCGGGCCGCCCAACAGCTTTTCGGCCTCGGCGTATTCGTCGATCTTCTCGATCTTCTTCTGGCCGTCCTTGCTGTTCTCGCCGTTAGCGGGGCGTTCGGTCGCTTTGGAGTCGTTGCCCTCGGCAAATGTCGGACGGGGGGTGATGGCCAGGAACGCCAGACCAAGGACGGCGGCGGCAACACGCATACGATCGAGGCGCATGGTATCTCTGAGCTTGCTGGGCCGTCACCGGCCTGTTTCCCCCATATGCGCACCGGATTTGGTCAACTGTGCGGCCACAACGGCCCACTGGTCGCCAAATCGGCTGGCATCGGCGCGCATTGGCGGACCGTCTCAGGCGGACGATGTCGTCCTGCGCGCTCGGATCAGATTAAAGCAGCACATCGGCGAGCCGCCAATATGGGCGGCACAAAAATTCTATGCGGCGGAGCTGGTGGAGCGGCGCCGAGACGCTCCGTGCGATCAACCCGCCCTACCGCAGCGCACAATGACGGGTTTCCGGCAGCGAAGTTCTAAGTCGGGTACTTAACGCCGAGTCCTCGGGCCAGCACTGGAGATGGCGGGTGATAGTAACTGATACGGCCTTGGCACCGTCCCGGTCGCACGATAAGCGGAGCCGTGGGGGACGCCGGGGAAGCAGGTTGCCGATGCGCCTTGGGGCTGTTTTTTTTGCGCTGGCAGCCGCCGCAATCATTGCGGCCTGGGGCTGGCTCGGCGCTCCCATCGAAATGCCGGTCGCGCCACTTGGTCCGGGCGAGAAAATCCCCTGCGTGTCTTATGCGCCGTTTCGGGGTGATCAGGACCCGTTCGGGCCCGACGTTCCCATCGATCCGCGGCAGATCGAGGAGGACCTCGTCCGTCTCAAGCCGGTGACCGACTGCGTTCGCACCTATTCGGTGGATCATGGGCTCGACCAGATCCCCGAAATCGCCGGCCGTCACGGCATGAAGGTGATGCTGGGGCTCTGGCTTTCCAGCCTGCCGGACCTCAGCCGCCATCAGACCGAGACTGCGATCGCGCTCGCCCGGCGCTTTCCCGAGGTGATCCAGTCGGTTGTGGTCGGCAACGAGGTCTTGCTGCGGGGAGAAATGTCCGCCCCCGATCTCGTCAATACCATCCGCGCCGTAAAGGCGCAGGTCGCCATGCCGGTGACCTACGCGGATGTATGGGAGTTCTGGCTGCGCTACCGCGAAGTGGCGACAGCGGTCGATTTCATCACCATTCACATCCTGCCCTACTGGGAGGATTTCCCGATCCCGGTTGAAGCAGCGGCCGCCCATGTGGGTTCCATCCGCAGCCAGGTCGCGGCCGCCTTTCCGAACCGGGAAATTCTGATCGGCGAGTTCGGATGGCCGAGCGCCGGCCGAATGCGCGAGGGGGCGCTTCCGTCCCGCGCCAACCAGGCGCGGATCGTGCAGGAGGTGCTGGCGCAAGCCAGGCGCGACAATTACCGGATCAATGTGATCGAGGCCTTCGATCAGCCCTGGAAACGCAAGCTCGAAGGCACGGTCGGGGGGCATTGGGGGTTGTACGACGCCTATGATCGGCAGCCCAAATTCAGCTGGGGAGCGGCCATCTCCAACCATCCCGGCTGGCGATGGCAGGCCGGCGGCGGCGTGGCGCTCGCAGCCGCGATATTTGCCGCCGCGCTGGCGGTGCGTCGAACCGCCGCGGTTGCGTTGGCGCCCAGCCGGTGGCTCGCGATCGCCGCGATGGCCTTGGTGTCCGGAACGCTGATCGGGTGGACGGTGGAGAACATACCGCTCGAGAGCCTCAACGCCGGCGATTGGCTGCGCTCGCTCGCCTGGGCTTTGATTGCCCTGGTGGCCCCGGTAGCTGGGGCCGCGGCCGCCGCATCCGGAACGGCGATGCCGAGCTTTGCCGCCGTGCTGGGACGCAAGCCAGACCGGCCACGCCGGCCGCTGGTGCTGGTGCTCGGAGCGCTCCTGATCGGGCTTGCGGTGCTCGCCATGCAGGCGGCGCTCGGGCTCGACTTCGACCCGCGCTACCGGGATTTCCCGTTCGCGCCCCTGACCGGCGGCGCGTTTCCATTGCTGCTGGTGTCGGTGCTGCACCGCGATCCCAAGCGCCGGTATCCGGCGGCGGCCGAGCTTGCCGCGGCAGCGGTGCTCGGACTTTCGGCCATCTATATTGTCTTCAACGAGACCATCGCCAATTGGCAGGCGCTGTGGTTTTGCGCCGGCTTGATCGCGCTGGCGGTCACTCTGGTGCGGGTGCGGGACGCCCCAGGCTGACAACCAAGAGGGCAACCGCGAGCCCCGACAAATCGGCATTGTGCAACACAAGGCCAAAGCCAGCCGCCGCCAACCCGATCGCCACCAAGACGACCGAGGGCCGCAACACGTTGATGAGCGCCGCCGCCAGCGCGATCCAGCCGAACACCGCGTGATTGAACAGGATGATGACGAGCCTGAATGTCGCGCAGAGCCAAGTCTTGAGGCCTGCCTGGCAAGCCAGCGCGACGGTCGCGTATTCGATCGCCAGATAGCGTAGATAGAGCGCCTCGCCCAGCGCGAGAAAGCCGATCACCATGAGCCAATTGGCCTGGCGTGCGGTCGGGAGAAAAAGCCGTGGTTGCATCGGGACCATGTCGGCCATGAGAGGACCAAGCGCGATGCCGCGATCCTGCTTGGCGGTTCCGGAGCGGTCAAGCGCGAGCCGCTGTTCCGGCGCCGTGACGGCCTCTCTCGCTTGCGGAACACTTCATTGAAAGCATTAGCAGATTCCCGTCATCTTGGGCCGGCCAGCGGCGAATTGGGCGTGCCATCCGGCTTTCCCGCGGCGGCAGCCTCGGATAAGACGAGCGCGGAGATTTGGGATCGAGAGCAATGGTCGAGCGGAGTTGCCTTGCGGTCGTGCTCGCAGCCGGCGAGGGCACCCGCATGCGCACTGGGCGCCCGAAAGCTCTGCACGAGATCGCCGGCCGCTCGCTCTTGGCGCATGTGCTCTGCGAGCTGCGCGAAGCGGGCGGAATCTCGGCTGCAGTCGTCATCGGGCCTGCCGCCGCTGCGGTGGCGGCGGAGGCCGAGCGCGCCTGGCCGGGCGTGGAGATTTTCGTTCAAGCCGATCGCCGCGGCACCGCCCATGCGGTGCTGGCCGCGAAGGCGGCCATCGCGCGGCGGCCCGACGACGTTCTGGTCGTTTTCGCCGACACGCCGCTGATCCGGCCGCAGACGCTGGGTCGCATGCGGCAGGCTATCGCTGAGGGCGCCGCCGTCGCAGTGCTGGGATTTCGGCCGCGGGATCCGAGCGGCTACGGCCGGCTTGTGCTAGAAGGCGAGGAGCTCGCGGCCATCCGCGAGGAGCTGGACGCGAGCGCGGCCGAACGGGCGATCGGCCTCTGCAATGGCGGATTGATGGCCTTCGCCGGGGCCAGCGCGCTCGCGATCCTGGAGCGGATCGGCAGCGATAATCGCAAGGGCGAATTTTATCTCACCGACGCGGTCGCGGTCGCCCGGGCGATGAATCTCAAGGCGGTCGCCATCGAGACCGAGGAGGACGAAGTGCGTGGCATCAACACCAAGGCGCAGCTGGCGGAGACCGAAGCGGCCTTGCAGCAGCGTCTGCGCACCGCCGCCTTGGCGGCAGGCGTGACCCTGGTGGCGCCGGAGACGGTATTTCTATCGGCGGACACCAAATTCGGCCGCGACGTGGTGGTCGAGCCCTTTGTGGTGTTCGGCCCCGGCGTCACGGTCGAGGACAATGCGGTGATCCGTTCGTTCTCGCATCTCGATCGGGCGCATGTGGGCAAGGGGGCGCTGGTCGGGCCGTATGCGCGGCTGCGGCCGGGCGCGCGGCTGGGCGAGGAGGTGCATATCGGCAATTTCGTCGAGGTGAAGGAATCGACCATCGAGGCCGGGGCCAAGGCCAATCATCTTGCCTATATCGGCGACGCGCGGCTCGGCGCCGGCGCGAATTTCGGCGCCGGCGCGATCGTCTGCAACTATGACGGCGTCGCCAAGCATCGTACCGATATCGGCAAGGGCGCCTTCATCGGCTCGAATGCGGCCCTGGTCGCGCCCGTCAAGATCGGCGACGGCGCCTATGTGGCCACCGGCTCGGTGATCACCCAGGATGTTCCGGCGGATGCGCTCGCCATCGGGCGCAGCCGGCAGGTGGTCAAGGAAGATCGGGCCGCGCGCCTGCGCAGCCTCAAGGCGGCGATCAAGAAGAAGAGTCCGGCAGCTGAGTAGGGGGTGGCGGTCGCGCTAGCCTGAAGCGCGTTAGCCTTGGTCGTGTTAGCCTTAATTTTCGCAAGTTGACACGGATGGTGATTTCCTGGCCAGCATTCAAGCCGCCTGCATCGATGTCCGGACCATGATCAGCGCGGGGTTGCGGAGGGCTTAGCGCGATGTGCGGTATCGTCGGCATCCTCGGACGCGAGCCGGTGGCGCAGCAGCTGGTCGATGCGCTCAAGCGGCTTGAATATCGCGGCTACGATTCCGCCGGTGTCGCCACCTTGGAGGAGGGGCGGCTGACGCGCCGGCGCGCCCAGGGCAAGCTGCGCAATCTCGAAACCAAGCTGCGCGGCGAGCCGCTCATGGGCAGGATCGGCATCGGCCATACGCGCTGGGCCACTCACGGCAGGCCGAACGAGAACAACGCGCATCCGCATGCCACCGACCGGCTGGCGGTCGTGCACAACGGCATCATCGAGAACTTCCGCGAGCTGCGCGAGGAGCTGGAGCGGAAAGGCGCAAAGTTCGGCACCGAAACCGATACCGAGGTGATCGCCCATCTGGTGACCGACGAGATGAAGAACGGCCGCTCGCCGGTCGAGGCGGTGGCGGCGGCGCTGCCGCGGCTGCGCGGCGCGTTCGCGCTCGCGTTCCTGTTCGCGGGCGAAAATGACCTTCTCATCGGTGCGCGCAAGGGCTCGCCGCTCGCGGTCGGCTACGGCCAGGGCGAAATGTATCTCGGCTCGGATGCCATCGCGCTCGCGCCCTTTACCGACACGATCGCCTATCTCGAGGACGGCGACGCGGCCGTCCTCACCCGGGCGGGCGTCGAGATCCGCGACGGCAAAGGCGCGACCGTCGAGCGGGCGGTGGTGAAATCCGCGGCTTCGGCTTTCCTGGTCGACAAGGGCAACCATCGCCATTTCATGGCGAAGGAGATCCACGAGGAGCCCGAGGTCGTCGGCCATACGCTGGCGCATTATCTCGACATGGCGGCCGAGCGGGTGGCGCTGCCGGCCGCGCTGCCGTTCGACTTCCGCGCGCTCGAGCGCATCTCGATCGCCGCCTGCGGGACCGCCTATTACGCCGGGCTGGTCGCCAAATACTGGTTCGAACGCCTGGCCCGCCTGCCGGTGGAGATCGATGTCGCGTCCGAGTTCCGCTACCGCGAGGTGCCGTTGCGGCCGGGGGGGCTGGCGATCTTCGTCTCGCAATCGGGGGAGACCGCCGACACCTTGGCGACGCTGCGTTATGCCAAGGAGCACAAGCAGCACGTGGTCTCGGTGGTCAATGTGGCGACATCGACCATCGCGCGCGAAAGCGACGTGGTGATGCCGACGCTGGCCGGCCCCGAGATCGGGGTGGCCTCGACCAAGGCGTTCACCTGCCAGCTCGCCGTCCTGGCCGCGCTGGCGATCGCGGCCGGGCGCGCCCGCGGCGTGCTCGCGGAGGCCGAGGAGGCCGGGCTCGTGCGCGGGCTGATCGAAGTGCCGCGCCACATGGCGCAAGCGCTGGCGCTGGAGCCGCAGATCGAGCAGCTCGCGCGCGATCTCGCCAAGAGTCGCGACGTGCTCTATCTCGGGCGCGGCACCAGCTATCCGATCGCGCTGGAAGGGGCGCTCAAGCTCAAGGAAATTTCCTATATTCACGCCGAGGGCTACGCCGCGGGCGAGCTCAAGCACGGTCCGATCGCGCTGATCGATGAAACCATGCCGGTGATCGTGATCGCGCCGCACGACCGGGTGTTCGACAAGACGCTGTCCAACATGCAGGAGGTTGCGGCGCGCGGCGGCCGGATCATTCTGGTCACCGATCCCAGGGGCGCGCATGAGGCGCAGGTGGAATCGGCCGCCAAGATCGTGCTGCCCGAAATGGCCGCGATGGTGACGCCGCTGGTCTACGCCATCCCGGTGCAGCTGCTGGCCTATCACACCGCCGTGGTCATGGGCACCGATGTCGATCAGCCGCGCAATCTCGCCAAGTCGGTGACGGTCGAGTGATCCTCGGGGCGGCCGCGACACCGTCGGACTGGCCCCTGTGGCGGCGAACAGGTAGTCTTGCGCAGCGGCGGATCGCCATGATGCGTGCGTGGATTTTATGAGCGACTTTGATCGAAATCCGGGAATCGGTCCGGCTGCGCCGGCGCCAGGCGCCGACGACGGCCCGCTGGCGCGTCCGGTGCCGGCGCCGGCGCCGTTTCACCGGGGGATGATGAGCCGCATCCGCAATTACTTCCTGACCGGGCTGGTCCTGGTGGGGCCCCTCTTCATCACCGCAAACCTCACCTGGTGGTTCATCAATTGGGTGGACGACCTGGTGCGGCCGTTCATCCCCGCGCCGTACCGGCCCGAGACCTACCTGCCGGTCCATGTTCCAGGCACCGGTCTCATCATCGCGTTTCTCGCGCTCACGGTGCTCGGCTTTCTCACCGCAAACCTGGTCGGGCGCACGCTGGTCGAGGCCGGCGAGAGCATTCTCAACCGCATGCCGGTGGTGCGGCCGATCTACAAGAGCCTCAAGCAGATATTCGAGACGCTGTTCTCGAACTCGGGGTCGAGCTTCCGCCGCGTCGGGCTGGTCGAGTTCCCGGGACCGGGGATGTGGTCGCTGGTCTTTCTCTCGCAGCCGCCGGGCGCCAACATCGCCACCCGCCTGCCCGAGGCCGAGCACGTTTCGGCCTTCATGCCCTGCACGCCCAATCCGACCACCGGCTTCTTCTTCTATCTGCCGCGTCGCGACGTGATCGAGCTCGACATCACGGTCGAAACCGCGATGACGCTGCTGATGTCGGCCGGCATGGCGCAGTCGGGCGACGAGGATTCGCAGCGGAAGCTCGCGGCGCTGGCGGACATCGTGCGCGCGCGCTCCTCGCAGCCGCGCCGCAGCGTCGAGCCGGTGAAGTGACCTCACACTTGTCCCGGCCTTTAGCGCGTTTACGCGCGTCTTCGCCGCGCTATGAGCCGGGACCGCCTGTCCCCGCGAAGGCGGGCATCGTTCCAAACGACGGAGCCTGGAACGGTCCCGGCTCACAGCCGGGACAAGTTGGAACGCAAATGCGAACAAGAGCCAGAGTCACATCAGAAGACTAACCGGCGCGGATCAGCCGGACCGCCTCGTCGCGTTCGAACAGGTAGAGCAGATGACGCAGCGCAGCGCCGCGCGGCGTGCTCAGGGTTGGGTCGCGCGCCAGCACGAGCGCGGCGTCGTCGCGCGCCGCGCCGATATATTTGCCGTGAACCTCGATGCGGGCGACCTTGAAGGCGGGCAGGCCGGATTGGCGGGTGCCCAGCACGTCGCCTTCGCCGCGCAGCGCCAGGTCCTCCTCGGCGATGCGAAAGCCGTCCTCGGTCTCGCGCATGATCTTGAGCCGCGCCTTGGCGGTGTCGCCGAGCGGAGCCTTGTAGACGAGGAGGCAGGTCGAATGCTCGGCGCCGCGGCCGATGCGTCCGCGCAACTGGTGCAGCTGCGCCAGCCCGAAGCGCTCGGCATGCTCGATCACCATCACGCTCGCCTGCGGCACGTCGACGCCGACCTCGATCACGGTGGTGGCAACCAAGAGCCGCGTCTCGCCGGCGGCAAACCGCTCCATGGCGCGATCCCGCTCGGCGCCCTTCATGCGGCCGTGCACCAGACCGACAAGCGCGCCGAAGCGCGCTTTCAGCGCGGCGAAGCGGTCCTCGGCGGCGGCCAGATCGATATTCTCCGACTCCTCGACCAGGGGGCAGACCCAATAGATCCGCCGGCCTTCGGTCAGCGCGCGGCCGACCCCTTCGACCACCTCGTCGAGCCGCTCGAGCGGAATGGCCCGCGTGTCGAGCGGCTTGCGTCCCGCCGGTTTCTCCCGCAGCTCGGAAATATCCATGTCGCCGAAATAGGTCAGCACCAATGTGCGCGGGATCGGGGTCGCGGTCATCACCAGAACGTCGACCGCTTCACCCTTGCGGGCGAGCGCCAGGCGCTGGTGAACCCCGAAGCGATGCTGCTCGTCGACGACGGCGAGCGCCAGGTCGCGGAACGCGACCTCCTCCTGAAAGACCGCGTGGGTACCGATGAGGACTTGGATGTCGCCGAAGGCGAGCCGATTGAGGATGTCGCTGCGCTCGGCGCCGCGTTCCCGGCCGGTGAGGATGGCAACATTGATGCCGGCCGCCGCTGCCAGCGGCGCCACCGTGTTGAAATGCTGGCGCGCCAGCAATTCGGTCGGCGCCATCAGGGCGGCCTGCCGGCCGGCTTCGACCACGGCCGCGGCCGCCAGCAGCGCCACCACCGTCTTGCCGGAGCCGACATCGCCCTGCAGCAGCCGCAGCATCCGCTCGGGCTTGGCGAGATCGGCGATGATTTCGGCGATGGCGCGCGTCTGCGACGGCGTGAGCGAGAAGGGCAGGGCCTCGATCAGCTTTTTTCGCAAATGCCCGGTGCCGGGCGTCGCCCGGCCGGCAGGCCGGCGCAAATGCGCGCGCACCAGCGCGAGCGCGACCTGGCCGGCCAACAATTCGTCATAGGCGAGCCGCGACCAGGCCAATCGCTCGGGCAGGACATCGGTCGGCTCGGCCGGCCGGTGCAGGATGCGCAAGGCCTCGCCAAAGTCCGGAAAGCGCTCGCGCGCAAGCCAGCTCGCGTCCTGCCATTCGGGCAGGCTCGGCATCCGCGCCAGGGCGGATTCGGCGGCCCGGCGTACCTGGTTGAGGGTCAGACCTTCGGTCAGCGGATAGACCGGCTCGACCAGCGGCAGCTTGGCGAGGTCGGCTTCGCTGACCACCCGGTCGGGATGCACCATCTGCAGCATGCCGTCATAGATCGCCGCCGTGCCCGATATGTAGCGCACGGCTCCGACCGGCAGCAGCTTGTCGAGATAGTCTTTGCGGGCATTGAAATAGGTGAGCACGATGTCGCCGGTGTCGTCGCTGGCATAGATCAGATAGGGCGCGCGGGCGCGCCGGGACGGCGGCGGCCGGTGATGATCGACCTTCACCGCCACGGTGACGACCTGGCCGGAAGCCACATCGCGCAGCTTGGGGCGCGCCCGCCGGTCGATGGTGCCGGACGGCAGGTGAAACAACAGGTCGATCACCCGCGCCGGCGCATCGCCGCGCCCGGTGAGGTGCTGAAACAGCTTTTCCTGCTTCGGCCCGACCCCGGCGAGGCTGGTCAGCGGCGCAAACAGCGGATTGAGGACGGCGGGCCGCATCTACTCCTCGGCCGGCTCGAGCAGCCGCGGGCCTGCGCCTTTTTCGGCGAGCTCGTCCGCCGGGTTCCGCAACGGGCAGGTGGTCATCGACAGGCAGCCGCAGCCGATGCAGTCGTCGAGCCGGTCGCGCAATTGGGTGAGCTTGCGGATGCGGCTGTCCAGCTCCATTCGCCATCCGGTCGACAGCTTGCGCCAATCCTCGAGCGTCGGCGCGCGATCTTCGGGAAGCGTTGCCAGCGCCTGCCGGATGGTCGCCAGCGGGATGCCGGCCTTTTGCGCCACCTTGATGGTGGCGATGCGTCGCAGCACGCCGCGCGGATAGCGCCGCTGGTTGCCGGGGCTGCGCGAGCTCTTGATCAGACCCTTGGATTCGTAGAAGTGCAGGGTCGAAACCGCCACCCCGCTTCGTTTCGCCGCCTCCCCGACGCTCAGCTCCGCGTGAAGTCTGCCGCCATCGGCCTCGCTCATAAATCGCCTCTTGACCTCAAGCATGGTTGAGGTTGTACGCATCGCGCGGCTCATGCGCAAGAGCCTGGAGGCGAGCAGCGATGACCTATGTCGTCAACGATAATTGCATCAAATGCAAATACATGGACTGCGTCGAAGTGTGTCCGGTTGATTGCTTCTACGAGGGCGAGAACATGCTCGTCATCCATCCCGACGAGTGCATCGACTGCGGAGTGTGCGAGCCGGAATGCCCGGTCGATGCGATCAAGCCCGATACCGAGCCAGGGCTCGAGAAGTGGCTGGGCGTCAATGCCGAGTACGCCAAGACCTGGCCGAACATTACGATCATGCGCGAGCATCCGCCGGACGCCAAGGAATGGGAAGGCGTCCCGGACAAATTTGAAAAACACTTTTCGCCCAAGCCTGGGCAAGGCGATTGAGCGCGCGCGCCCGCGAAGTCTGCCTGCGCGGTCTGTGCAGTCTGTGAAGCCTGCCTGCTGACATTGCCCACCACGCCGACTATATGACCAGCGCCCGGCACGTCCGGGCTTTTGGCGTTGGCGCATTCGGTGGCGCGCTGGCTCCAGTGCTCTGGCAGGCGAGGAACCCGATGACCGGAACGACGCGTTCGAGCGATGGGCTGGACTTGCGCCGCCGCAAGCTCCTGTTCCGCGCATGGCATCGCGGCATGCGGGAGATGGACCTGATCATGGGACGTTTTGCCGACGCCAGGGTCGCAGGGCTGAACGAGGCCGAGCTCATCGAATTCGAGCGCCTGATCGAGGTGCCGGACCGCGACTTGCTGGCCTGGATCACGGGCGAGGAGACGGTGACGCCGGATTATGACGGCGCGCTGTTTCGCGAGCTGCGTGACTTTCACCTGAATCCCGGCGGCGGAGGGTG